>CAZMMU010000010.1:0-73653 GCA_964567455.1 uncultured Hyphomonas sp.
TGCGCCATTATGGTGTGGTGACTTCGCGCGGTACGGTGATCTCTAATTCGCGCAAGGGCGGAGGCGTTATCGAGCAAAGCTTTGCCGCGTTTGGAAACGGTGGCAGAATTCGTAGGCATGACGGCTCGAGCAAGGACGATCCGCGAGTGATCGAAGCGCGTGCGCGGCGCAAGCTTGGCCGTGACTATGACGTGACTGGTTCCAATTGTATCGACTTTACCCGCCACACCCATCGCCGCCGCCCAACGCCTTGGCAGCTTGGTCGCGCCGCCCTGATGGCCGCACGTGATATGTTTCGCTGAGGCAGATAAATCGGCGCAAATGTCGATTGCCGTGCGCGTATTAGTGTTACAAATAGGGGCAACAAAATGGAGCCCTGAATATGTCCTATCTCGCCGACAAGACCATTCTGATCACGGGCGCGTCGCGCGGCATCGGTGCAGCAACCGCGCGGATATGTGCGGCAGCGGGGGCGCGTGTCTTGCCGCATGCGAGCGGCATGAGTGATGCGGCGGCCAGCGTATCGGTCGAGATCGACGCCGAGTTTGTGTTGGAAGATTTAAGCGCGGCTGGGGCAGGCGAGCGGCTCTTTGCAAAAGCTGCCGAGCGAGCGGGCCGGATTGACGGTGTTGTCAACAATGCAGGGGTTTATCTTGCTTCGCCGGTGCAGGGCGATGATTGGCACACCGGCTGGGCGAAAACGATGGCGGTTAATGTGCAGGCTCCTGCTGATATCTGCCGCGCGGCAATCGCCCATTTCGGCACTCATGGTGGCGGCGCAGTGGTCAATATTGCCAGCCGCGCAGGTCACAGGGGAGACGGCGGCGACCATGCTGCTTATGCTGCGTCCAAGGGTGCTGTCCTCGCCATGACGAAAACCTGGGCGCGGGCATTGGCGGGGCAGGGTATGCGGTTCTACGCCATTGCGCCGGGCTGGGTCGAAACGCGCATGGCGCCTGAAGACATCAAGAAGCGCGCAGAGGCCGTTTCCGATATCCCGCTTGGCCGCGTCGCACAACCGGAGGAAGTGGGTGAACTGGCCGCTTTCCTTCTGTCTGATGCCTGTCCCTCTGCCGTCGGCGCGACGTTCGATGTCAACGGGGCGAGCTATGTCCGATAGCGCAAGCAGTGAGGCTGCGCGCCGGATAGCCGATGCTCAGCTTGTGGCGTACAATGCGCGTGATATGGACGCTTATCTGGCGCTCTTTCATGAGGATGCGGTGCTGGTCAATCTGCCCGATCAGGGCGTGATTGCTCAGGGGCGCGATGCTATTCGCGCTCTGTATGAGGTCCGCTTTGCGACGGCGGGCCTGCATTGCGAGGTGCATCACCGGTCCGAGATTGGCAATATCGCAATTGATCGCGAAACCGTTTACACCGATGCCGGTCCACCGGTCGATATATTGGCCATGTATGAAGTGATTGATGGCAAAATTGTGCGTATCTTCTTCGTGCGTGGCGGAGAGATTGGCTAGGCGAAATTGTTGACAATGATGTTGCAGCGTCCGAGCCGCTTCCCCGTGCGCCCGGTTCGCTATATGCAAGAGCAGTATGAGCTTTGATTTCTCTTCTTTGCCGCCGGCGCGCGGGACATTGATCGCTGACGCGCCGCTTGCGCCTTATACGTGGTTTCGCGTCGGTGGAGCGGCAGATGCCTTGTTTTTGCCTGCCGATGAAGATGACCTGGCGGCGTTTCTGGCTGCTTTGCCATCTGATACTCCGGTGACAGCGCTTGGGGTCGGCTCGAATGTCATCGTCCGCGATGGGGGCGTTGAGGGCGTCGTGATCCGGCTGATGGGCAAATACTGGGGCGATGTCAGCTTGGATGACACAGGCGGGTACATCACGGCGCGGGCAGGGGCGCTTGATCTTTCAGTTGCGAAGTTTGCCGCTCGTCAGGGGCGGTCTGGCTTGTCCTTCCTGTCGGGCATACCGGGATCGGTTGGCGGGGCGGTGCGCACCAATGCAGGGTGTTATGGCAAAGAGCTGAAAGATGTTCTTGTGCAGATCAATGGAGTGGATCGGACCGGCAAGCTGGTCCGCTATCAGGGCGGACTTAAAGATTTAGGGCTGCCGCAAATTTTGTTCGAGTATCGTCACACCAATTTTCCGTCCGATGTGATTGTGACGAGCCTCGTTCTGGCGACCGAAGGGGACGGCGAGGTTGGTCTGCTCAAAGCGCAGATCGAGGCGCATCAGCGCCGGCGCGCTGACACTCAGCCTATCAGAGACAAAACATCCGGATCGACATTTGCGAACCCTGATCCGCCTGGTACGGAAAATCAGCGTTCGGCATGGAAGCTGATTGATGCTGCGGGTTGTCGCGGTTTACGTGTGGGCGGGGCGCAAGTCTCGCAAAAGCATTGTAACTTCCTGATCAATACGGGCGAGGCTAGGGCGGCTGATCTTGAGGCGCTTGGCGAACTGGTTCGCGCGCGCGTGCTGGAGACCAGCGGGGTGGAGCTGCGCTGGGAAGTGCGCCGTATTGGCAGGCTGGCACGGCCGGACTAGAAACTGCCGCGCAATTCTATCCGCAAAATCGCGCCAAATGTCCGGTCGCGTGTTTCGAGAAAATCAACCGGACTGTTGTCGCGCCGATCCACGAAAACAGCGCGTTCTTCAAAGTCGATCTGACCGATTATATTGCTGACCGCGAGTGTGCCTGTGAGCCCGAAAATGTCTTTGTGTTCGACAAACAAGCCAAGGTCACCGCGCTCTGCAAATCGTATCATGGATTGGTCGAGTCGGAAGTTTCGGGCCCGGCGGTCGCGATCATAGTTCAACCCGAGTGCATAGGGTGTAGACGGAATATCATATCTCAGCTCGGCGAAGATGCGACTGACCAGATCATCATTGATCCGGCGGCTTTCTCCGGTCAGCGGATCGTCAAGACTGCTTGATTGCGCTGCGCCATCAAACTCGAATTGCAGGCCTTTCGCGCCAAAGCGGTCAAGCCTAAAAGTCGCATTCAATTCAATGCCATAGCGCGTGGCGCGGTCGAGGTTTCCGGGCGCCTCGGCTGTCTCGCCAATCGGGACCTGATCAACAATATCGTCAATAATTTCGCCATAGGTGCGGATGGTAAAAGCGCCCAAATCGCCAAGTCTCTGTTCGAGTTCGATCTCGCCGAGCCAGGCTTGTTGCGGCACAATATCGGGATTACCTGCTTGCGCGTTGTCTAGGTTGAGATTTACGGTGGACACGAAGTCGAAAAAATTCAACTGACCAACTTCGCGTTCAATCCTTGTGCTGATCGTTGTGTTAGAGCTGGGTGTCCATGCCAATGAAGCAAACCCTTTGGGACGGACAAATTGACGTGTCAGACCGGTTGGACCCGATTGCGAGATCTCCGAAAACTCAACCCCGAGAGAGGCTTGCGCATTCAACTTTGGTCCGAGTTTCCGGCTGTGAGTGAGATTGGCTTCGCCGCGTAATTCTTCGACGCGGGTATTGTCGTCCTGCAGGCTGCCGGGGGTGAAGGTGCCTAACGTATCGATTGAGAAGAGGTTTGATGTGTTGTCGAGACTGTTAAACGCGCCTTCGATCGAGAGTTGCCAGTCGCGACCGGTCTTCGGGCTCAGGGAATACTCCAATCGGCCAATCGATTCTATTTCCTCGGAATCTTGCGTAAAGCGTGACCCGTCGGAGCTGCCGTCGGCCAGAAGCGTCGTGACAACATTGTTCGACCGGAAATTTGTTCGAAACGTCTGGACCCCGATGAGTTTGAGCCGTCCCGGTCCCAGTCCGAATTCGAAGTCGCCGCTGATCTCGCCAACGCGGCCATCATTGCCGAAATCGAATCGGCGGAAATTGTCTTCAAGCGGTAGGCCGATCGGGGTTCTGTCTCCCAGCTCACGTCCAGCGAAATTAAACTGATCATAGGACAGATTCAGATTTCCGATATTGCCATTGGCCGGGCGCCAGCCAAGCGCGAGGGAGCCGGACGGGTTCTCGCTGGCAAAGCGGGTTTCCTCGTCGCGCAATTCAAGCAGGGTACCAGCGCCATCAAGGACTTGCTCGATGCCTTCATTGCCGCGGCGCGGGTTTGAATTTTCAAGGCTGAGCGTCCAGTCGAGCGCGCCTGATTTGCCCGACAGTGAAAGCGTGCCATTGAGCAATGACGGATCAAGGTTCCGCCGGAAGGTTGTTTGTGCCGTCCATGCGCCCGAAATTCTGCTGCTGCCGGACGTGATGACATTGACGATTTGGCCGGAGAGGCCTGGGATATCGAGCTGCGCGCCATCTTGCACTTCTATCCGGACGACAGAGCGTGTTGGGATGCGCCCAAGCGCTTCGACGGCATCGTTTGATTTGCCCGAAAGCCGCTGTCCATTGATCAGCACATTGCCGGTGGCTTGCCCGAAGCCGCGCTGGCTGTTGTCTTGTGCTTCGATCTGGAAGCCCGGGATTTGCTCGACCATATCAAGCGCGGTTCTCGGTGTGAATTGCGCGAAATCTTCCGGCGTGAAGCTCTGCGTGGCGGCGCCCGTTGACGCTGCGTTTGTATTGGGCGGCGGGTCAGAGCTGGCTTGTCCGTGCGCCTGAAGTGCGATTATGGGCAAAATCACTGATAGGAAGCAGGCTTTGCGCAACAGAATATACTCCAGACCAAGTCTTGGGGCAGTCTTATGTCCAGTCGTGCCCCGATGCAAATCCACATTTGCGTGATTGGTCACATTCATAACATGGAAAGGTCGATTTGATTGTTAAGACTGTCAGATGAGGGGGCATTGTGCCCGGCATGGTCTGCCAGAAGAGGATTATGGCATGAAGCGAGTGGCAATTGTCTATGGTGGGTTCTCATCCGAACGCGAGGTATCGCTGTCGTCAGGGGAGGCGGTGGGACGGGCAGCGCGTCAGGCGGGATACGAGACGGTGATGATCGACGCCGGACCGGATCTGGCGGAAGTCCTGCTTGCGGAAAAGCCCGAGGCAATCGTGAACGCGCTACATGGCCCGTGGGGCGAAGATGGGTGCGTTCAGGGCGTGTTCGAGTGGTTGCAGATTCCCTATTCGCATTCGGGCGTGCTGGCTTCGGCGCTGGCGATGGACAAATTAAAATCGAAAATTGCTTATCGGCAAGCGGGTCTTGATGTCGCCGCCGACAAAGCTGTCAGCCGAGCAGAAGCGGCCGCCGCCCATCCGCTGCCCTTGCCTTACGTGATCAAGCCAGTGGCCGAAGGGTCGAGCTTTGGCGTTGTTTTTGTTCGGGAAGGGGCCAATGGTCCAGCCCGCGAAGTGCTCTCTGATGATTGGGCCTATAGCGATTATCTGATGGCCGAAGCGTATATTCCCGGCCGTGAACTTACCGTTTCAGTGATGGGGGACAAACCATTGGCGGTCACAGAAATCACCACGTTAAGAGAGTTTTACGATTTTAGCGCAAAATATGAGGCTGGAGGATCGCGACACACTGTGCCAGCCGATCTGCCCGAAGCGGTTACCGAGCGCGCCATGGCGGATGCGCTGACTGCACATCGGGCACTTGGATGTCGCGGCGTATCTCGGTCGGATTTTCGCTATGATGAGGCAAAAGACAGATTGGTCATTTTGGAAACCAACACCCAGCCGGGCATGACGCCCACATCACTGGTGCCCGAGCAGGCGCAGTATCTGGGTCTATCATTTGCCGATCTGGTCAGTTGGATAATTGAGGACGCGACATGTCAAAGGTAAAAAATTCAAAGTCTGGCGGCGGCAAGTCGGGCAGGGGACGTGCCCGACATGATGTGATCGATGATCGCGAAGAGGTGCAGGCGTCATCTATTTTGTTCGGTCTGGCGATTCTCACCGCACTGATCGTTGCAGCGGCGGCGTGGATGGGCGGCTCATTGAGCCAGCTTGAACGTCGAGCGGGGCATATACTCGACAGTGCCGCGCGTTCGACAGGACTTGCTGTACAGTATGTTTCTGTCGAAGGGGTCAGCGACGAGATTGCCGACGAGTTGCGTTTCGCGGCCCTCGTCGAGCCGGGCGAGAACATGTTTCGGGCGGACCCGCATCTGGTGCGCGAACGGATCGAGGCGACGGGCCGGGTCGTCAATGTGCAGGTCCATCGCTTCTGGCCAGACCATATTCTGATCCTTGCGGACGCTGTCGAGCCTGTTGCGCTGTGGCGTAACCCGGCGGCCAAAGATGCAAAATGGGCAGTGGTTGATGGCCTTGGCCGGATCATGCGCGAGCCCCCGCTGGATCACAGCGAGCTTGTCCGGGTCGTCGGGGTTGGTGCTGACGAAGCGGCCCCTTTGCTGGCTTCAGCGCTTGAAGAATTTCCCCAATTGTCCGCGCGGATTGCCTTGGCCGAGCGCATCTCCGAAGAGCGTTGGGACCTCAAATTCGACACCGGGGTCATTGCCCAGCTGCCGCGTGATAGTTCGCAGGGACAGGCCATCCGACGCCTGGCTTTTCTCGATCGCGATACCCAAGTCCTGAACCGTCCCGTGCGCCAAATTGATATGCGCCATGCCGAACAGGTCTATCTGTCTCCTGAGCGTCCTGCCACCGCCTCTTTGCAGCCCGAAGCCGGATAGGTATGGCCCGGTTCAAGAACCGCTTTCCGGCCCGTTCTGGTCCGCGACCGGGGGAGGTGTTCGCCGCCCTCGATATTGGCTGTTCCAAGATTACCTGCCTGATTGCCCGCCGCGATGCTGACGAGCCGCAAGGCTACAAGCTGCTTGGTGGCGGACGCCAGCAGTCACGGGGATTTCTTGCCGGGGCTATTACCGACATGGAAGCGCTTGAGCGGGCCATCCGCCTCGCGGTTGAGGATGCCGAACGTCAGGCGGGCGAACGGATCGAACATGTGGTGCTGGGTATTACCGGTCCAAAATTGCAGAGCCATCTGATTTCCGCCCAGATCCCAATGGATGGCAGCACGGTCAGCGCGCGCGACCTCAAGCGCCTCCACGCTGCCGCGCTGGCCAAAGCGGCTTTGAAAGACCACACCCTCCTGTCGGCCCATCCGGTGGCTTACCGGATTGATGCGCAGGACGGTATCCGTGATCCGCGTGGCATGCATGGCAGCACGCTTGGGGTGATGGTCAATGCCGTATCGGCACCGGAAAGCCAATTGCTCAACTTGCTCGAATGTGTCGGCCGCGCCCATCTTGAAGTGTGCCAGCTTGTGCCCTCGGCTGTGGCGGCTGGTATGGGCGCATTGATCGAGGATGAGCTGGAAAACGGTGCCGTGTGTATTGATCTTGGCGGCGGCGTGACGACGGCTGCAATTTTCCGCAATGGCGTGCCAGCCTGGTTAGGGCTTGTCCCAGCATCCGGATTGCACATCACCCGCGACATCGCTCAGGGGCTCGGCACCACATTTGCGGCAGCTGAAAGGCTCAAGACTTTGCATGCCACGACGGAGCGGAATGTGATGGCGGCCAATGAAGAGATCGAGTGTCCGCGTCTTGGTGATGATGGGCGTTTGCAGGCGGGCCGGATCAAGCGCAGCGAGTTGGCCGATATTGTTGCCCCGCGCCTTGAGGAAATTTTCGAGATCATGCGCGACCAGCTGTCAAAGTCGGCAGTGAAGAAAGTTATGCCCCGTCGGGGCGTATTGACTGGCGGAACAAGCCAGATCGGCCATATCAGGGAAACGGCAAAGTCCGTTTTGGGCATGCCGATCCGGCTTGCGCGTCCTGTTGCTGCTGATCGGTTGGGCGAAACCTACACCAATCCGGCCTTTTCAACCGCGGCAGGTTTGTTAACCTATGTGCTTGCAGGGCTTCCAGATGCGCTTGAAGCACTTGACGGGCAGTCATTTTTGTCCGCAAATGGACAAGTGGGCATTGTTAAAAAAGCATTTTTCTGGATGCGTGAAAATTTCTGATTTAAATCAGATGCGCTTAACTGTCTTTTAGCTCTGCCAAGGCAAACTTCAGGTCTCAGGCCCTTTTTGTAGTGTGTATAGTTTCAGGCGGATATAATGACGATAGATCTCAGACCCCGAATAGTCGTTTTTGGTGTTGGTGGCGCAGGCGGTAATGCCGTCGACAATATGATTGAACGCCAATTGCAAGGTGTGGAATTTGTCGCGGCGAACACTGACTCCCAGGCGCTCGCGCGATCTAAAGCTGCGACCCATATCCAGCTTGGCCCAGAAACAACTCAAGGTCTTGGCGCTGGCGCGCGGCCTGAACTTGGTGCGGAAGCTGCCGAAGAATCCAAAACCCAGATTGAAGCCGCTCTGAAGGGCGCGCACATGGTGTTTATTGCAGCCGGAATGGGCGGCGGCACAGGCACGGGTGCTGCGCCCGTGATTGCGCGTCTGGCGCGGGACATGGGCATTCTCACTGTTGGCGTTGTGACCAAACCGTTTGGCTTCGAACATCATCACCGCATGAAGCTCGCCGAAGTTGGTGTTGAAGATATCCGCCAATATGTCGATACGCTGATCGTTGTGCCCAATCAGAACCTGTTCCGCATTGCCAATGAGCGGACGCCGTTTTCCGAAGCCTTCCAGATGGTCGATGACGTATTGTATTCGGGCGTGCGCGGGATTACCGATTTGATGGTGATGCCAGGCTTGATCAATCTTGATTTTGCTGATGTCAGAGCCGTTATGGCGGGCATGGGCACCGCTATGATGGGGATTGGTGAGGCTGAAGGTGAGGGGCGGGCACTTGCTGCGGCACGTGCGGCGGTCGATAATCCCCTGCTTGATGACGTCTCGATCAAAGGCGCACAGGCGGTTCTGATCAATATTACTGGTGGCAATGACATCACATTGTTCGAGCTTGACGAGGCGGCGAATGAAATCCGCGGCGAAGTTTCCGAGGATGCCAATGTTATTCTAGGGTCGGCTTTTGACGACACGCTGAACGGGAAGCTGCGTATCTCGGTTGTTGCAGCTGGATTGCACGTCGGTGCGCAAAGTGCGCCCAAGCCGCCCGCAGCCACCCCAGAGCCAACACCTGCGAATGAGTTTGTGGCGCCGGTTGTGGTCAATCGATATGCGACCACGGCGGAGGACGCGCCTGCGGCGTCTCAATCGTCCAATCCCGAAGAGTCTGCGGAAGTGGATGTCCGTCCCGATTTCAGCGGCCGCGAATTGCCCGCAGCCCATATTGATGGCGAGCAAGGCGCCGATCATGTCAGCGCCGATGCTGTGTTCGGGGCGAATGCTGCGCCTGTAACCGAGCCTTCGCCTGTTGAAGAGCCAGCCGAGAAGGTCGAGTCCGAGCCGGCGGAGAAGACTGACGATCATCAAGCCGGGTTTGCAGGTCTGTTTGGCTGGCGCCGGAATCATCAGCCTGAGGCGCAGTCCAATGATGAAGAAGCCCCCGCGAAGACGCCCAAGGCCCCATCAGCCGATACGCCCGAGCCTGCGCCGTTTGACGATGCAGATCTGGAGATTCCCGCGTTCTTGCGTCGGTCCGCCAATCACTGATATTCCCCTTTGAGGGGTAGATCATTCTGGAGAACGAAATCCAGAGTGATCGACCCTGAGCGTGCAATATTGCGAAACATTCCGTGTATTGAGCCAACCCATCTGACTGGATAAGGTTCTTCCGTGGGGGCGAAAGAGATGTTGAGACACGACGTCGTAGCGTTCAGGGGAAGTCGTATAGTATGATCGAGCAACGGACTTTATCACGAAAAATCAAGGTGTCTGGTGTGGGTCTCCATTCCGGCCTCTACGTTAATATGACGCTCCACCCAGCAAATGTTGATCACGGCATCCGCTTTCGCCGGACGGATATGATCGGCCCGACGGCTGATATTTTCGCCTCTGTTGATTGTGTAAGCTCGCTTGAACGGGCGACCACTTTGTCCAATGACGCCAAGCATTCGGTTTCAACTGTCGAGCATCTTGTGGCCGCGTGCCGCGGACTGGGCATCGACAATATTCTGATCGAGTTAGATGGCCCTGAAGTGCCAATCATGGATGGATCGTCGCTCGACTTCTGTAATCTGTTCAAATCGAGCGGCTTTGTCGGGCAGTCGAAGCCACGCAACCTGATCCGCATTCTCAAACCGGTCGAAGTCCGTGAGGGGGAGAGCTTTGCGTCACTGGAGCCGACTGACCGCAATGTGCTTAGCCTGTCGGCACAGATCGCGTTTAAAGAAGCCGCGATCGGGACGCAGAAAAGGTCTCTGGTGCTCGATCAGGGTGTTTTTTGTAAGGAATTGTCTTTCGCACGTACATTTGGACTGAGCTGCGAGCTGGAGAGTCTGCATGCGCGTGGCTTGGCGCTGGGCGGCTCGCTCGATAATGCTATCCTCATTGATGGCGACCGCATCGTCAATCAGGGCGGCTTGCGCAGCGCAGATGAATTTGTCCTTCATAAGCTACTCGACGCTATTGGTGATCTGGCGTTGGCGGGTGGCGCAATTGCGGGTCATTACGAGGCGGTGCAGCCTGGACACAGGCTGAACATTGACCTCGTCAAATCGCTGATGGCGACGCCGGACGCGTGGTGCTGGGAGCAGCAAGAGGCCGATTTGGGCTTGCCCGTGGTCCCTGAAGTACTGTCTGATGTGGAAACGGTTTTGCCAGCGCCTCCGGTGTAATGTGGGCACGTCTCGTGCTTGGGCAGCCGCGCGCGATTAACGTCCTGACAATTAATTTACCGTCACTGTACAGCTCAGCGTCTTGAACAATGATCCCAATGTAGGTCATAGTTCAATTTATCAGGAGATAAATGTGATGAGCCCACTAAAAACCGCCCTCATGGTCGGCGTTGCCACAGCAAGTCTGACACTTACGGCATGTCAGAACAATTCACGCAAAGCGCAACGAGCTTATATCGAGCGGCCGGTTGAGGTGCTCTATAACTCTGCCGCCTCGGAGCTTGATAAACGCGATTATGCTGAAGCGATCGAGTTGTTTAACGAGGTTGAGCGCCAGCACCCTTATTCCGAATGGGCGCGCCGCTCCACGCTGATGAGCGCTTTTGCGGCCTATCAGTCTCGCCGCTATGATGACGCCATCGGCACCGCTCAACGGTTCATCGCCCTCAATCCGGGCAGCGAGAGCGCGGCTTATGCCTATCATCTCGTGGCGACCAGCTATTTCGAGCAAATCGTCGACGTTGGCCGCGACCAGCGCACCACCGAGCAGGCCGCCGCCGCGCTGAACGAATTGATGCGGCGCTTTCCGACAACGGAATATGCCAAGGACGCACAGCTGAAAATGGACATGGTCGAAGACCAGCTGGCCGGCAAGGAGATGGAGATCGGCCGCTGGTATATGCGCCGAAACGAGCATCTGCCTGCAATCAATCGATACCGGACCGTCATTACCGAGTATGATACGACCACGCATGCGCCCGAAGCGCTGTACAGGCTGGTTGAGGCCTATCTGTCGATTGGCCTCAAAGGCGAGGCGCTCGCATCGGCGGCGGTGCTCGGCTACAATCATCCAGAATCCGAATGGTATAAGGATGCTTATCGGCTGATGTCAGACGAGGGGCTTGATCCCGATGCCGTGCCTGAGGAACGCAAGCGCGGATTGTTATCCCGCCTGTTCTAAAGGGCCTTTCCAAAAATATTTCTCTCGACTTGTTCTTTCTTTGTTCTTTTGATATAGAACAGAGATGATCACGGCTCTCTCTATCTCCAATTTCGTTCTGATTGATCGGCTTGACGTCAATACGCGCGCGGGGTTTACCGCGCTGACAGGGGAGACAGGAGCGGGAAAATCTATCATTCTGGATGCCCTGGGCATTGCGCTTGGCATGAGGCCCGAAAAGCGGTTTGTGCGTGCTGGCGCCAAGATGGCATCGGTAACGCTCGAATTTGATTTGCCGCCCGATCATCCCGTCTGGCCTTGGCTTGACGAAATGGGGATTGAGGCGTTTCCGGACGAGCACTTGATTTTGCGCCGCACCGTACCTGCCAATGGTAAGGCGGCAGGTTTTATCAATGATCAAAAGGTCAGCTCGTCCATGCTTTGCGAGGCGGGGCAGTATCTGGTCGAGATTCAGGGTCAGCATGCGGCGTCGAATTTGCTTAAGCCGTCCCATCACAGAGACATTGTTGACGGATTTGCGGGCACGGGCCGTTTGCTTTCGAACTATGGTGTTGCGTGGGATGAGTATCAGGCGGCCAAGTCGGACCATGCCGCGCTGGTGGCCGAGCAGAGGCTGGCGGGCGATGCGCGCGAAGCTCTGGTGCTTGCGAGTGAAGAGCTGATCAGGCTTGATCCGCAAAGCGGTGAGACAGATCGGCTAAGTGCCGAGCGGGCTGCGCGCATGCAGACGGGTAAAATCGCTGGAACGGTTGCCGAGGCGACCAAAGCGCTTGAGCGGGCAGAGATCGATGCGGTTGTGGCGGGAATCGCGGCGGGGCTCGCAAAGCTGACAAATTTACCGGGGTTTGAACCGGATGCTGCCGGTCAATTGCCCATCGCGCTGCGACGTGCATCGGAGGCGTTCGAGCGCGCCAACATCGAAGTCATTGAAGCGGGTTCGACATTGCAGACTTTGGCCTGGCTTGCCGAAAACGATGATGATGCGCTGGAAGCAGCGGAGGCTCGGCTGTTCGCCTTGAAAGCGGCGGCACGGAAATACAGTGTTGATCCGGATGAACTGGCTCAAAGGCGTGATGAAATCTTGGCCGAGCTGGCGCTGGTGGAGGCGGGTGAGGCGGGTCTTGCGGCGGCGCGTCAGCGCGAGCTGGCGGCAGCGGCCCAATGGCGCGGTGCGGCGGATGCCTTGCACAGGGCGCGTAAGACGGCGGCGAAACGATTGGCGAAACAGGTGAGCAAGGAGTTGGCTCCGCTGAAACTTGGTCAGGTCAAATTCCAGATCGAGATTGAAGCCCTCCCC
Organism: uncultured Hyphomonas sp.; assembly: GCA_964567455.1. GTDB lineage: Bacteria > Pseudomonadota > Alphaproteobacteria > Caulobacterales > Hyphomonadaceae > CALLCD01. Next base: position 12,771 of record CAZMMU010000010.1, read on the forward strand.
GATGACCAAGCTGACCGCAAAGGTGCCGACAGCGTTCATATTCTCGTCGAGACCAATCCGGGCAGCGGGCTGGCGCCTTTGCATAAAATCGCCTCTGGTGGCGAACTGGCGCGGTTGTCACTGGCGCTCAATTGCGCTTGTGCGTCAGGTGGATCGCAAGTGCCAACGCTGATCTTTGATGAGGCCGATCAGGGGGTGGGTGGCGCGGTTGCGGCGGCGATAGGTGATCGCTTTATCCGGCTTGGCTCGGAGCGCCAGGTTTTTGCGGTGACCCACAGTCCACAAGTGGCAGCAGCAGCGGATAGCCAATGGCGGATCGAGAAGGCTGGGAGACGAAAAAATGCAAAGGCGGTTGGACTCACGCGCGCCTGTGTCCTAGATGCTCATGCTAGACTTGAAGAAATTGCGCGCATGCTTTCGGGGGCGGAGATCACGCCTGAGGCGCGGGCTGCAGCGGAACGCTTATTGGAGGGATGATGTCCGGACCGGAGGCTGCGATTGACGCTCTGAGCGAAGTGGAGGCGCGGGCGGAACTGGCGCGTCTTGCCACCGAGATAAATCTTGCAGATGCGGCTTACTATCTGCGCGATGATCCTCATCTGAGCGACGCTGAATATGATGCGCTGCGCCAGCGTAATCTCGCCATCGAGACGGCGTTTCCCCATCTCAAACGCAAAGACAGCCCGTCGGACAAGGTCGGCGCGCGGGTCGGAGATGGGTTTTCCAAATCCGAACATCTCGTGCCCATGCTCTCGCTTGGGAATGCCTTTAGCAAGGAGGATGTTACAGATTTTTCGGGCAAGATCGTCCGGTTTCTCGGCCTGTCGGATGAGGATAAAATCACGCTTACGGCGGAGCCGAAGATTGATGGTCTGTCGCTCAATCTGCTCTATCAGCGGGGCAAGCTTGTCCGGGCGTCGACGCGGGGTGACGGTCTGGTCGGTGAGGATGTCACGGCCAATGCCCGCACGATTTCCGATGTGCCGGAAGCACTATCTGGCGAGGGGTGGCCAGACGAGATTGAAGTGCGCGGCGAGGTCTATATGGATCATGCCGATTTTGCTGCGCTGAATGCCCGCGAACATGAAGCGGGCCGCAAGGGTTTCGCAAATCCACGCAATGCCGCAGCTGGCAGTTTGCGCCAGCTCGATGTCAGCGTCACGAAATCGCGGCCCTTACGCTTTTTCGCCTATGCCTGGGGCGCGGCGAGCGCCGCTATTGGCGAGACCCAGTCGGATGTTGTGGCCAGGTTCGCCGATTGGGGGTTTTCGATCAATGCGCTGTTCTCGCGTCACGAAACGCTTGAGAGCCTTCTCGCCGCTTATGCCGAGATTGAGCGCCAGCGGGCCACGCTCGGCTATGATATTGACGGTGTGGTTTACAAGGTTGATCGGCTCGATTGGCAGGCCCGTCTGGGTTTTGCCTCGCGCGCGCCGCGCTGGGCCATTGCCCACAAATTTCCGGCTGAGACGGCGACGACGCTGCTCGAAGACATCGATATCCAAGTTGGCCGCACCGGCTCGCTCACCCCCGTTGCTCGGCTGAGCCCGGTCACGGTTGGTGGCGTGGTTGTGTCCAATGCAACCTTGCACAATGAAGACGAGATAGCCCGTAAGGATATTCGGATTGGCGATATGGTCACCGTCCAGCGCGCGGGCGATGTTATCCCCCAAATCACAGGTGTTGTAGACCCAGACCGAAAAGACCGGCCGGCGCCGTGGAAAATGCCGGACGTTTGCCCGGTTTGTGCCTCGCCCGCGATCCGCGAGGTTGATGAGAAAGGTGTTGAAGATGTCCGGCGTCGCTGCACCGGCGGGCTTTCTTGCGCGGCGCAAACCGTTGAGCGGCTCAAACATTTCGTCTCCCGTCAGGCGCTTGATATTGATGGGCTTGGCAGCAAGCAGGTTGCGCTGTTTCATGAACGTGGTGTTCTCTCGACCTTTTCTGATATTTTCCAGCTCGAAGCGCGCATTGCTGAGGCGGGCGTGCCCCCTTTGTCCGAATGGGAGGGGTTTGGCGAAACGTCCGCTGCAAAACTTCTCGCGGCTATCGAGGCGCGCCGGCGTATCGGCTTTGCTGCGGTGCTCAAGGGGCTTGGGATTCGCCATGTTGGCCGCACGGTGTCTGGTCTTTACGAGCGTAATTTCATTTCATGGTCGCGCTTTTGGGAAACCGTCGCGCGTGCCGCAGCCGAGCCGGAGAACGACGTGGCCCAAGCGGCCCGCGCGGAGCTTGCCGCGATAGATGGCGTCGGCAATGCCGCCGTTGATGCGCTGGTCAGCTTTTATCGCGACCCGGCCTCGCGAGAGATGCTTACTGCGCTCAATGCCGAGCTTGACGTGCTTGACGGCGAAGCTGCGTCCGACGATAGCCCCGTCTCTGGCAAAACAATCGTGTTTACCGGCAAGCTCGAAAAAATGACCCGCGACGAAGCCAAAGCCCGCGCAACCATGCTTGGTGCAAAGGTCTCTGGCTCCGTCTCCGCCAAGACTGACATTTTGGTCGCTGGCCCCGGCGCAGGGTCGAAGCTCAAAAAAGCCGAAAGTCTTGGCATCAAAACGCTCACCGAAGACGAATGGCTTGAATTGGTGGCGTAGGACCGAAAGCCCTTTCTGGTGAGTTTTTGTCCACAGATTCTAGATCTGCCAAAGCCCGTATTCGATTCCGCCGACGATATAAATCGCGAACGTGCCGCGCCCTTCAATCTGGGTTGGCGGAAGCGCGATCTCGGCTCCTTGCTTGTCGAGCGCGTCCACTGTCTGGGCGATTGTCTCGGTTAGGAAGTAAGGCCGAACCACAGGCATTTCCGTGTCACGAAGCGGGCTACGTACCGCAATAGAGCCTCCCATTGGTGCCGCGGCAATGCGTGCGCCACCGAGTTCGGGCACCGGTTCACCAAATTCCAATTGCTGCGCCGTTTCGAACAGTTTGACCTCGCGATCTACGTCGTTCGTCACAATTTCAAGATAGTGAATGTTCATATGATCAATTCTCCCGCTTCTCCAAAGCAATCAGACAGATCTAAATCGGTGCGCAGGCGGACTTTAACCAGTCGTGCGCCTCGCCATCAATGATCGGTCCAATCTTGTCCCAGACCTTCCCATGATAGGAATTGACCCAAGTGATCTCGGCCTCGCTCAGCAATGCCTTATCAATCAGCTCACGGGCAAGCGGTGCCCATGTCAGATTTTCAAAGCCGAGCATGTCAATTTCGCCGCCCTCTATGGCTGCCGGTTCGGTGACGTATTGCAGGTTTTCAATCCGTATGCCGAAGGCATCCGTTTTGTAATAGCCCGGCTCATTGGACACGATCATCCCCGGTGCGAGTGGTATCGCGTTCCATGGTTTTGCTATCCGCTGTGGACCCTCATGGACGCCAAGATAAACGCCGACGCCATGGCCGGTGCCGTGGCCATAATCAAGTCCCGCCTGCCAGAGTGCATGCCGGGCCAGAACATCCAAATGCGTTCCCGTGGTCCCTGCCGGAAAGCGCACTGCGGCAAGCGCAATATGTCCTTTGAGGACTTGAGTGTAGCGGGTGCGCATTTCATCCGTAGGCGCGCCAATAGGAACGGTGCGTGTGACGTCGGTTGTGCCGTCGAGATATTGCCCGCCACTGTCAACGAGGAACAGTCCGCCGCGTTCAAGTTTGCGATTGGTGGCGGTCGAGACGCGGTAATGCACAATCGCACCATTTGGCCCGGCGCCAGAGATGGTTTCAAAGGAAAGATCGTTCAGTTCGCCCGTCGCGTCGCGAAAGGCCTCAAGCTTCATTACGGCCTCAATCTCGGTCACCTCGCCGGACTGTGCTTCGGTGTCGAGCCAATGCAGAAACCGCGTCAGGGCCGCGCCGTCGCGAATGTGTGCAGCGCGCGTGCCTGCAAGCTCGGCTTCATTCTTACACGCTTTCGGCAAAGCACATGGGTCGGGCGCGCGGAGTATTTCTGCGCCCGCATCTTCGAGCGTATTGAAAAACCATGCCGAGGCGACAGACGGGTCAAGGCTTACACGTTTGCCCGCTAAGCCAATGAGCTTCGTCTCGAGTGCTTCGATCGGGTGCAGGCTGACGCCGTTTCCCAAATGCTCAAGAAGGGCGGGGGAGGTTTTCGCTTCTGCGAGGAATAGATCTGCTGTTCCATCCGCATGCAGTATGGCGCGCCCAAGCGGTAGTGGGGTGCACATAACATCGCCGCCGCGAATGTTGAACGCCCACGCCAGAGATGCTGGCGAAGTGACGATTGCGGCGTCCGCGTTGTTCTCGCGCAAGCCTTCGGCGAGCCTGGTCCGCTTGTCCGCCGCACTCATGCCGACATATTCGAGTGGTTGGGGCAGGACGGGTGCCATTGGCGCGGGGGGGCGGTCGGTCCAAGCGGTGTCGACTGGATTGGGAGATGTCGCGCGGAGCGTGCCCCCGGCGCGGGACACGGCGCTTTCGAGAATTGCCAGATCGTTCGGGCTAACGAGTTGAGGGTCATAGGCAACCGTTTTGCCGGACAGGTTCGCGCCCCCGAGCCATGCAAAAGGGCCAGGGTCTGGGAAGCCATGCGTTTCAAACAAGGCCGCGTCGAGCTGGTCGGCAGCCTGCAATGTGTAGCGCCCGTCGACGAAAACGGCGGCTTGTTCGAGTCCGATCACCGCGCAGCCAGCCGATCCGGTAAAGCCCGTGGCCCAGGCCAATCTTTGCGCATTATCGGGTAAATACTCGTTTTGATATTCATCTTCGTGCGGCAAGTAGAAAAAATCGACCCCATCGGCAGCCATTTGCGTGCGGAGACGGGGAAGGTTTCTGCGGCCCATATCGGCGCCGCCTCGAATATCAAAGCTCTGTTTCATACCGACACATTACGCCGCAATGCGTCACCGCGAAAGCAAAAAGAGATATGCGATATTGCATGAGCGCCCTGCCAAACGGTGCGTTTAAATGCAATCGGGTCGCCCCATATGCCGGTCAACAGCGACATCAAAGTGGCTGATTGCAAATAGAAAGTACCCTCCCATGAAAACCACTCCAAGCCAGATTAACAGCGCTATTATCGTTCCAAACGCGGGTGCCGGCCAAGCCGGGAATGCGATTATGCCACAGTCCCGGACCAGCCCCACTCCGCGTGCGCATATCATCGATCGACGTGCTGCACGTTGGGCGCGCCGCCGCGCGCACTAGATGCACATGGACACAATTCGGGCAGGACAAGGCCTGCCCGAATTTTTGTGTTGCGTCGGGCACCGCATGTGTGCAGGGATTGCCAGATGAGTTCGCCAACAAACCCTGATAATCCGCCCAGAACTCCGGCCTTCGTTATCGCTATTTCCGGCGGGTCAGGGTCGGGCAAGTCTACGCTCGCCCATGCGCTTGAGACGGCTTTGAAACCACGCGCGGTCGCCCTGTTTCTGGAAGACGCCTATTATTGGCCGCGTGCGCACTATCCGTCTGATGTCGCGGTGACAGACATAAATTATGATGATCCTTCGTCGAAGGACAACGCATCGCTGGTTGCCGATCTGGGCAGGCTCAAAAGCGGACATGACATTGCCCAGCCGCGATATGATTTCGAGCGTCACGACAGAGTGGGCGGGGTCACCGACCGGCTCGCTGCGGCAGACCTGATTATCTTTGAAGGCATCCACACCCTGTCATTGCCCGAGGCTGACCCGCTGATAGATTTGCGGGTGTTCGTTGACACGCCTGATGATTTGCGCCTGGCGCGCCGTATTCGCCGCGATGTCCTGGAGCGGGACCGACCTGTGGAAAGCGTGCTCGGGCAATATATGTCTACCGTCCGGCCCGCCCATTATGCGCATACATTTCCGGCCAAGTTCAAAGCTGATCTCGTCATTGCAGATGAGGGGCTGCCCGCTTATGGCCATGTCGCTCCCACCGATCGAGCTGTGGCCCGCATGTTGGCGCCTGTTCTCAATCGGCTCGAAAAGCTTGGCGTTGTTTAGCGCTGTGCCAGTTTGACCGGCTTGAAGCTCATTCTGTGTTCCGCGCAGGGCCCCAGCCGGGTCAGGGCTTGGGCATGCGCTTTGGTGCCATAGCCTTTATGGCTGGCAAAGCCATAGTCCGGATGTTGTGTGTCCAACTCTATCATCAGCCTGTCCCGGGCCGTCTTTGCCAGAATAGACGCAGCCGAAATCGCTGGCTCGGTCAGATCGCCTTTGATGATCGCGCGAGCTGGGCAGGGCAGTCCGTCAGGCACATCATTTCCGTCGATGATGATCGCGGTCGGTGTCAGGCCGAGCGCCTCGACCGCCCGACGCATCGCCAAATGGTTCGCCTGCCGGATGTTCAATGCGTCGATCTCCTTCGGGGACGCCCAGCCCAGACCCCACGCCAATGCTCGCGATTTGATCTGGGGTTCGAGTGCGTGCCTTTTGGTTTCGCTCAATTTCTTGGAGTCCGTCAGTCCGTCTATCGGGCGCGCGGGATCAAGAATCACAGCCCCCGCTGTGACAGGCCCGGCCCAGGGTCCACGTCCTGCCTCGTCTATTCCGCAAAGTGTCTCTATGCTCATGACCAGACACTCATCAGATTCCCGCCTAGCCGTAAAGGAACCCGCCATGACCCAAGCCACCGCCATCCGCATCCACACAATCGGAGGTCCCGATGTTCTGACCGAAGAGCAGATCACGCTCGACGCGCCGGGCAAAGGTCAGGTTCTCGTCCGCAACACGGCCATTGGCCTGAACTTCATCGACACCTACCACCGCTCCGGCCTTTATCCAGTGCCCCTGCCGTTCACGCTCGGCTCCGAAGGCGTTGGCATTGTCGAGGCTGTGGGTGAGGGCGTTGCGCATATAGAGATCGGCCAGCGTGTTGGCTATTTCGGGGCGGGCGCCTATGCCAGCCATACGCTGGTCGGGGGCGCGGCATTGGTGCCACTGCCAGACGAGGTCGATGACGAAACTGCTGCTGCGGTGCTCCTGAAGGGGCTGACCTGCTGGATGCTGCTGTTCAAGGTCCATCGCGCAAGTCCGGGCGAGACCGCGCTCGTCTGGGCTGCGGCTGGCGGGGTCGGGTCTTTGCTCGTGCCTTGGGCGACCAGCCTTGGCATGGAGGTGATCGCGATTACAGGCACCGAAGAAAAAGCCGAGCGGGCCAGAACGGCTGGCGCGGCGCATGTCTTGCTGGCGAGCGATGATATTCCTGCGAAGGTGCGCAAGATTACTGGCGGACGCGGCGTCGAGGTGGCCTATGACAGCGTCGGCAAAACCAGCGCTGAAAGCTCCCTGTCGAGCCTTGCCGAGCGCGGCCTCTTCGTCTCCTATGGCAATGCGTCAGGCCCCGCAGACCCGATTGCGCCGACGCGCCTTGCTAGCGGCGGCTCGCTTTATATGACGCGGCCAACCCTGTTTAATTATTTCAATTCACCCGCGCGGATGAAAGAGGGGAGCGCGGCCTTGTTCGGCGCGCTCAGGACGGGCACGATCAAAGCGCACATCGGCCAACGCTTCGCCCTGTCCGACGCGGCAGAGGCCCACGGCGCGCTTGAGGGACGCAAGACGGTGGGGTCTACGGTGCTGTTGCCTTAGCCGCTCTGTTTCTCCCGGTGCTCGGTGTCGATGGGTCGAATTTGCCCGTCTCCACAATGTTGACCAATCGCCGCCAAACCTCCAATTCCCCCGCCGCAGGGATTGAATGCGTTAACACTTCGTGCACTACTCCTTTCTAGCTTTTGTTAGAAAGCTTGTGAGGGAAGCCATGTTTGATGCGAGGGTCGCGCCTGAAAGCGCTTTGGGACTGCACTATATAATAGAGTTCTTCGGCGCGCGAAATTTGATGGATACGGGCCCCGTGCAATGCGTTTTGCGGGAGGCTGCCGAAAAGGCGGGCGCGGTTGTGCTCGATGAAAACGTGCATGATTTTGGCGAGGGGCAGGGGGTGACGGGTGTCGTTGTGCTGGCTGAATCGCATATCTCGATCCACACCTGGCCCGAACACGATTATGCCGCCATCGACATTTTTATGTGCGGTGACCGCGTGTCGCCTGAAACGAGCCTTGATCATTTGCGGGCCTTTTTCAAACCCGAAAGCGAGAGCGTCAGCCGACTGCAACGTGGACTGGTTCCCGCCTCTGTGGGCCGCGATTGAACGCAATTGTCCGCATTCTCCACACTTATAAAGTAACGCTCGGCGTCATCGCGCTGGCCGTGTTCACTTATGCCGCGTTCGGAAAAGGCGGGCTCGTACCGTCTGGAACTGGGCTGGGGGACAGTTTGTTTACGGCTTTTCTAAACGTCTTTCGGCATGGAACGGACAGGCATTTGTTTGGCAATCTCGTGCTTATTTTCTGGGCGGGTACCCGTGTTGAGCCGCGAATCGGAAATGCGCGCATGGCATGGTTGTCATTGGGGTGCATTGTTTTTGCGACTTTGCTGCAAACCCTGCTCGTGGATGGATACTTTATTGGACTGTCGGGGCTGGCTTATGGAGTCATAATTTATGCACTTATCCAACGGGTTTCGCTGCCTGTATCCCTTTTCTATTTTGTGCTTGGCTTGCTAATCGTTGGCAGCGAAGTCTTATTCATGTCAGACAAGATTGCTGTGTTCGCACATCTGGGCGGACTGGTTTTTGGAGGAGGACTGGGCGTGTTTGAAAAACTGTTTGGAAAGAAGGGTGAGGCAGAACCCCAACAATCTCAAGACCCTGACCAGCCGCAACTGCGCCCTATGGAGGCTGAGGATCATGATGCGGTTATCGCCATTATCAACCAGACAGATGATGATGACGCTGAGGACGCCGACGAAACGCTCCGCGAGCGCGGCTATGGGGGAATGTATTGCCTCTGGCATCGCGGCCAGATTGTCGGATGCACGGGCTACGCTCATTCGGAAGCGGGCATGGATGTCGTCTGGCTGTCATGGACCTATCTTGATGGACGCGCGCGCGGGCAGGCACTTGGCCGCTATATGGTCGACGAACTCTTGCGGATGCTCAATCATCAAAAGGTGAGAAAAATCTTCATTGCAACAAGTGATTACACCGAAGATGGCCGGGATGTTTATGCGGATGCGCGAAAATTCTACGAGACTTTGGGCGCGACGCTGGAGATTACGGTGCCGGGCTTTTACGCTGTGGATGAAAGCAAACTGATCTATGGGCTGGAGAATCCGGGCATGGCCCGCGAAGAACGGCTCGACGATCTTGGTACACGGGGGGTGCGCTTTGTGGATGTGTCACTGGACGAGGACAGCGATGATATTGGCGCGGTGTCCTGGGAAGAGCAGGATGAAGGCGTAAGCGGGCTGGACGCTGTGCTGGGGCTCGCAAACTCGCGCCAGTTCCGGCAGGTGCTGGTCGCTCTGCCAGCGGACATCTCTGATACGGCAACCGCCCATCTTGAATCTAAAGGATTTACGCGCGTTGGCGTGCTTGAAGATTTCTATGCGCTCAATTTAGGGCAAGTTTGGTGGGCGATTCAACTTGGTTGACGGTTATAGCAACTTGGTATTAACTGTTGAATGGAAGACAAAGGGGTGAGGGATACCTCGGGAGGAAGACTATGAATGGTGCTGTTGTAAAATATGGGCTTATTGGCTTGGCGGTCGTGGCTTATCTTGGTTATACATCGTTGCGCGGTAGCCAGCCAGCTTCTGCGGATCTGGGCAATGTGCTTGATCGGACAGACTATGCGCTGACAAATTACGACGTCAGCAATGCTGAGGGCGACGTTACTGAAGCTGAAATGGAAATGTTCACCGATTATCTGACCGATGTCATGAATGCTCAGCCGGCTTTCTATCAAGGCCCAATTGGTATGAGCCTTGGGGCGGATGCCATGTTTACCGGATATCAGGACACAAATCAGAACAAGGTGCGCGATAGCGGCGAAGATAGCATCTTTACTGTCGAAGTCGACGCCGAGAATGAGCGCCTGATCGCGACCGATGTATCGGGCAATTCCGTACATCATCGTTATTCAGGATCGGGTCTTGTTACTGGCCTGCTGATCGGCCGCCTGTTGTCGCGGCAAAGCGCTGCAGGCATTCGCCGTGGCTCCTTCAACAATCGCCGCACAACATCCCGCGCAAGCTATTCTGGCGCGCGGTCGCGGTCACGCTCGGGCGGATCGCGTACGGGTAAGTAATCTCCAGTGTCAGCTGGACGAATGGCTGTTTAACTTGAAAGCCCGGAACGCAATGGCGCTCCGGGCTTTTTCAATTTTCTATGGACAAAAAAGATGACCCAAACTGTGAGCGATGACGGGCGAGCAGTCGATGCGCCTGCGCGATTGGACAAAACCAAGCTATCCGTTCTGCTGATCTCCATCCTGATTGTGGCTCTCTGCGGGATTGTTTACGAGCTGATTATCGGGACGGTTTCGAGCTATTTGTTGGGCAACTCGGTTTACCAGTTCTCGCTCACCATTGGCTTTTTCATGTTCGCTATGGGCGTTGGGTCGCATCTCTCGCGTTATGTTGAAACGCGCTTGCTGGAGACATTTATCTATGTCGAAATGTTGCTCGCGCTTGTGGGGGGATTGTGTAGCGTATCACTGTTCATGCTGTTTCCGTTTGCGCCGTGGCTCTACACGGCGGCCATGTTTGGATTTATCTTTATCATTGGCGGCCTGGTCGGGATCGAAATTCCGCTTCTGATGCGTATTCTGTCTGAGCATCATGGCGCGCGTAAATCTATCGCTGATGTCTTGTCGCTTGATTATATTGGCGCTTTGTTTGGATCGGTTGCGTTTCCGTTGCTCTTGTTGCCCAGTCTCGGACTGATAGCGTCTTCATTTGCGATTGGGCTGATCAATGTTTTCGTAGCGTTTTTGAATGCGGTCTGGTTGCGCGAGCATCTGGCATCAGCGACGCGCATGATCTGGATGACGGTCGCAATTTTTGCAGGGCTGGTGGTGCTGACCTTGTCTGCAACGCGGATCACGTCTTATGCACAGCATCACCTCTATTTTGATCAGGTTGTTTGGGAGAAGCAAAGCCCGTACCAGTCTCTCACCGTGACAAATGCTTGGCCTAACAATGATTTGCGGCTGTTCATTGATGGCCACTTGCAGTTTTCCGAGCAGGATGAGCATCGCTATCACGAGGCGCTTGTCCATCCGGCTTTGGGGTGGAGCGGGGCGCCAAAGCGTGTGCTTGTACTTGGGGGCGGGGACGGTTTGGCGGTGCGCGAAATTCTCAAACATGATGGTGTGGAAGCGATTGATCTCGTCGATCTCGATCCTGAAATGACATGGCTCGGGCAGTCCTTTGCGCCCGTTGTTGCGCTGAATGAGGGCGCGTTGAACGGGCCAAAAGTGACCGTCTACAATCAAGATGCGTTTGTCTTTATTCAGCAGAGTGATGCCAAGTATGACCGCGTCATTATCGACTTTCCCGATCCCCATAATGAAGCCATCTCGAAGCTCTACTCGCAGGAGTTTTACGCGCTGGTTAAAGCCCATCTGACCGATGCGGGTGTGATCGTCACGCAAAGTTCCTCACCGTTTTTTGCACGGCGGACTTATTGGTCCATCGGCGAAACGCTCGAAAGCATGTTTCCCGGTGTACTGAGCTATCAGATTACGATCCCCTCTTTTGGCGTCTGGGGCTATCACATGGCGTTTGCAAATTCGGGTGGGACGCTAGAGCGTGTCCCTGACGGATTGGCAGCCATGTCCGTGCCGGTGTTCGAGGCGGCGCAGGTGTTCCCATGCGATATATCGAAACCTGAAGGCGTCGCGGCGAACTCAATCTTTGACCCGACCCTCTATGAGGCCTACACAGACGATTTGCGCATCTCACCGCACAAAGGCCTCGGGAGTTGTCGAAGTTCGTAGCGCTTGATCTGGGCGCGTTTGAGGATGAAAATGCCCCGCGGGTGGTCGATCATGGCAAGGGTGTTCATGATATTGCTTTGGTAACGATTTTTTGTTCGAAAAACCCCGATTTTTGATGAGATCATGCCTCGTATTGAATTGACGGCACAATTTAATTCTATTATTATGTCAGGTTAGGGCTGAATTGTGCAAGAGCCGTATTTTTGGAATGAATATTGTATTTCAACTTTTGAGCATGCGCGATCGGAACTTTACAGAGCAACAAGGGACATCGGGGTTGGATTATGAGTAAACCACTTAAGTTTCACGTTCCGGAGCCGGAGTTCCGTCCTGGAGATCAGCCAGACTTTAGCGGCTTGAAACTGCCTCAGGCGGGCTCTGTTGCGCGTCCCAAGGTGAATGTGAAAGCGGAAAGTATCCGCGATCTGGCCTATACGATTATCCGTGTCATGACCCGCGAAGGGGAAGCTGTCGGGGACTGGGCGGGGGCGCTCAGTGATGATGAGGCGCTGGCGGGTCTGAAGAACATGCTCAAAGTGCGTGCCTATGACAAGCGCATGCAAATGGCGCAGCGGCAGGGCAAGACAAGTTTCTATGTCCAGTGTCTGGGCGAGGAGGCAATTGCCTGTGCGTTCCAGCAGGCGCTAGAAAAAGGGGATATGAATTTCCCGACCTATCGTCAGCAAGGGCTCCTGATCTCGTCGGGATACCCGGTGCTCGACATGATGAACCAGGTTTATTCCAATTCCGAGGATCCGCTTCGTGGGCGGCAGTTGCCAATCATGTATTCGTCGAAAGAGTATGGATTTTTTTCTATTTCGGGCAATCTGGCGACACAATTTATTCAGGCGGTTGGCTGGGCGATGGCGTCAGCGATTAAGGGCGATACCAAGATTGCCGCAGGCTGGATCGGTGACGGTTCGACCGCTGAGTCCGATTTCCACTCGGCCATGGTCTTTGCGTCGACCTATCGTGCGCCTGTTGTGCTGAACATCGTCAACAACCAGTGGGCCATTTCGACGTTTCAGGGCATTGCGCGCGGTGGGGCAGCGACGTTTGCAGCGCGGGGACATGGCTTCGGAATTCCGGCGCTGCGTGTGGACGGGAATGACTTTCTCGCCGTCTACGCCGTGTCCAAATGGGCGATTGAGCGGGCGCGCAAAGGGTATGGCCCGACTTTGATCGAGCATGTCACCTATCGGGCTGGCGCGCATTCGACATCAGACGATCCGGCTGTCTACCGTCCGCGCAAGGAGTCGGAAGAATGGCCACTGGGCGATCCGATTGAGCGGCTAAAAACGTATCTGGTCAGAAAGGGTGCGTGGTCTGAGGAGCGCCATGCGCAAGCTGAGGCTGAAATTGAAGCCGAGATTATTGCTTTGCAGAAGGAAGCTGAGAAGAACGGAACGCTGTCTTCAGGGCTGCGCCCGTCTTCGCGCGAAATGTTTGAGGATGTGTTCAAGGAGACGCCGCCGCATCTGCGCAAACAGCGTCAGGAGGCAGGGCTTTAATATGGCACGGATGACAATGATCGAGGCGATCCGAAGCGCTCAGCATGTCGCCATGGGCCGGGATGACAATGTCGTGGTTTTTGGCGAGGATGTCGGCTATTTTGGCGGTGTTTTCAGGTGTACCCAAGGGCTGCAGGAGACTTATGGAGCGTCACGCTGTTTCGACAGTCCGATCAATGAAAGCGGCATCATAGGCGCGGCTATCGGAATGGCGGCGTACGGCTTGCGTCCTTGCGTGGAAATCCAGTTTGCAGACTATATGTATCCCGGATATGATCAACTCAGCCAAGAGGCGGCGCGTATTCGATATCGTTCAAATGGCGATTTTACGACTCAGATAACAGTCCGTATGCCGACTGGTGGGGGTATATATGGCGGGCAGACCCATTCGCAAAGCCCGGAGGCTTTGTTTGCGCATGTTTGCGGCTTGAAGACGGTGATCCCATCAAATCCGTATGATGCAAAAGGTTTGCTCGCAGCGTCCATCGAGGATGATGACCCTGTGATTTTTCTTGAACCGAAGCGGCTCTATAACGGCCCGTTCGATGGCCATCATGATCGGCCGATTACGTCCTGGGCCAAGCATGCGCTCGGTGAGGTTCCCGAGGACTATTACACGGTGCCGCTCGGAAAGGCCGCAATCGCACGGCCGGGCGAAGAGGTGACGATATTGGCTTATGGAACCATGGTGCATGTGGCGCTGACGGCTGCTGAAGAGACCGGTATTGATGCGGAAATCATTGATTTGCGGACAATTTTGCCGCTCGATCTGGAGACAATTGAAACCTCGGTTAAGCGCACGGGTCGCTGCGTGATCCTGCATGAGGCGACGAAAACGTGCGGCTTTGGTGCGGAGTTGATGTCGCTGGTGCAAGAGACGTGCTTCTATCACCTTGAGGCTCCGATTGCGCGGGTGACAGGTTGGGACACGCCATATCCGCATGCTCAGGAGTGGGACTATTTTCCCGGCCCCAAGCGCGTTGGGGCGGCACTTAGAAAAGTCATGGAGGGGTAAGGGCATGGGCGAGTTTGTTATCAAATTGCCGGATGTCGGAGAAGGGGTCGCAGAGGCGGAACTTGTTGAATGGATGGTCGAAGACGGCCAATCGGTGCGCGAGGATGATGTGCTCGCAGCGGTCATGACGGATAAGGCGACTGTGGAGATTCCTGCGCCTACAGATGGTGTGGTTGTTTGGCGCGGCGGAAATATTGGCGATGTGTTGGCTGTTGGATCGCCGCTGTTGAAGCTGGAGGTGGCCGGCGAGGGGAACGCGGCAGAGATGACCGAGGCCGACGCGGTGAACGAGGTGGCTGCGCCAGTTAACGAGCCAGCGAAGACGGCTGCGCAGCCAACCGCCGCAGAGGTCAAGCCTGTTGCTCCGGCGCCGTCGGTTCCGGTCGCAAAGACGAGCGCCGGTGCGCCGCGCGCGGAGGGTGAGAAGCCCATCGCATCCCCGGCGGTTCGCAAGCGGGCGATTGAAGGCGGTGTGGACCTTCGACGTGTGGCCGGGAGTGGTCCGGCTGGACGGATTACGCATGATGATCTTGATGCCTATTTTCATGCTGGTGCGGGAGCGCGATCCGGTGCGATGGTACGGGCTGCGAACACGTCGGTGAAAGATATTCCGATGATTGGTTTGCGCCGGAAAATTGCAGAAAAGATGGCGCTATCGAAATCACGTATTCCGCATATCACTTATGTCGACGAGATTGATATGACTGCGCTTGAGGCGTTGCGCGGACAGCTCAATAGCGCGCGTAAGGCCGACCAGCCCAAGCTCACCCTGTTGCCGTTTTTGATGCGGGCGATGGCGATGGCGATTGCCGACCAGCCACAAATGAACTCGATCTATGATGACGAAGCCGGGGTGATCCATCAGCATGGCGGCTTGCATATGGGCGTTGCTGCGCAGACCGATAATGGGTTGGTCGTGCCCGTGGTCAAACATGTCGAGGCGCGCGGGCTTTGGGATTGTGCGGCTGAGGTGGCGCGACTGGCTGAGGCTGCCAAAGAGGGGCGGGCAAGCCGTGATGAGCTATCAGGCTCGACCATCACCATCACGTCGCTAGGCAAGATGGGCGGCATTGTGACGACGCCTGTGATCAACCATCCGGAAGTCGCCATTATCGGTGTCAACAAGATGCGAACTCTGCCGCAATGGGATGGCACGGCTTTCCAACCGCGACAGATGATGAATTTGTCGTCGAGTTTTGACCATCGCGTGATTGATGGCTGGGATGCAGCGGTCTTTATACAGAAGATCAAATCTCTGTTGGAATCACCCGCTATGATCTTTATCGAGGACTAGAACAAGATGACCGAACTTAAGTGCAAGCTCCTTGTGATTGGTGCTGGTCCTGGCGGATATGTGACGGCCATCCGCGCGGGTCAACTTGGCGTTGATACGATCATTGTGGATATGGACGCGTTGGGCGGAACGTGTCTGAATGTGGGGTGCATCCCATCTAAGGCGCTTATCCATGCGGGTGACGAATTTTACGCCGCGCGGCATCTTAGCGGGGGCTCACCGCTTGGTATTTCGGTGTCAGAACCGAGCATTGACCTGCGGGCCACAATGAAATGGAAGAACGGGATCGTCAAACGGCTCACGGGCGGTGTCGGGGCGCTCTTGTCCAAAGCCAAAGTGCGGGTCGTTCCCGGCCGCGCTTCGTTTATGGATGGCAAGACGGTTGAAGTGTCCCATACGGACGGCACGACCACGATCCGTGCCGAGAATATCGTGGTGGCCACTGGGTCGCGTCCTGTCGAGCTGCCTTTCCTGCCCTTTGGAGGCAAGGTTATTTCGTCCACCGAGGCGCTGGCTCTGAAAAAAGTACCTGAGACGCTCGCCGTGATCGGAGCTGGTTATATCGGGCTGGAGCTCGGCATGGCGTATGCGAAATTGGGTGCCAAGGTGACGATCATAGAGGCCATGGACCGCATTCTGCCGACATATGATGCCAAGCTCACCCGCCCGGTGCTCAAACGGCTTGAGAGCCTTGGTGTCGCGCTTCATACCAGCGCGCGGGCGAAAGATTTGTCGGGCGATAAAGGGGCGCTCGTTTTTGAGACCAAGGATGGCAAGCGCCAACAGCTTCTGGCTGACAAAGTGTTGGTGACGGTCGGGCGAAAACCGGCGACGGATGGCTGGGGACGCGAGGCCGTTGTACTCGATATGGATGGTCCATTTATCAAGATCGACGAGCAGTGTCGAACCAGTATGAGCGGCATTTATGCTATTGGCGATGTGACCGGCGAGCCTATGCTTGCTCACCGCGCCATGGCGCAAGGCGAAATGGTGGCCGAGATTGTTGCCGGGCACAAACGGGTCTGGGACAAGATTGCCATTCCAGCGGTTTGCTTTACGGATCCCGAGGTTCTGGTTGCGGGGCTTTCGCCTGATGAGGCAAAGGCAGCGGGCCACAAAGTTCTGGTTTCGGAGTTTCCATTTGCGGCCAATGGGCGTGCGATGACGATGGAGGTTGACGACGGCTTTGTCCGCATCGTTGCGCGTAAGGATAATCATCTCGTGCTTGGCATTCAGGCGGTTGGCAAAGGTGTTTCCGAATTGGCTGCTGCTTTTGGTCTCGCGCTTGAAATGGGTGCCCGGCTTGAGGATATTGCGGCGACAATCCATGCGCACCCCACACAAGGCGAAGCGCTACAGGAGGCGGCCCTTCGCGCGCTTGGCCAAGCGCTGCATATCTAATCGGCGCGCGCTGCGTTCGCTCCGCCAACAACGTAGTCGCGGGTGGCCTCTGCGAGCACAGCTTCGAGGGTCATGGGCGGTGTGCGAAAGCCCTCATCAGCAAACAGTTTTGTTTGGTCGGCATAGTGCGGAGAGGTCTCGTCATGGGTCGCTGCACCATATTGATGTATGGTCTGGATGGTGGGTTTGCCTGTTTCATCCCAGTCCGCATAGAGAATATAACTGTCGCCCGCAATTGCGCCCAGTGATCCATCCTTGGGATTGTCGATAGAGTATATGGCTCGCAACACGTCAGGAGCGCCGTTTACGGGTATGTCCAGGTCGCCGCGTTTGTGGCGGTTGACGTCGCGCCATTCGGGATCGATCCGTCCGAAGCCTTCAATGTATTCGGCTATGGCCTGGGACAGTGCTTGGGCATGGTCCGGGACCTCTGCGCCGTCTCCGCGCATTTCGATGCCGTTGGCAAGCTGGGTCGCGCGAATGGCAAGCCCGGCAACGCGGCTGTCGGAGGTGACATGTCCGTCCCAATCGGAGAACAAAGCCAGCGCGTCTGCGAAGTCAGGATTGGTGTTAATGTCGGGGCTTGTGGCTAGCGTGCGCAGATGGGTCATGATTGCTGAGGCAGGGTCGAAGCGCGTGTCCATCTTGTAGCTCACAAACTCTTCGCCGCTGATTTCAAGGTCGCCGCCGTAAAGGGCTTGCGCGCGCAAGCCTCGGTTTGTCGGAAGATCCGAGATGCCGTAATGGGCGGGGAAGTCGGCTCGTTTTGGTTTGTCAGGTGCGCCGGTGGATTCGAATGGTGTGTGATTGGAATTGATCACATAGCCCGAGCTGGGATTGCTGACGAGGGGTGTTGCCGTACCAAATGGACGGGTGCCTTGCCAAACCAGATCAGAGCGGTCGCCGGGTGCCATTTTTGACCAATCCCATTGAGGCGAACGGATTGGCACCAATGCGTTGTAATAATAACCGATATTCCCCTCTGCATCGCCGTAAACGAAGTTGAAGCTCGGAATACCCTGCACGGCCATTGCCTCTTGCCACTCGGCATAGGTTTGCGATTTGTTCATGCGGAACCACTGCTCGACTGCGCGAATATTGCCCGCGCCTGCAAAGGCGACAGCGACAAAGCCGTTTGGCGTATCGAAGACAGGGCCATGAACCGAGCGTCTCAGCGTCTGTTTCGAGGGGAAGCTGAACGGTCCCCAGAGTTTGACGCGAATGGTGATGGTCTCGGTCTCGAAGTCGCGCCATGCGCCGTCAAACATGTATTGGGTGGGGGCTTTCTCATCATTGACCGTCAGCTGATAAAAATCGACCAAGTCAGGTTTGTTCACTGTGATCGCCCAGCCAAGCTTTGGGCTTGCGCCAAGCGAGATCAGCGGGGTGCCCGGAAACAGTCCGCCAACCATGTCCCAGCCTTCTTCTGACTTTACGCGTGCTTCATACCACGCCACGGGACCAATGAAGGGTTGGTGAGAATTGACCATGAGCCGCGTGTGCCCGTCTGTTGAGCGGGAGGGGGCGACGGCGATGGCGTTCGAGCCCGGTGTGATGCGATGGTCCGAACCAAGATATGCTTCACGCGTGGCCTCTGCGGCATCGACCATTGCTACGTCGCCATCGAAAAGCTCGGTGAGGTAGCGATCGAGCCCGTAGAAGAATGGCGTTCGGGAGACGTAGGATGAGACAATGTCAATCGGTGTGATTGGCGCGAAGCCCGGTTCGCAGCGGTCTGTCTCTTCGGCGCAATAGAGGTTTATCCCTGCGGCATAGCCTTCAAGCGCTGAACGCGTGTCGGCAGAAAGTTGGGCTTCGTATTTCTCTTCAGCGAATTTGTGTGCCTGCATGGTGGCAACCAGATAGTCTGTGATTGCGCCCTCGGTGCCTGTGGCCAGTCCCATTTGCCCGCGCGCAAATCGTCTGCTGTCTTGCATGTTGATGATGTCATCTTCGGCATGGGCATAGGCGAGCCCGAACGCGACATCGGCATCGCGCGTGCCATAAATATGCGGTACGCCATAAGCGTCGCGGACAATGCGAACCTGATAGTCTTTGGCAGTCTCAAGCGCAGCTTGCCGGTCGAATGCGGCGGGCGCGGGTGTTTTGAGCCAGAGGCCAAGCCCTATAAGTCCGGCCAGCAGGACCAGCCCCGAAATTTGCAATGCACTTTTCATCTGCCGCGTCCCTCGTTCTTGCTCTTTTTATGCCTCATGCTTACAGGCTTGTTTCGAAAAGGCCAGTCAGGCCCATGCCGATTGCCGTCACTCTTGCGGTTGCGACCGATTTGTCTTTGACTGGACGGACAGGAAAATGACCGCTGGCGAAGACAGGCATCCGATATGAAACTCCGAGTTCTTTTGCGTAAAGTCCATCATTGGGGATCTATTGTCATTGCGCTCCCGCTGCTTGTAATGATCGGTGCAGGCTTGCTCTTGATGCTGAAAAAAGAAGTGAACTGGATACAGCCGCCCACAGTCTCCGGCGTGTCTGCGCAGATGCCTCAGCTTGCAATGTCCGATCTGTTCGCTGCTGCACAAAGCGTCGATGAGGCGGATTTGCGCGATTGGGCTGATCTTGACCGGGTAGACATAAAACCCGCCAAGGGGGTTATCAAATTTATTGGTGAAAACCGCTGGGAGGTGCAGGTCGATACCACGACAGGTGAGGTGTTGCAGGTCGCCTACCGGCGTTCTGATTTGATTGAAAGCCTGCATGATGGCAGCTTTTTTGCGGACTGGACCAAGTTGTTTCTATTTCTCCCCTCGGGCGCGATTCTGCTTGTTCTGTGGGGGACGGGTTTATACTTGTTCTTTTTGCCACATGTGAAAAACTACCAGAAACGACGGGCAAAGCGGCAGATCATTGCCTCTCACGCCAAAGACGATACGGATCGGGGTTGAGGAGCTTACGAATGTTGAAACAATTTTTCGCCGGAACAGTGCTGTTGATCCTGTCGGGCTTGTTCGCCGCGTCGGCGCAAGAGGTCGATCCCTCGCTCTATTCAGGGTTGGAAGCGCGCCTTGTCGGCCCTGCGGGAATGAGCGGCCGAATTGCGGCGGTGGATGCTGTGGCGGATGATCCCAATCATATTGTGGTTGGTGCATCGACGGGCGGGGTGTGGATTTCCGAGAATGGCGGGCTCAACTGGACACCAGTGTTTGATGACCAGCCTGTGGCCTCCATCGGTGCGGTGGCGATCAATCAGACCAATCCCGATATTATCTGGGTCGGCACCGGCGAGGGCAATGTGCGCAATTCGACTTCGGTCGGCGGGGGCGTTTTCAAATCGCTTGATGGCGGGCAGACTTGGACGCATGTCGGGTTGGAGGGGACGGAGCGTATCCACCGGATTGCGTTGCACCCGACCAATCCAGATGTCGCCTATATTGCCGCGCTCGGCCCGCTCTGGAGCGCAGGCGAGGATCGAGGGCTTTACCGAACGACAGATGGCGGCGAGAGCTGGGAGAAAATTCTCTATGTGAATGACAGCACGGGCGCGACGGATATTCGCATGATGCCCGGCAATCCTCAGAAACTGTTCGCTGGGATGTGGGAGTTTCGCCGCTGGCCGTATTTTTTCAAGTCGGGCGGTGAAGGGTCTGGTCTTTACGTCTCGCATGATGGCGGGGACAATTGGACCGAATTGACTGAAGATGATGGTTTGCCCAAGGGCGAGCTTGGTCGCTCGTCCTTTGCGATGTCGCCCGCCGATCCAAAACGCGTCTATGCGCTGATTGAGGCGGAGGAAAGCGCGCTGGCCCGTTCCGATGATGGCGGACGAAGCTGGACGCTGGTGAATACCGACTTCGACATTAATGACCGACCGTTCTATTATGGTGATCTTGCCGTTGATCCGCAGAACGCCAATCGGGTTTACCGGATTGGGAGCCGTGTGAAAGTCTCCGAGGATGGCGGCAAGACCTTCGAATATATGCCTGCGATTGATTGTTGTGCCGCGTCCAATACGGTCCACATTGACACCCATGCCTGGTGGATCAATCCAAACGATCCGCGCCATATGATTGATGGGAATGATGGCGGCATAGCGATTACCCATGATCGCGGCGAGACTTGGCGCTTTGTGCGCAATTTGCCGCTGGCGCAGTTCTATCACATCGCGGTGGACAATGAGGTGCCCTACAATATTCTCGGCGGCTTGCAGGATAATGGCTCATGGCGTGGGCCGTCCGAAGTGTTCGAGAATGGCGGCATACGGAATTTCCATTGGCAAGAAGTGGCTTTTGGTGACGGGTTTGATACGCGCGCTGACCCGGAGAATGCCAATCGCGGTTATGCGATGAGCCAGGGCGGTGTCCTCTATCGCTGGGATCTGGATAGCGGTGAAAGCCGATTGATTAAACCGGATCCGGTTGCTGGGACGGATCTCCGGTTTAACTGGAATGCTGGTTTTGCTCAGGATCCGTTCGATCCAGCGACCATTTATCTTGGCAGCCAGTTTGTCCACAAGTCCACTGATCGCGGCCTGACATGGCAAGTGGTTAGCGGTGACCTGACGACCAATAATCCCGACGTTCAGACCTTTCGTGAAAGCGGTGGCTTGACCCCGGATGTAACAGCTGCGGAAAACTACACGTCGATCACGATGATTGCGCCAAGTCCGTTAGAAGAGGGTGTCATCTGGGTTGGCAGTGATGATGGCCGTGTTCATGTCAGCCGAAATGCTGGTGAAGATTGGCAAAGTGTTGAAGGCCGGCTGACTGACGGGCCGGATGGTGCATGGGTGCCAATGATCTATCCGTCACCGCATGACGCGTCGGTCGCCTTTATCGTGCTCGACGATCACCGCAATGGTGACATGACGCCTTATGCCTACAGGCTAGAAAATTATGGTCGGACATGGGTGCCGTTGGTCGATGGTGCCGTGAGCGGTTACGCAACGTCGATCCTGCAAGACAGTGTTGATCCCGATCTGTTGTTTCTTGGAACGGAGTTTGGTTTGCACATTAGCCATGATGGCGGGCGCCGCTGGATGAAGTGGACCCAGGGCGTGCCCACGGTTCAGATTGCAGATTTGGCATTACAAGCCCGCGAGAGTGATCTGATTGTTGGCACGCACGGCCGCGCCGCGTTCGTGATCGAAGATATTGCGGCCATCAGAAACCTGTCTGCACGTAATTTCTCCGAGCGGTTCGCTCTGCTGAACATCACCCATGGCCAGCAGTACAGACCTGCACAGACCCCATCGACCCGATTTACAGGCAGTGGCGAGTTCCGTGCGTCCAATGCACCCTATGGCGTGATGATTACATTTATGGCGAGCGGCTCGGATCTGACCCATCCGGATAAGGAGCGCGAACGCGCGCGGGCTGCGGCAGCGCGGCGAGCGGCTGGTGAGGACAAGGATGACGTGTCCAAACCGCTAAAGGCGACCATTACAGTGATGAACGCGGCGGGGGAGACCATACGCACTTTCAAAACGGATGTGCATCAGGGGATCAATCGCGCGGTATGGAATCTGCGGCGTGATGGCTTGCGACCGGTTTCTGCGGATGATGCTCCCAAAGACGGCACCCTTCCAGCGGGCCGTGAGGTTGTGCCGGGGACTTATACGGTCCGAATTGCATTTGATGGACGACAAGCGAGCGGCGCTATAGAGGTGCTCGCCGATCCACGCAGTCCATACTCGCTCGATGCGCAGGTGGCGAATGCCGCAGCGCTTGACGAGGTTGAAGCTCTGCAAGAGCGGATGAACGGGGCCTTGCGGAATATTCTCGCCGCGCGCCGAGACGTCGAAACAGTTGAAACATTGATCAAAGCCGAGACAGCAGGACTAGAACCTGACGCGCACCCGTATGCGGATCTGGAGGCAGGTGCCAAGGCTCTTAAGGATGCTTTGACAGAGGCGGAGACGCGTTTCCGTGTTCCACCAGAAACCAGAGGTATCGTCTTTAGCGCGGACAAGGTTGGCAGTCAGATTGGCACAGCGGCCTTCTATCTGGGTTCGACATTTGACGGGCCGTCATCGGCAGCTCTGGCCGAGTTGGACCGCGCGCGTGTGGCCGTTGATCAAGCCATCACCAGCACGAATGATGTGCTCAACACGCAGTTGGCTGATTTCCGCACCGCTGTCGAGGCGGCTGGGCTTGGCCTGCTCAACCAGAGTCCGGTGACGCAGACGCCTTAAAGCTCGAGTTTGAGGTCGAAGGCCCTTTTGGGCAGGGGCTTGTGTTCAGCAAGCTCCTCCAGCGTGCAGCCTTTCATTTCATGCGGGAAGACGAGCCAGTCATCGACTTCATGGATGTAGAAGTCAGGGACGCGCTGGGTCTTGTTTTTTCCGGGCTTGTAGTAGACGGTCGCCACTTTAATATCGTCGGGCGTGTTGCGACGGCTCTTGGCCTGCAAATTTTCGAGAATGGCGGAAATGCTCCGTCCACTGTCGAACACGTCGTCAATAATCAGAAGCTTGTCATCGACATTGATGGTATCGACGACATGTTGAAGGCCGAACACCTGCACCGTGTCCGAAGCCACCATGCCGCTGCCATAGGACGAGGTGCGGATCGCGAAATGGTTCATCTTCAGACCATATATTTCGAACAATTCCTGAACGGCAATGCCAACCGGCGTACCGCCACGCCAAACGCCAAGCAGAAAAGTAGGTCGGAACCCGGATTCCAGCACCCGCATGCCAAGCTCGAATGAGTCTCTGAGGAGATCTTCAGCGCTGATAAATTGCTTGCTCATATGGATTTACACACCGTTCTGATTTCTGAGTTGGGTCTATAGCAGGGGAAGGTCTGCCTGTGTCCAGAAAAATGTAAATGTAGAGTTGTTGTGCCGCTGGACGGCCCTATACTCCGGCCAAGGTTTGGGCATCAGATCGTCATGTGTGCTCTGCTCGAGGATGGGTGAGGAAATGCCAGAATGAAAATGATTATTGATACGGACCCGGGCGTTGATGATGCTATGGCCTATTTTTATGCGCGCGCGCACCAAGAGATCGAACTCATTGCGCTGACCACGATTTTCGGGAATGTCACCATAGAAGATGCAGTGCAAAACGCGCTTTGGCTCGGTGATCTGTCTGGTGGACGCGAACCTGTCTATCCTGGGCATGCTGTCCCGCTTCAGATTTCGCCCAATCCGCCAGCTGATTTTGTCCATGGGAAGCACGGGTTCGGCGATGTCGAAATTGGCACAATCAAGCGGAAGGCAGAAACCGAGGATGCGGCTGATTTTCTGGTCCGCGCTGCGCGTGAGGCGCGGGGAGACATCACACTTTGCGCGATTGGTCCGCTGACCAATGTGGCACGTGCGATACAGAAAGATGCGGAGTTTGTGTCCAATCTTGCCCAGCTCGTCATTATGGGCGGGGCGCTTGATGCGGTCGGTAATGTGGGGTCCTTTGCCGAAGCAAACTTCTGGAACGATCCGCATGCAGCTAATATTGTCGTCAATGCGCCCGGGAGTGGCCGGATTATTATTGTTGGACTGGATGTAACGAGCCAGATCGAATGTCGGGTGCAGGATTTTGATGCATTGGTAGACGCATCCCCGATTGCCGGCGAATTTCTGCGCCAGATTGCGCAATTCTATATGGAGTTTTACAAAGCAAAAACGGGACGCCTCAGCTGTCATTTGCATGACCCGTCGGCGGTTATTGCTTGCACCATGCCCGAGCTTATGGAGATGGAAGAAACCGCGCTGAGCGTTGTGACGTCTGGTGAAGAGATTGGTAATCTGGTTCGCAAAACGGGGGGCGGGCGCAAGTGCTTCGTGTGTATGGGAGTGCGGGCGGATGCTTTGTTGGATGAGTTTCGGCGCACGGTCGCGTTAAACCCGTAATGTCTGAGAGGTTGGAGCGCTATATGGATCGAGGTGTATTGGTTGTTGGCAGTATCAATCATGATGCGATTTATAATGTGGCGCACCTGCCAAAGCCACATGAGACTGTGCCCGCGAGCGGGTTTACGACCGCGCCCGGCGGCAAAGGCGCGAATCAGGCGGCCGCTTGTGCTCTGGCGACCGATCGTCCCGTGCGGATGCTTGGCTGTGTCGGAGACGATATGGCTGCCGCCTTCTGCCTGACCTATCTGGACGGGCAAACGGTGGATACTTCGCATATTGTGCGGCACGATGCTCTGCCGACGGGGACGGCTTGTATTCTGGTGAATGCGGCGGGGGACAATCTTATTGTTGTGGCGGCTGGAGCAAATGGCGGCCTTACGCCGGCGCATATCTCGGGCGCGCGCGATCTGTTCGCTGACAGCGAGATCATACTGACGCAATTGGAGAGCCCGCTTGATGCCGTGCGCAGCAGTTTGATGCAGGCGCGTGAACTGGGCAAACTGTCGATCCTCAATCCGGCTCCTTTTGTCGAGGGAGCCGGGACACTTGTCGCTCTTGCTGATGTGATCACGCCGAACCAGACCGAGGCCAGCTC
This sequence comes from uncultured Hyphomonas sp., assembly GCA_964567455.1. Lineage (GTDB taxonomy): Bacteria > Pseudomonadota > Alphaproteobacteria > Caulobacterales > Hyphomonadaceae > CALLCD01. The sequence goes on from CAZMMU010000010.1 coordinate 38,179, forward strand.
GCTGACGGGCGTTGATGTACAGGATGAAGCGGGCGCACGTCTGGCCGCTCAAGAGCTGCTGGACATGGGTGCGCAGCAGGTTGTCGTGACACTTGGTCAGAATGGTTCGCTGGTCGCGACGCCGACGGCTGTGCGCTATGTGCCAGCTTACAAGATTGACAATGTCGTCGATACCAGCGGGGCGGGCGACGTCTATAATGGCGCGCTTGCTGGTGCATTGTCGGATGGGGCCAATCTTGTGGAGGCAGCGCTTTTCGCTTCGGCGGCGGCGGCCATGTCTGTTCAAAAGCCCACCGCGAGCCATTGCGCGCCGACCCGCAAGGAGACTTTGGCTTTTCAAGCTGCGCGGCGTGCCGGACAATGACGAGCCCCTTCTTCGTTGAAGACGGTTTGGAGGTCTGGCGCACCAGCATTGACACAGGCGTATCAGCTTCGCCAGAAACGCTTGGCAAGATGTCCGCCGAGGATCGGGCGCGTTATGAGCGGCTCATTGTTCCGTCCGAGCGGAGCGCGTTCGCGGAATCCCGACGTGTGCTTAGGCGGATTGTCCAGCGGTCGAAGCTTGTGGCGAGTGATGTCGAAATCAGAGCGGATCAGGCGGCGCGGCCCGTGTTCTCGGGGAACACGAAGGCGCATATTTCCTGGTCGAGAAGTGGCCGGGCTATGGCCGTGGCTATCTGCACAAGCGGGTCTGTTGGGATTGATATTGAGCACCGACGCGCGATGTCATACGCGCCCATGCTCGCCATGATCAGCGATGACGCTGAGCGCGCCGCTTTTGCGCAAATTCCTGCGCACGAGAAAGAGCATGCGTTCTTGCGGCTGTGGACGATCAAGGAAGCTGTTCTAAAATGTTTGGGCACAGGCTTCCAGACCAATGCGAAACGCATTGTGCCGCCCGTTACAGCTTATGCAGCGATGCCGATATCGCCTGTCTTGCTGACCTGTCTGGACCAAGGCTTCCGGCTAACCCTCTTTGAGGACGGTGCAAGCCTTATGTGTCTGGCGCGAGCGGTTTAGGGGGCTTTCGGGACCAGTCTGATGGATAGATCATTGGCTTCGTAGATGCGCAGGGCGTCACACCATAGAGATCCACGTGCGGTGATGAGCTGCGTATCGCCAGCGTCCACGATGCTGGTGATCTCGATAATTGTCGTCACCCGTTTCCGGATCGGCGTGACTTGCCCACGATAGGACCAGCTGACCGGTTCGCCCGTTGCGGTGGATTCAAATCGTAGCGTGCTGTCATCCAAGGCCAAACCTTTGAGGATGGCGGCGCGCTTTAGGAGTTGGACCATGGCGTCAAGGCCCAATGAACCTGGCTGAACAGGGTCCTGGTAGAAGTGGGCTTTGAAATACCAGGCATAGGGGTCAATGTCTTGTTGACCACGGATCAGGCCAAGTCGAGCTTCGCCGCCGCTGGGATCAAAATAGTCGACGCGGTCAAGCATTCTCATGCGGCCATCGGGCAGCAGGGACTGACCCTCATTTATGATTTGCGGTGTTTCGGGCAATGCCAAGAACGCGCGTTGTGCGTCTGTGGTTTTTAGTCCAGCCTGGCGGACCAGTGCGTCGAGCGGGAAGAAACCGAAGCTGGTCTCTAGCGTCATGACAATTTCGCCGTCCGGAAGTGTGGCGGTCAGTTCGAAAAAGACGATGGTCATCGGACCTGCGCGCGAGAACCGCGTCATTTTTGATGTCACCCGTATTGGCCCGTCGCCCGGGCCGATCTCGCGTAAGACGTGGCCATTGCCATCAAGATTACGAAAGCACTCTCCGCCATTGAGTGCAAATCCACCATGGCTGGCGAGCCAGCCACAGGGTTGGAGGACGACTTCGACAAGCACGGCGAACGGCATTTTTCCGTTGGCATTGTCAGCGAAATACCAGGCGTCGTCAGGGACATCATATTCGGTGACGACGGTTGCGCCGTCTTCGGGGGCGTTAGGACGTGTCGAGATCGATAAGACGCGCGAAATAAAGTGGTAGGGCGGTTGTGGCAGGCGGGGTACGCGTCCAGCGGTATCGAATGGCTTGTACATGGCACCAAATGCGTCTGATGGTGCGCCATCTCCACACGCCTGAAGCGCTGCCCAATCGCCGCGTGACTCACCTTGGGGGCCAATCGGTGTCTTGATCGTGCCAGCGGGTACAACCGGCCAATTGCGCCGCAGGCGAATGCCGAATCTTGGACAGTAAAAGACTTTCTTCCCGTCACTTGTCGCGAGCAATGCTGCAAAGAGCACTGGTGTGTCGCCGTCGATAATTTCGTCGATGAAAATTTCATATTCGAGATCGTGAGGCATGTCCGGGATGACTTGGCCTCGGCAGACAAATTTAAAGGTCTCGTCGCTGACGGGTTCAATCGTAAAACCATCGCAGGCGATGGTTAGCCCAATCGCGGCGGCGTAGAATTCGAGCGCTTGCACGGCCGCTTCGGCCATCAGCGTTCCTGGCATGCAGGGGTCTTCATGGAAATGGCCATCATAGAACCACGCATCCGTAGGCACATGGGCGTGGGCCTTCAAATAGCCGCGTTTCCACGGGCCGCCGTTTGGCGCGAAGATAGAAACGTGGTCGAAGAGAGCCAGTTGAGCGTCCGGTATGTACGGCGGGTTCGTATGTGGCGCACAGGCTTCGAAGCCCTCTCCGAAGCAGGCATACGCGTCTCCTGTGCGAAATTTTGCGAGATCATTGGGTGAGAAACTTGTTTTCTGTGAGACGGTTTGCGGGGTGAACGGAGCCGGAGCGGCTGTTGGCGGGGCGCTCTTTTGGGCGCTCCAGAGTACGCCCTTGCCAGCGGCCAATTCGTCATCTGTGAAGAACCCCGCCTGTCCGTTGCGGACGGAAAATAGACGGCGGCCATTTGTGTAACAATCATACTGGAAAAAGAACATGCGTACACCGCTCAGTGTCGCGTGGCCTGTGATCTCGATCTGGTATTTCAGCGTGTCGCCTGCGCGAGGCAGTCCGCCATCATGGAGGGTGAGCTCGCAGCCAAGCAGCCTGTAGACCCGTTCATCGCAATTTTTGAGATCGGCCCCCATCCATGAAATCAGCGATAGATCGGCTTGCCCGGCTTCAATCAGAGGGCCCGGCCGCATAAAGCCCTCATGCATATACCACGCATCCTCGTTTACGTCGGTTTCTGTCCAGATGCGCCCCTTGCCTTCGGTGAGCGGGGCTGCGTCAATTCCGGTAATTCGGTCGACGAGCAAAAGGGGTGGGTTAGGCAGTCGGACCTGACGACGATACTGATCCTGCCTGGAGAAGGCTTCGCCGAACAAATCGGAGATCAAGCCTGTCGACGCTTTCTCGATTTGCGGACGGGCGAAGCTGGGGCCAGTTGGCGGGAAAGGCGGAAGGGCCAGTTTGCTGGTGGGGATACTATTGGGCGCAGGCGCTCTCTGGGGGATATCTGCCACCAATGTCCCGAAATTCGGGCGCGCGAGCGATGGGGCGACTGGCATTATGGCGCGATCTGTCATGGGGGCTTCTGTGTCCGTGATTGGGTCCAAGCGAGGCGCAGGGAGGTGAGCTGGATGTGTCAGTTTTGGCGATGGGCCGGACGCGTGGGACCAGCCTGTTTTGCGGGCAGCCTCAAGTGTCGCGCTGACCTTGGCCATGTCTGGCGACCGTCCATCGGCGAAGAGCGCACAAGACAGGGCCGTGATCTGACCAAGATCGGACATGTCAATCCGGTCCGCCGGAATGGCAAGGTGCGGCTTTTGTCCGAGGGTTTTTGCAATGCCCTGCGAGAGGGTATCGCGGGGGCCGATTTCGACGAAGGTGCGGACGCCGTCCTGATAAGCCTGCTTGACGGTGGCTGGAAAATTGATCGGACTGATCGCTTGCCGCGTCAGTACGCTCGCAACTTTCGCCTTGGTTGGTTTGTAGGCAGCGTTCCCCGCATTGCTATAAAGGCGCACATCCGGCTTGGCCGATGTCGGACGTGTATGCAGCCGACGCCACGTATCGGCATAGGGCGTCATGGCATTGGCGTGGACGATCAAGTGCTGGTTCATTGCCATGCCTGATCCCGCGCCGAGGCGCGCAGCGACCGCTTTGCAGGCGTCTGGCGGACCGCCTATGACGCAATCTTCAGGGGAGTAGATGATCGTGATCTCGACGTTCGAGCCTTCCGGAATCGCCTTCTCCACGGCGGCAATGGGCGCGTAGATATGCCAGTTGGTCCACTTGGCAGGATGGTCTAAGCCCCAGGCCTCGCGCGCCGTTTCAAACGCACCGCCGAGGTGACGCTCATACATTTCGTCCGCCGCGATCTCGTCAAGCAGATAACCTGCATCTTTCCAGAATTTAAAAGCGATCAGGGCATTGGTTTCGCCAAGCGATAGGCCCATCACGGCATCTGGTTTCAGGCCCAGCATGTCGCGCAACAGCAGGGTTTGCACCTGACTTAGCAAGGTCACAGCGCAAAGCTGCTCATAGGCGCTGAGTTCGGGCTTGGACAAAAGATGCGCAATGCGTGCGGCCTCCGGGAACGCGTCACCCATGCGGGCTGAAAGGTCCGGAAAGGCCATGAACAGGCCTCGCCCCATGCGCGGATATGCGGCGGCAGATCCGGTAAATACGAAGGCCATCTCGCCGGTTGCTTTACCTGATCCGAATGTGATGCCTTCGCTCGCCGGTACTTGACCCGCTTGGAGCGCCATTTGCGCGATCCTCTGGCGTTTGGCGAGACTATCAGCGCTGGATGCATGTATTGCGATGCGGGCTGTGCCAGCGCCGCCCGTCTTGTTGCGTTCGATGCGCGCGGCAAGCGCCTTTTTCGACTTTGCTGCGGCCCAGTACATGTGAGGCGCAGGTCGCAGGGGGTCGCCCGATGTTGCAGCTTCGGTGAGTTGCCAAGCGCCATAGGTCGGTGGTGCTTTGGTCACGCGTGGTTTCGAATAGGGCTCTGGTCCGATGCGATGCCCTTTGCGCGCCAGAAGGGCTGCCGCTGCAAGATGGAAGAGATCGTCTGCTATGGGGGCGCGGCCATAGACGGTTTCGATCAATTTGTACGCATGGTGATCTACTCCGAAGGCTTTGGCGGACGCGACTGTGGCATACTCGACCTCACTTTCGCTTAGGTCACTTCGGCGCTTGAGTATGAGACATGCAGCCAGATCGGCTGGCACGGTGGTTTGTCCGCTGGTGGCGAGCGCCTGAGCGCGGACGGGCTCGGTTGCAAAGTCAGCGGCGGCGACAATGGCGAGGTCAATCTCCCCCGCTTGCAAGGCCTCCAGGGCGAGGGCGAGTACTGTGCGGCCCGTTTGCTCTTCGGCAGAGATGGTGAACCCCTGACCACGTAGGTCAACCGCTGCGTTCAGACGATTGGCTGGCATATTCGGCATGGCCCCGAGGACATCCGCGCTTTCAATCGGGGCGGCGATCTGGTCTTTGCGCTGGTCAAGATCCGGTTTGTCAAGCGTCTCGCCGAGCCGAGCGTCCAGCCTTTCGCGCAGGAGCCAGCGAGCTGAATCTGCTGCACATCCCATTCCCGTAAAGACACCAACTCTGTGCAGAGGCCCAAGCTCGATGTTTGCCAGCGCTTCTTCGCTCGTGTCCAGAACTGCGAGTTGTTGAGCTTCAGCCTGCTTCAGATCGGCGGGGGGGACGCGGGCAAACGCTGGATTGAGTGGCAAGGTCTCGGATCTTCCTTGGCGTTGCAATGGGGGAGACATCAGCCGCCGGACAATTCGATTTCCGCCGCGATCAGGCCCGGCCAGCGCGCCGATCCCGCATATCGAGATGGTATGCTGAGAGGCCCTTAAGGATGGCGCGGTTTGCTGGCGCGCGCGGTTCTTCGGTGGTTCTTCGAGAATGAGGTGGGCATTGTTGCCGCCAAAACCGAAATTGCTGATCGCTGCGCGCCTTGGCGCGTCTGCGTGCCATGGCGTTGCGGTTCTATGCGGGGTCATGCAGGTCGTGTCGAACGCGTCTATGGCGGTGTCGCTCAATCGCGTCGGCGGCAACGTCTTGTGCTCGAAGGCGCTTGTCATTTTGAGCAAGCTGGCCATCCCCGCTGCCGTAATCAAGTGTCCGGTGTTTGATTTGAGCGAGCCGACGGGCAGGGCGGAGCGGTCTTTAAACAGGCGTGCAGCAGAGCGGATCTCGACGCCATCACCCACAGGGGTACCGGTTGCATGGCATTCAAGATAGCCAATGGTATCAGGATGAATTTTCGCTGCGGCGTATGCGCGTTTCATGGCTTCGAGTTGGCCATCTTCGTCTGGCGCAAGCAGACCTCTGCGGCGGCCATCATTGGACAGACCGGTGCCTAGAATCAGACCGAAGATTTTCTCACTCTTGCTGACATCGGCAAGGCGTTTGAGCACAACAGCCGCAGCTCCTTCAGCAGGGATAAGGCCGTCGGCGCTTGTTGAAAAAGGTCTGGACTGACCACTGGGGCTCAAGGCGCGCAGGGCTTCAAACCCTTTGTGAAGCATGAGATTGTCAGATGCATTGACTGCGCCAACAAGGGCCACGTCAATTGTGCCGTGGCGTAGTTTCCGGCAGGCAATGTGCAGCGCATACAGAGATGAAGCGCAGGCTGCATCAAGGGAGAAAGCCGGGCCAGTTGCGTCGATCGACTGCATGATCAAGCTTGAGGGCAGTCCGGAATTGAAAGCGTTACGCGGATCAATGTCAGAGTGTCCGTTGAGCCAGATGTCGCCCGCATAGTCGGCTTTGGCGCGGCTCGGATAGGAGAGATTCGCCAGAATGACGGCCGTGCGCCCGTTGGGCGCTTCGGGTCGTTCTGCTTCTATCCATGCGTCCTGCGCTGCTTTCAATGGCCATTGGAAAACCGGATCAAGAGTTGCTGCGCCTAGCGGTTCAAAAGTGCTCGCGTCGAATGCGTCGGCAAAGCCTGAGACATATCCACCCGGATAGGAAAGTTTCGCGGCCTCTCTGTCGGACAGTCCCCAGATGTTTTCAGGTGGAGGCGTGATCAGGCTCTTGTTCTGCACGACGGCATCCCACAAAGCGTCGGGCGTCAGACAGCCGGGGAGTACGCACCCGCGTCCGATAATCGCAATCGGCGTTTGCGGTGTGTCGGTCATGACCAGGTGTCCCCGATCAAGAGTTCGATATGGTCGTGGGCACCATGCAGCATTTGGCTGGAGAAGATATGCGCCCCGGCGTGAAGAGGGATCAGGGCGATGCCCTGCGCTTTGAAGTGGGCTGCAAGACCCTCATCCACCATGCCCCCGTCCCAAGGCCCCCAGTTGAAGGATTTAATATTCGCATGCGGAAGAGCCGCGCGCAGTCCATAAGCGGCTTGATTGAGCGCCTCGTTCGCCATGGCATAATCCGATTGGCCGATATTGCCAAACCGGGCGGCAGCGGAGGAGAACAGAGCGATATGCGTCAGGGCCTGGACGTCCAATTGCTTCAGAACGGTGTGGAGCCCTATGGCTTTTGTGCTGAACACGCGATCAAATTCGTCGCGCGATTTGTCCATGATCAGCTTGTCCGCCAAGACACCGGCGGCATGGATGAAACCCGTAATCTCGCCAAGTGATGTTCGCACGTCCTGGAGGGTCGAGGCCACTTGTGCGCCATCGGTTAGATCGCAGCTATAATAGTGTGCCGAGCCGCCCGCCTGTTTGATGGCCTGAAGCGAATGACGGATTTCGGCACTGGCAAGCATGCGTCTTGCTGATTTGTCTATTTCGGCAAGGCTTGGCTTCTGGCCCGCATTGCGCGCCTGCCCGATGAGGGCACCGCGCAAGGTTTTGAGGTCGCTGGTTGGGTCAACACCTTGGGGCCAATCGGTAATCTTTGAGCGGCCCAGAAGTGCAAATCTGTCGCCGGTTCTTGCAGCAAGATCTGCAATGCAGGCGGCTGTTACGCCGCGCGCGCCGCCTGTGACGAGCCAAGTCTTGCCAGTCTGTCGGCGTGTGCGCTCAATATGTTGAATGCTCGCCGCAAGGACCGGCGTGGCTGTTGTTCCAGAATGGTCAATGCGGACCTCCGGCGCGGCCAGCGAGAGGACTTGTCCGATGTTTGACGCAGAGTGCGCAAGTGAGATGCTCTGGACCGACATGTCTGGCCATTCGCGAGCTGCCGTCTTGGCCAGGCCGGGGAGGCCGTAATTGAATTGCGAAAGATCGTCAGCGTGGGAGGCGAGTGGGGACAGAATGACGAGCCGTTTGCCAGACAGACACCGAAAATCGCGGGCATGAGACAGTGCCGCCCAGTGTGCATCCGGCGCGGGCAATCGAGAAAAGCCGGAGGTAATGATGGCCACATCCGCGCGGGACGTGAATGTTTCGACCAGAGAGGCGGTGTGGCCGCCGTCTGTGAGCTGAGCGAGGAGGCTTGCGGCCAGTTCGCCACCGTCTCGGGTGATCTCGATATGCCCTGTCGGTGCGGATGTCGCCTGATTAACTGGCGCTATCTCCTGCCATACGAGCGGACAAACGCTGACACCATCATATGTATACAGATCAGGCGTGGTTTGGGGACGTATCTGGGCCGTCGGCGACGAACCGCCCCCTATTGAAAAAAATCGCTGATCTTCCGAATTGTGCGCAGCTCGGCGAGTTGATCGGATTCAATTTCTGGCAGATCGGGGAGGCTTTCACGCAAAGCGGAGAGAATTTCAACCTGTTTGATTGAGTCGATACCGAGTTCGCCTTCCAGATCCATGTCTTCTTCCAGCATGTCAGCCGGATAGCCGGTCTTCTCGGCGATTAAACTGCGAATAGCGTCTATGCTGATGCCGGAGTTTGGTTGGGCTGTCACAGGGGCGGGGCTTGGCGCGGAGGTGGTAGCGGGAGCAGGATGGGTCGGCGCGCTAATTGATCCGCTAGAGCCGGGCGCTGATATCGTTTCAGATTGGGCCACGAAACCGGCAATCAGACGGATCGTGCGCAGCTCGACCAGCTTTTCCGCTTCGACTTCCGGCAAATTCGGGATTTCTTCGCGCAGGGTGGAGAGAATTTCGACCTGTTTGATCGAGTCCACGCCGAGTTCGCCTTCAAGGTCCATATCCGGGTCGAGCATGTCTGTCGGGTAGCCGGTCTTGGTCGCAACGAGAGACCTGACGAAAGCGAGAGGGTCGACCCCTGGTGCGCGGGCGGTTGCAGGGGGGGCTTGCGGCACGGCTGCGCTCGGAACATTTTCTGGAGCTGGAGCTGGAGCTGGAGCTGGAGCTGGAGCTGGAGCTGGAGCTGGAGCTGGCCGGGTCGCTTGTGGAGAAGCCGCAGGGGCTGGCGCTGATGCGGCAAAGTGCGGCATCGCGGGCGGACTGTGCGAAATGACGGGCACAGGCAGTTGCGGCGGCGGTGTGCTGCTGGAAAAAGCGCTCAGGAAGGCGGTGTGTGCAGCCGTCATCAGGTGCATATATTCTGCGTGCCGTGCTGAAAGATGGCTATAATAATCCGCGGGCAGCGGCGCATTGTGCTGTGGTGCGGGCTCGGCAGGGTGCGAGATGGGCGCAGCGGGTGGTTGCAGATGACTGGTGTCGGGCATGGAATCGGTCCTGATGTTTTCTGGCGTTGGGGCAGGCGCGGAAGCTGTGTTTGGTGGGGGAAGGGCAGATGCGCCGTCTGGTGGCGGATAAGGTTTTTGATAATTCGCGCCGCATATATCGACGGAAAATTTCGGTGGCTCAGCTTGAGCCGGGCATGCTGGAAGATTTGTGTACAGATTTTCAATATTCAGCGGCAGTCCCAGAATGGCGAGTTTTCCGATCGCTGATAGAAATGTCTCGACCTCGTTCTGACGCTTGTGATCGAGCGAGATGATTTCGACATCGGACGTGTCCAGATTGTTCTTTGCCAATGTTGACACGACAGAGCCCGGACCGATCTCGACGAAGATACGCGCGCCCGCCTCATACATCGCGGCAATGCTCTGACGGAACCGGACCGGCTTTCCGATTTGGTCGCCGAGGCGTTTCTGCATGCTTCTGGGCGTTTTCGGGTAGGGGGCAGCGGAGCTGTTGGCGTAGACCGTGCGCTGTGGCGTAGAAAAAGTGTAGGCGGCCAGCTTGTCCTTGAATGGCGTCACCGCTTTCTCGACGCAGGAAGAGTGAAATCCTGTGGCCACGTTCAGCCTGTGTGCCTTCAGCCCTGCTGCTTTGCAACGCGCTTGAGCGGTGTCGATCAAGGATAGTGGTCCGGATAGAACAATCTGATTTGGCGCGTTATCATTGGCAATGACAAGCTCTGGTGTCAGTCCTTCCAAAATCCCAGAGATGTCTTCGATTCCGGCTTGCACAGCGAGCATGCCGCCTTCGCTGGACTGCGCGGCGTCTTGCATAATACGGCCACGCAGGCGCGCAATTTTTACGGCTGTCGCTGAATCGAAAACTCCCGCAGTGTGAAGCGCCATGACTTCCCCGAAGCTATGACCGGCGCACATGTCGGGCGATAGGCCCAGATCGTCGAGAAGAGCAAGCTGGGCGAGGCTGACCGCGGCAATTGCGGGTTGGGCGTGCACCATGTCCGTCAGGGTTCTGGTTTGCTCGGCCGCCTCTGCTTCGGTGAACGCTGCGGGTGGGAAGGCGACTGTGTGCAGGGCCGTCTCGGCTGGTCCGGTATCTCCTGCACAGATGTCCCAGACCCGCCGCGCATTTGGGAAATTGCGGGCCAGGGCCGCGCCCATGCCAACATATTGGCTGCCCTGTCCGGCAAAGAGATAGGCGAGCTTGCCTTGAGCGGGCGCGCCTGACTGATAATGCAGACCGGCGCCAAGGGGGGTGTTTTGCGGAGTGCCGGCCGCGATGAAGTGTTCGAGTTTTCGCGCTTTCTGCCCGAGTGAGTCCGGTGTCGCGGCAATTATGGCGATGCGGTATTGGGCGTCGGATTTGAAGCTTGCATGGCTTTGGCTTGCCAGACGGGACAGGTCGTCCTCATGCTTGACTGCCCCCGCAACCGATTGGACCGCGCGCAGCAAATCTTCCTGCGTGTCTGCACCAAGCAGGAACAGTTCCGCATCCATCACGCGGGGTGGGTGGGCTGCGTTAGAGCCTTCATATTCTTCAAGCGTTACATGGAAGTTGCTGCCACCAAAACCGAAGGAGCTGACAGATGCGCGCCTCGGAGTATCGGGCGCTGCGATCCATGGGCGGGCTTCGGTGTTGATATAAAATGGTGTGTCGCCGGATAGTGCCGGGGCAGGGGTCTCAACTTTCAAGGTTGGCGGGAGTGTTTTCCGACTAAGCGCGTTGACGATTTTGATCAGGCTCGCCGCTCCGGCGGCGGCTTTCGTATGCCCGATTTGAGATTTGACCGAGCCAATCGCGCACCATGGCTTCTGATCATCTTCAGGTTTGCCAAAGACCTTGTGTAAGCCGTCCAGTTCAGCCTTGTCCCCCGCAATCGTTCCGGTGCCGTGGGCTTCAACCAATTGTACCGTATCTGGCGCGTATCCAGCTTGGTTGTATGCGCGGCCCAGCGCCAGTGCCTGACCAGATGAGAGCGGCGCATAGATTGCGGTTGCGCGGCCATCGGATCCGCCGCCAAGACCGCGAATGACTGCATGAATGCGATTGCCATCTCGCTCGGCATCGTCGAGCCGTCTGAGCGCCAGCATGCCGATGCCCTCGCCAAGCATGGTGCCGTCGGCCTCAGCAGAGAAAGGGCGGCAGTCACCGGTCGGTGACAGCGCCGGCGTTTTTGAAAAGCACATGAACATCAATATATCGTTGAGCGTGTCCACACCGCCCGTCAGCACCGTATCGGAATCGCCGGAGTTCAGTTCGTGTAAGGCAATTTGCATGGCCGAGAGGCTGGAGGCGCAGGCTGCATCGGTGACATAGTTGCTGCCGCCCAGATCGAGGCGGTTGGCGATGCGGCCCGCAATGACGTTGCCCAGAAGGCCGGGAAATGTGCTCTCACGCCACTCTGTGAAGTTTGAGGCGATCCGGTCGGCTATATCTTGCACATCGCGTTCGGCAAGTCCGGCTTCGCGCATGCCTTTGATCCACGCAGGCCGGTGCAGGCGTCCGGCCATATGCGCGGTTAGCTCGGTTGCCGATGCGACGCCGAGGACAACGCTGGTACGCGACGTGTCGATTTTGCCACCGCTTTCACGCATGGCTTCGTCAAGCACTTGCTGAGCGGCAATCAAGGCCAGCAATTGAGATGTGTCGGTGGAGGCCAATGCGTTTGGTGGTACGCCAAAGGCGACCGGGTCGAAGGCCTTGGGGGAGAGAAATCCGCCGCGTTTTCCATATGTTTTGTCAGCGGCGCTGGCGTCTGGATCGTAATAATCTTCGGGCAACCAGTGAGAAGCAGGAACGTCTGTGAATGTATCAACACCTTCGACGATGTCACGCCAGAAGCCTGTCGTGTCACCGCGGCCCGGAAAAATTGCGCCTATACTGACAATGGCGATTCCGTCACGAGTGGGTTTGCGCCGTCTTTGCGTCATATTCAGGTATAGATCCTTGGACTAAATGAAAACATGTCTGCTGGAACTGCGACCCCGACACTGCGCAGTTGACCCGCGCGGGTCAACACAGCACCACCTTCCAGGAGATTCCACGCAATTTGTTTCACCGTCCGAGCGACAAGAGGTTCTAGCGGCGTGCCTTTGACCCACTCATTGAATGCGCCCATGGCGGGGCCGCACCATATCTGGAAGTCGGATTTGCGCTCTTCGACGCCCTCGCGTGCCCATTGTGCGCCCATGAACAGATAGCGGCGACAGACCAGCGCGAATCTCTTATTGCCGTCTTCATCTGCCTTTGCGACGGTGTCCGGATTGATGTTCAAAAGATAGGCGCGGGTGGCTTGCCATGCACTTTCGAAGGGTTCGCCAAGAACGCTTTCGACCCAAGCTTTGTCCTTCGGCGGCAGATGATCGAATTGGGCACCGCTGCGATACATAGCGTAGAGCTTTTCGCCACGCATGGCGAACAGGGTGCCGCGCTTGAGTACCTGGACTTTTACCCCCTGTTCGAACATGTCGGCGGCCGGCGCCATCATAACATCCGCCGGTCCGGCGCCCGCCAGCGATTGCCTGCCAGCCTGTGACAAGCCAGATTCAACAGCAGACTGATTAACTGAGCCGGTGAGAACATAGGCTGCGCCCATCTGGAAAGCTGATGCGACCGCGTGCGGTGTTGCAATGCCGCCAGCAAGGCCGATGCGGATTGTGTTGGGTGGATACGAGTGTCGCCGCGAGATACGGGCACGGGCCTGGGTGAGTGAGCTGAACACCACGCTAGCGGGCCGATTGTCCGTGTGCCCGCCCGAATCCGCCTCTGCTGTAATATCAGCGGCGACCGGGACGAGCGCTCCAAGGCGGGCTTGTTCGGCGGAGATGTGTCCGCTTTGGACAAGTTGATCAAGGATTTTTTGCGGGGCGGGGGCCATGAACTGTTCGGCGACTTCGGCGCGTGAGACTTTCGCGAAGACATGGTTTTGCCGCTTGATCTCGCCATTGCTGGCTCGTGTTAGCCCAAGGCACGTATATCGAACGATCTCGGGCGACAATCGCATATAGGCAGAAGCAGAGACCCGCCGAACCGATTGCTCCAGGAATAAATCTATGACCTCGGCTTCGTATCCGGGCTGCTGGGGCGTGTGGATGACATTCGCGCCCCACGAGGCGGTGGCATCTGGCAAGCCTTGGCGGATTTCGGTCAGCCCAAGCCTGATCTCTTCGACCTGTAGTCCGGCGCTGCCATAAAATCCGAGCAGACCTGCTTTGGCGGCAGCGACAACCATTCGCGGCGTTGCGATCCCACGTGCCATTTCACCGACAATGTAAGGAAAACGGATATTGTGATCCTCGGTGAATTGTCTGTCACCCAGACGTTCAGGATAGATTGGCGGCAGATGATAGCGTTCCGAGGCCGGCGGAACCTTCGATGCGTCCAGCGGGTGCGCAAGGACGTTCGCTCCCGTGTCCTCAAACACAACTGGCCGGCGGGGATTGAGGATCAAATCGTGAAGGGCTTCAGTTTGCGTCTTGTGTGTCACGTGCCCATCATGTCCGAGTAAGGAGTGTTTAACGTCGTTTTGACTTTGACAGTAAGCACCTCGACTTGGACATGTCACGACGAAATATTCTTTTATTTTGTGCTGAGATTTATTTGCGAGTTTTGTATTCGGACGCCCGTTGTAAATCTGGCGGCTGCATTAACCAATGTAAGTCTTGTGGCGATGGGGGGTCTGGGTGATCGTGCGGACGTTAATCGCATCTTGCAAATCTGGGTATCTGTTGTAGGCTGAACCAACCGATTTCTATTCAGGCTGCGAGGATAAGACTATGGCGACACTGATCGTAAACGGACGGCGGGAGGCGTTGGATGTCGATCCGAACCAGCCATTGCTTTGGGCCTTGCGCGAGAATTTGAAGTTGACGGGCACTAAATTTGGCTGCGGGATCGCGCAATGTGGTGCGTGCACTGTGCATGTTGATGGTCAACCCGTGCGGTCCTGTTCGACGCCTGTTGCTTTTGCAGATGGAAAAGAGATCACGACCATTGAAGGACTGAAAAGCGCGGATGGAACGCTGCACGCGCTCCAGCAAGCCTGGATTGATAATCAGGTGCCCCAATGTGGATACTGCCAGTCCGGTCAGATTATGTCTGCAGTGGCCTTGCTTGAATCGAAGCCGCGCCCGACGGACGCTGATATAGATACGGCCATGCGTGGCAATATCTGCCGTTGCGGGATGTATTCGCGCATTCGCAAAGCCATAAAGGAAGCTGCTCTGACATTGCCGGTGTCCGCACCTGATTTGACAGATGTGGAGGGTCAGCCCAATGAATAAGTGGACACGTAGAGGTTTTATCACTGCGGGCGTTCTGACGACAGGCGCGCTTGTTGTTGGCGTTGCCATTCGCCCGGGTCACAGAGCGCCGAAACTGGCTGGCATGGTGGCAGATGGTGAGGGCGAGGTGCTCGTCAACACATGGGTTAAAATTGATGCCGATAACCTCGTCACGGCGATCGCGCCTCATAGCGAGATGGGACAGGGCGCGCCTACTGCGCTGACGCAGATGCTTGCTGACGAAATGGATGCGGACTGGGAGAAGATTGCCTATCAGGAAGCCCCCGCCCACGAAGATTTCGCCAATTATGCGTTGGCGCGAGAGTTTATTGCGGGGGATATGTCGATCCCGCGATTCCTGGATGATACGGTTGATGGTGTCTTCCTGAATTTGGCCAAGTCTGATCTGGTTGGGCAGATCACAGGCGGCTCGACTTCTATACGGTTGACCGGTCAGCGCGGCATGCGAATTGCCGGAGCGGCGGCGCGTGAAATGATCGTCAAAGCAGCGGCGAAAACGTGGAAAGTGCCCGCCCGTGAGCTGCGCACTGAAAATTCGCAGGTGTTTCATGACGGGTCTGGCCAGTCGGGACGGTATGCTGATTTTGCGGAAGAGGCGGCCAAGCATATGCCGCCTTCCCAGCCCAAGCTTAAGGCGGTGTCGGAATACCAAATTATGGGCAAGCCGAAGCAACGGTTTGACATTCCGTCCAAAGTTGATGGCACAGCGATGTTCGGCATAGATGTCGACCTGCCTGACATGAAATATGCTGCCGTCATGGGAGCGCCTGTTATCGGATCAACGGTGAAAACTGTGGACGCCAGCACCGCGGAAACGATGCCTGGCGTGGTGAAGATCGTCAAGAAAGACCATTTCGTTGCCGTGGTTGCTGATGGCTATTGGCAAGCGCAGCAAGCAATCCATGCGCTTAATGTTACGTTCGACGAGGGCGAAGCGGGCGCGCGCGATCAGGATGGTATTTATGAGCGCTTTCGTACTGCGATGACCGAAGCGGTTGATCAGGGAAAAGAGAAAGAAGACATTTCCCATGGCAACGCCCGCAAAGCAGCCAAATCAGCGGCGCGCACGTTCGAGGCTGAATATTCAGTTCCGTTCCTTGCCCATGCCGCTATGGAACCGCTAAATGCAACCGTGCGGATCGATGGCAAAACCGCCGAGGTCTGGACGGGCACGCAGAATCCACTGCTCACGCGTAACGCGGTTGCCGAGGCAATTGGCTTCAAGACGGCTGATGTTGCCGTGCACAACCAGTTTCTTGGGGGCGGATTTGGCCGCCGGGCCAATCCTGATTATTCGATCATGGCTGCACAGATTGCGCTCGACTGCGGTTTCCCTGTGAAAATGATCTGGTCTCGTGAAGAGGATACCCAGCAAGACTGGTATCGCCTTGCATCTGTTAGCCGGTTCAAAGTCGGGCTCGATGATGAGGGCATGCCGGTGTCATGGGAACAGCAATATGTCGACAAGCATGATCCGCCCGAAGCGGCCCATCCGATCTACAATCTCGACAATGCGTTCGTGCACTATATCGAAAGCGATCACCATATGCGTTTTGGCGCGTGGCGGTCAGTCGATCACACCCAGCACGGTTTCTATATTGAAAGCGCGATTGATGAATTGGCGCATGAGGCGGGCAAGGACGGATACGAGTATCGCCGCGCGTTGCTTGCAGGCAAGCCGCGCCATCTGGCCGTGCTTGATGCGGCGGCCAAGGCGGCAGGTTGGGGCAAGACGATGCCGGATGGGCACGGCCTCGGCATTTCGATTGTCGAAAGCTTTGGCACGCTTTGCGCCCAGGTGGTTGAAGTTGACATGACGGGCAGCGTTCCAAAGGTCAGCCATGTCTATGCGGCCGCTGATCCGGGCTTTGTTGTCAATCCTGACGGATTTACGGCGCAGATCGAGAGCGGCGTGATCTATGGTCTGACAGCCGCGCTTTATGGTGAGATCACAATTGAAGCGGGTCGTGTGATGCAGTCCAATTTCCATGATTACGAGATTGTCCGCATGGATGAAGCGCCCGAGATTCATGTGACCTTGATCAATTCCGGTGCCAAGCTTGGCGGTGGGGGAGAACCCGGCACGCCGCCAATCGCGCCTGCGCTCGCCAATGCGATTTTCAATGCAACGGGCAAACGGCTACGGACCTTGCCGCTGGCGTATCAGGATACGGGCTCGGTCTAGAAAATTGGTTGCCCTCGGGCTTGTGCCTTCAGTCTGCCGCAAATCAGGGTAAGACTGGAGGTAAGCCAAATGGGGATTGCGCTTGTGACGTAAACCCAATGACTCAGGGAGAGCTTGCGATGAAAACAGGGTATTTGACAGCGTTGGTCGCCACCGGACTTGCATATGCGTGGTCCGGGACTGCGATGGCCGACGAGCAGTGGACGAGCAACGGAAAGACGATTGTCTACGAGGCTGAAGAGGGCGATATGGCTGTGCTCTCTGTCGATGGCACGACGATCTATATTGAGGGCCTTGCGGGGGTCTATCAGGATCGCGGCACCTATGGCGGCATCTGGATGCTCGACGAGCCCCCAATGGTTGAAAACGAAGCGGGCGAAAGTGTTCCAGCGGAGGGGTGCGGATTTTCCATGCTCCGTCCGGGCAAGAGCGGGGACGTCTCAGCCTATTGGGGGCAAGTTGAAGTCACGTTCATTGATGCTGATTTCCCAAGCGTTTGGATTGGCTATTTCGGCGATTGTTTCGATCCACCATCGGATACGATGATTGCCCGTCCGCTCGTAGGAGAGTAACGATGCGTGCGCTCGCAGCTTTGTTTGTCCTGTCTGGTTTGGCAGCCTGTTCTAGCTTTGGCGACGTGATCAATCGGCCCTCGGCGCCGGTGATCCGTGGCGAGCCACGCCCGGCCGCCGGGCCATCGACGCAAATCTCGCAATGCCGGTCGGCAGGTGCCCGCGACGCGCGCATTCAATATCCTGCCGGATGGCACCGCCGGGTGGCTGCCGTCGAAGTGGAGGACGAGTTGCTTGGAGGCGGGCCGTCCAGCGGGGTGGCATCATCGTCAACGCCGACGCCTGCGGGCTCGCTGGTCCCGTCTTATCCGAAAGCGGCGCTGTCGCCCCCGACCGAGGGGGTCTGCGAGGTAAAGTTCGACCTGTCACGGCGCGGCGTCGCGAGCAATGCCATCGCCGCCTGCTCGAACCCGCTCTTTCTCGCCGAAGCTGTTCGGGCGGTGGAAGCGACGAGATTTGAACCGTTTCGCGTTAATGGACAGATTGCCACCGGTATAAACCAGATCTATCCGTTAATGTTCTGCTTGGCCGATTAGTCTGGGTTGAGCGGGCGCGAGACAAAAAGGGGAAGTAAATGATGCTGAAAACGGCTGTTGAGACGACGGGCTATTCGCCTTGGCTGCAGGCCTGGATGGACTATTTCGAGAGCCACGAGCCGAGCAGGCTTCATACGCTTTTGCATGATGATGTTGTGTTCCACAGCCCGGTTGTTTTCACCCCGCAACGGGGCAAAGCCATCACAATGGCGTATCTCGGTGCGGCAGGTAAAACCCTGTCCAATGACCAGTTTCGCTATATTCGCGTGTTTGATTGTGGCCAGCGTGCTGTGCTCGAATTTGAAACCGAAATGGATGGGAAATACGTCAACGGTCTGGATATGATCGAATGGGATGCGGACGGCAAGATTACTGAGTTCAAGGTTATGGTGCGGCCATTACAAGCCATGCAGACCGTTCATGCGGCCATGGGCGCCATGCTTGCCAAGATGAAAAACTAGCCTAATTCGCACATGCCATCACGCGAAACTCCTTTGCCTTGGCGGAATCTCGCGCTAATCAGATCGGCATGACGACATATCTTGATTTTGAAAAGCCGATCGCTGAACTGGACACCAAGATCCACGAGCTTGAAGCGCTTGCCGCCACCCGTGAAGGGCCATCTATTGCGGACGAGGTCCAGAAACTGCGCAGCAAATCTGCGAGGCAGTTGAAAGACCTCTACTCGGATCTCTCTGCCTGGCGCAAAACCCAGGTCGCAAGGCATCCTAACCGACCGCATTTTCTCGATTATGTAACGCATCTTTGCGAGGATTATCAGGAATTGTCCGGCGACCGCGTCTTCGGCGATGACAATGCGATATTGGGGGGGCTCGCGACGTTCAATGGACGCTCGGTGGTGGTCATGGGCCACGAAAAGGGGCGCACCACCGAAAGTCGATTGAAGCATAATTTTGGCATGGCCCATCCTGAAGGTTATCGCAAAACCGTGCGCCTGATGAATTTGGCGGAGAAGTTTAATCTGCCCGTTTTATCCTTTGTTGATACTGCCGGAGCCTATCCGGGTAAGGCGGGCGAGGAGCGCGGACAGGCCGAGGCGATTGCCCGTTCGACCGAGCGCTGTCTGACGTTACCTGTGCCGATGGTGGCGCTGATTATCGGGGAGGGCGGCTCTGGTGGTGCTATTGCCATTGCAGCGGCCAATAAAGTCCTGATGCTGGAGCATTCGATCTATTCCGTCATTTCGCCAGAGGGGTGCGCGTCGATCCTTTACCGCGATGCCGTCAAAGCGAAGGACGCTGCCGAAGCGATGAAGATAACCGGGGAGCACTTGCTGAAGCTCCATATTGTCGATCACGTCATCAAGGAACCCGTGGGCGGGGCCCATCGCGATCCCGAACAAGCGGTCAAAAATGCGGGCAAAGCGATCGAAAAAGAGCTGAAAAGCTTGCTCAAGCTGACACCTGAGGAGATCAAACGCCAACGACGTGAGCGGTTTTACGCCATCGGTCGCGAAGGCATGAGCTAGCGGCCGTATATGGATCAGCACGTCAAAATAGAAGTTTGTCCACTTGCCCATTTCGATGGGTTGTCTTTGCCCGCCTATGAAACGGCTGGATCGGCTGGCATGGATTTGCGCGCGGCAGTGCCGGTGGGCGAACCTGTGGTGCTACGCTCCGGCGCGCGCGCGATGGTGCCGACCGGATTGTCGTTCGCTATTCCGCTTGGCTATGAAGTCCAGATCCGGCCGCGATCAGGGCTGGCCGCCAAGCATGGTATCACCTGCCTGAACACGCCGGGCACGATCGACAGCGATTATCGCGGCGAAATCAAAATTATCCTGATCAATCTGGGCGACTCGGATTTTGTGATCGAGCGTGGTGACCGGATTGCGCAGATGGTGCTGGCCCCCGTCACGCAAGCGGTTTGGGAAGAGGTTGTTCTTCTCGATGAGACCTCGCGTGGTTCTGGCGGCTTTGGGTCAACGGGCCAATAATCCTTGTTTGCCACTTGCAATTCGGCTGCTGACCGTACATATTGATATTCAATATGGATTGAGGAGAGCGGTATGGGCGTGTTTGAAATGGTCGTCGCCATTGTGGTGATCGGGTGTGTGACCAGCAGCATCGATAATTGGGTAAAACATAAAGCCAAGTCTGAGAAAAACCGTGTTCAGGATGGCGAGATTGAGGGCCTTCGGTCTGAAATCGCTGATCTTAAAGCGCGGATGCAGGTCATGGAAAAGCTTGCGACAGATAATGATGCCGATTTGCGCGCCGCCTTCCGCAAGCTCGCCTAAGCCGAGCCTTAGTCGAAAATTTGAATAATTGTTCAGTTAAGTCTTGTAAGTGGAAGATCGCTCATTACATATTGTTTATCAATAAAAACTTATATGTAAGAGGACCCCGATGAACCTGATCGTTATCGCTATCATTGTCTTGATTATTGTTATGATTTCCAAAGAACCTCGCTCGGAGCGCAAACATGGCCGTCGCCGTGATGGGCCCGCCCCGGAGGCGCGCCGGATCGACGAATTGTCTCACCGCGTGGGTGTTCTGGAGGAGATCCTGCTTGATCGGGAGCGTCGGCTTCGGGACAAGTTCGGAGACTTGTAGACCAGCTAAATCTGGGCTGTGTACTGGTTTGCCTCATAGACGCCGCGAGCGATGGCCCGGGCCAGGGTGCTGGCAGCCAATTCACCGATCCGCGCCAAGTTTAGAGGTTTCGGCGCTGAAAGGGGCTTATTGGCGGTTGAAAGGACAAAAACTGCGTCCCCGTCAAATGGTGCAAATACCGGACGAATTGCGCGTGAAAAGCCTGAAAGCGCCATTTTTGCAACGCGTTTGGCCTCATCAGTTGTCAGAGCTATGTCGGTCGCAATACAAGCAATTGTCGTATTCTGGCCCAGCGCCGGATTGATCTTTGCCGCGCCCCAGTCATCGGCGTCAGCAGTATAATCGCTCGGAGGGCGTACGCCTCCGAATTCGTCCTTTATTTCGAAAGGCCAAGCCCAGAACGCGTTTGTCCCCGGCATTTTGGTTGCACCAAAACAATTGACCGCTGCCATCGCGCCAATTGTCATTCCGTCATTTGTAATAAGGCTGGCAGAGCCCAGCCCGCCCTCAACGGCGCCGGCCCGCGCGCCAAAGCCTGCGCCTGCCTTGCCCAATTTGAAAATGGGGTCCGAAGCGGCCGCTTGCTCGAATGCACTCCGGCCCAATTCTTGATAAGGGGATCGTTCTCCCCATGCTTTATTTCCGCCATTGGCCAGATCATAAAGGATCGCGGCGGGCACAATCGGTGTCTTCGGTACGCCGGGTAGATCCATCAGCCCAAAGCCGCGTCCCTGTGCATGCAGACCTGCGGCGACACCATCGGCAGCGGCCAGTCCGAATGCGCTGCCGCCTGAAAGACATATCGCATCCACTGCATCAACCAGTGTGCCAGCGTCGAGCAGGTCTGTCTCTCGCGTACCAGGTCCGCCGCCTGCAACAGCGACCGCACCGACGCATGGTTCGTCTGCCAGAATAACGCTTACGCCTGTGCGCACGTCTGCATCCTCAGCATGGCCGACAGAGAGTCCGGCGACATCAGTGATTAGATTGTGCGGTCCGGGGTTGCTCATCGTGTCTGTCCTGTTGGCAAGGGTTTGTCTCTTCCCTAATCGGCCTGCGCCATGAATGCAAAACTGCGCGAGCTTTCGGGAAGATAATCGGCACAGAAAAAGCCGATAGACTTGCGCTGGCGAGCCCCCTGTGGGAACCCATTAGGTAGCAAACTCCATCCGATGCAACACGGCGGGCACGATATGAAACGATCACTCTTTTCTGCACTTCTGTTGGGACTGGTAGCCTGTTCTGCAGATGCGCCTCCGCCAAACGTGTCGGGGGCTGTCGCTTCAGATGCGGCGCAGGAGCGTCAGACACAGGTCTGGGATAAGGGCGCTATGGTGGCAGCGGCAGATCCGCGCGCGGTCGAAGCGGGCCTTAAAGTTCTGCGCGAGGGTGGGCATGCGGTCGATGCTGCGATTGCGGTTCACGCTGTGCTTGGTCTCGTCGAGCCACAAAGCTCGGGGCTGGGCGGCGGCGCGTTTATGCTCGTCTATGATCGAGCGTCTGGCATGACGACCGTGTTTGATGGACGCGAAACGGCACCATCTGCGATTGACGAAAATCTTTTTGTCAAAGATGGCGAGGTGATGGGATTTATCGAGAGTTGGCAGTCTGGGCGCTCGGTTGGTGTGCCGGGCCAGATTGCGCTCTACAAAACCGCTCATGATGCGTTTGGCAATGCGCCTTGGAGCCGCCTGTTCGAGAGCGGCATTTCGCTCGCCGAAGATGGATTTGTCGTGGGACCGCGGCTTGCAAATCTGCTGAATAGCGACCGGTTGCGCAGCGCGGTCAAGCTTGATGAGAATCCCGGGGCATCCGACTATTTCTACCCTCAGGGGACGCCTCTGCAGGCAACGGATGTGCGCGACAATCCTGACTATGCCGCTACGCTGCGCACGATCGCAACGGAGGGACCAGCGGGCTTTTATGGTGGCGCGATTGCCCAATCGATGGTGGAGGCTGTTCAGGCAGGTGGAGGCGCTATGACCCTTGAGGATCTGGCTGGATATGAGACGGTAACGCGCGCGCCGCTGTGTGGAAAGTTCCGTACCTATCGCATCTGCTCTGCGCCGCCGCCGTCCTCCGGCGGGGTTGCCCAGAACATGATTATGGGACTTTACGAGCGTCTGCTCAAAGCCGGACCTGATACGCCTTCGGCCTCGGATCGTCTGATTGCTTTTGTCGAAGCCCAGCGGCTCGCTTACGCAGACCGGGACCACTATGTTGCCGATGCTGACTTTGTGCAGGTGCCCTTCGAGGACCTCATTAATCCGCGGTATCTTGATGCGCGCGCCCAGCAGGGAGGGCCGGCAGACGAGACACCTCAGCCGGGCGATCCGGGCGAAGTGTTGGGTCGATCCGCAATGATAGACATGTGGGGGCGTGACACGACTGAAGACGCGCCGGGTACCACACATATTTCGATTGTTGATCAGAACGGAAACGCCGTTTCTATGACCGCAACTGTGGAAGCGGCGTTCGGCTCTTCGATCTGGGCCTCCGGATTTTTGCTGAACAATGAACTCACCGATTTTGCGCGCCAGCCAGAGATCAATGGGAAGCCCGTGGCCAATGCGCCAGCGGCGGGCAAACGGCCGCGCTCTTCCATGTCACCTACGCTTGTATTCGATGCCGAGGATGACTTGTATATGGTGACGGGTTCGCCGGGCGGAAACTCGATTGTTGCCTATGTGGCCAAGACCTTGGTCGGTGTGCTTGATCTGGGGGAAACCGCACAGGATGCGACCGGATCGCCTAATATTATTGCGCGTGGGCAAAGCGTCGGCGTGGAGGTTGATCGCGGCAATGGGCAGTCCATTGCGGACGAGCTTAAATCGCTTGGCTATGTCGTACGCGAACGACGTGGCGAGAATTCGGGTCTGCATGTCATTGTGGTGCGGGAAGACGGTCTGGAGGGCGGGGCAGACCCGCGTCGCGATGGTGTGGCGCTTGGGCTGGACTAGGGGTCAGTTGCGGCGGAGCGTTTCGATCGTGTCTGCCAGTTCTCCGATCGTCCTGATCTCGCTGATCGCTTCCATAGGAAACGTCACGTCGTAATTGTCTTCGACATCCATGATGACATCAAAAATAGCAACGGAATCGACTTCGAGATCCTCTGCGATCTGTGTATCACGCGTCAGTGTTACCTTGTTCCGATTGAAAGGTTCCAGCAGCGCGTAAATATTCCCCAGCGCATTTTGCGTATTGGTGGACGAGGTGGCCGTGTCAGCCCCCTTGAAAATGCCATCCATAATATCCCTCATGCTCCCGTTTGAAGGTTTTGTGACTGCCTACATGGATTAGATAAATTGTAAAACTGTAGCTCGTCGAAAATAGCAGATTGTGTGGACCAATTCCCCAGATTTATGCAGTTGTGCCCGTTTATTGTCTCGATTGTTTGACTTTTGGGCACTCTGGCAAGAGTGTCACTGGTATTGCGGATGCAATGGGAAGGTGCCTTTGCTATGGACAAATCCCCTTATAAGCCTATCGCCCACGCCTTGCTGCGCACCTATAAGGCGACGTTTTCGGTCATCTTTTACGCGTTTGGTGTGCGATGTCGTCATTTGCCGACCTGTTCGGAGTTTGGCGCCGAGGCCGCTTCGCGCCATGGCTGGTGGGTTGGCGGCTGGATGACACTGGGGCGACTGACGCGCTGCCGGCCGGGCGGCTCGTCGGGCTATGATCCTGTGCCAGAGGAAAAGCCTCAAGCGCCGTTTTTTGCGCCGTGGAAACTTGCACGCTGGCGAAAGCACGTTAAGTCCTGTTCTCACGATCACACAGAATAGAGACCGATATGATACAGGTAACGCTCCCCGATGGCTCCGTACGCGATTATGAGGCGGGTGTAACACCGATGGATGTCGCCAAATCGATTTCGAATTCATTGGCCAAAAAAGTGTTGGTCGCGCGGGTCAATGGCGACCTCTATGACATCACACGGCCGTTAGAGGGGCATGTGTCGGTCGAGCTTCTGACTGCGAAAGACCCCGATGGGCTGGAGTTGATCAGGCATGATGCTGCGCATGTTCTGGCTCAGGCTGTACAAGAATTGTTTCCCGGAACACAGGTGACGATCGGGCCGACAATCGAAGACGGTTTCTATTACGATTTTGCCCGTGAAGAGCCGTTCTCGACGGACGACTTTGAAAAGATCGAAAAGAAAATGGCGCAGATTATCGACGCCGACTATCCGATCATTCGCGAAGTCTGGCAAAAAGGGCAAGCGATCGAAACGTTCAAATCTATCGGCGAGGATTACAAAGCCCAGATCATTGATGATATTATCCCCGAAGGTGAGGCGATCACGGTCTATCGCCAGGGTGACTGGTATGATCTGTGCCGCGGACCGCACTTGGCGTCGACCGGGAAGCTGCCAAAAGCCTTCAAGCTGATGAAGCTCGCAGGGGCTTATTGGCGTGGGGATTCCAACAATGAGATGCTCCAGCGCATTTACGGGACAGCATGGGCTGACCCTAAGCAGCTAAAAGCGCACCTGACCAAGCTCGAAGAAGCCGAAAAACGTGACCACCGGAAACTCGCCACGCAACTTGAACTGTTCCATCTCGATGGACAGGCCGCAGCCGGCTCGGTGTTCTGGCACCCCAAAGGCTATCAGATCTGGTTGCAGGTCGAGGCGTATTTGCGGCGGCGGCTCGACATTGAAGGCTATGATGAGGTCAAATCTCCTCAATTAATGGACGCAGCCCAGTGGGAAAAGTCTGGCCATTGGGGGAAGTTCCGCGAGAACATGTTTGTCGTGCCTGATTTTGCGCCTGATGGTGAGGGCGACGTGATCGTCCCTGCGGATGCAAAATTGATGGCAATCAAGCCAATGAACTGTCCGGCCCATGTCGAGATATTCAAACAAGGCCAGAAGTCTTATCGCGACTTGCCCTTACGCTTGTCGGAATATGGTTGCTGCCATCGCAATGAGCCGCACGGTGCCCTGCATGGCATTATGCGTGTTCGGCAATTTACCCAGGATGACGGGCACATTTTCTGCCGTGAGGATCAGATTGTCAGCGAGACCCAGAAATTCTGCGCGCTCCTGCAAAGCGTCTATGATGATTTTGGTTTTACCGATGTTGCAGTGAAATTGTCGACCCGTCCAGAGGTTCGGGCAGGTGATGATGAGACATGGGACCGTGCCGAGAAATCACTCGAAGATGCCATCATCGCTTCTGGTCTTCCTTACAAGATTCTGGAAGGCGAGGGCGCGTTTTATGG
The DNA here is from genome assembly GCA_964567455.1 of uncultured Hyphomonas sp. GTDB lineage: Bacteria > Pseudomonadota > Alphaproteobacteria > Caulobacterales > Hyphomonadaceae > CALLCD01. Next base: position 64,037 of record CAZMMU010000010.1, read on the forward strand.
ACCAAAGCTTGAATTCCAGCTCACAGATGCGATTGGTCGCGTTTGGCAGTGTGGAACGTTGCAACTCGACTATGTGGTGCCCGGGCGCCTTGGGGCGGACTATATCGGCGAAGATGGTCAGAAATATGTGCCCGTTATGCTGCACCGTGCGATCTTGGGGTCAATGGAGCGCTTTATCGGCATCCTGATCGAGGAATTTGCCGGCGCTTTTCCGCTCTGGATGGCGCCGGTTCAAATTGTTGTGGCGTCTATCTCCGAGGGGGCGGGAGATTATGCCGAAGCGGCTGCCGCCGAGCTTCGCGCCGCCGGGTTGCGGGTTGAAACAGATTTGCGGTCTGAAAAGATAAACTACAAGGTCCGCGAGCACTCTGTGAAAAAAGTACCGATCATCGCCGTGGTTGGCGCGAAAGAAGCCGAAGAAGGAACATTGGCCCTGAGACGCTTCGGGTCAAAGGCGCAGGAAATGATCTCGCTCGAAGAGGCCCGTGTCAGGCTTGCCGCAGAAGCGCTGGCGCCGGATCTAAAGCGTGCAGCTCAGACCTAGCCGGCTGTCCGGTCTTCAGCTGCAGTGACAAGTTCAGTCTGGCCAGCGCGTGCGGCGTCAGAGAATGTGGCTGCGTCAATGTAGAGTACATCCTCGACAATCCGGCTCTGGTCGTCAATCAGTGCCAGCGTCGTGCCGTATCTGAGGAGCTTCTGCCCATCCTGTTTGACAGGTAATTCGACGAGGATTGAGAACTCTGCAGCCAGAACGGGCACATTGGAAGGGATAGCCTGTCCTTCTATGATGCTTGCTTGCAGGGGGGAGGGCGTAAAGCACATTTGGCGTCGTTCCAGTCCAACCTTGCACGTGTTGCCATCCAAGGTGAAGTCGCGATCAAAAGCGGCATAGTCATCGGCGACGAATGTCGACATGCGTTCGACAGCCGCCTGCGGTTCGAGCGGGTTCTTGGTGTGAAGCACTCCAAGGCCGGCCAGCGCGGTGACCATCGCCAATCCTAATTCTACTTTGATAGACATATCATCCCAATTCTACATAACCTGTCCCGATCAACGGTTGTCGCGCTTATTGGTTGCGAAATAATTGAAAAATAGATCAAATTTCATCGACCTTTGCCGGATGTGTGTTGGGTGTTGATTATTGTCCGCAGACTGATTTCAAGTTTTTGAGGCAGGCTAACTGTCAGGCTGGTCGGGATTTTGGTTGCGCGTTCGCATCGGAGCTGGTGCTCTTGCATTGGCTGACAGCGGACTTTATGCGTGATAGGAGGCATCTTCTGCGGTGGGAGCCTGTCAAAACGCGAATAGATCTGGAACCTTTATGCTTCTGCCTGCTATCCTTGTCGCGCTTTGGCCAATTGCGACGTTTGCTGGCGGCAAACTGTTTGCGCCTTTGCTGTTTGTGTCCGGATTGTTGCTGGGGCGGCGACATCTGCTGAAGCGGCCACGGCTTGATGTGTTGATGCTCGGCGTGTTTCTGAGCTGGGTTTGCCTGACATCGATATGGTCGCCAGCGGACATCCCGCTGATCAGCGGGTCATTGGCAGCTGGAAGTTTTGCAATTGAAGCGGCCCATATCCGCTTTGTGCTGAGCGCTTTGGGGGGCATTTTGTTTCTCGCTTTCGTCGCCGCCCAGCCACAGGGGAAAGCGTCCAGTCTGACCAAAGCCTTCCCGCTGGCCATTCTCCTTCAGCTAGGCGTATTGATCCTGTTGGCGGTCCAGCGTGATCATCTGCTGGTGGCAGACTCGTCGCACATTTTTGTGCCATCGCCGCAAAGCCTGGGGCGAAATGCCAATCTTCTTGCGCTGGTATTGCCGCTAGCTGTTGGTGTTTGGGCGGACCGGTTTTCGTTGCGTTTGGCTGCGGGACTGTCGGTTTTGTTATTGTTGGCAGGGGCCTGGGTTGTTCTTGAACATGATGCGCTGGCGGGACTCCTCGGCTGGGGGTTCGGGGTTGGAATTGCGCTTCTTGTGTTCGGGTTCGGCAAATCGGGGTTTCGCTGGGCGTTCAATCTTATTGGTGCCGGCGTTGTTGCGACGCCGTTTTTGGGCAAAGGATTGCTGGCCATTGCGCCGCCTGATGCCGTCGCGCTACCACTGTCTGCTGAACAGCGGCTTGTGATTTGGCAAACAACGATCGAGAAAATTGCGAGCAAGCCGATCGTTGGACATGGTGTGGACGCGGTAAATGTCTGGGATGAGACCTATGCCAGCCGTCCTGACCTTCTGGCGATGTTGGACCCGACCTTGATCAATGCGCGATTGATTCCGAATCATACCCACAATATGCCGTTGCAAATATGGGCCGAGACGGGACTGGTCGGTGCGGTCCTGTTTGCGCTGGTGCTGGTGCTGGTTGGTCGAATGCTGCCGGCACCGGAAACCTTAACGCGCGGCACCAGAATCGCAATTGCAGGCGTGATGGGCGGTGCGCTGGCGCTATTTACCGTTGCTTACAGCGCATGGGATGAAAGCTTCTGGGCGAGCCTCGCGGTCGTCTCTTGTGGTCTGATCATGATGGCGCGGCAGAGCCAGAGTCCTGCCCGGTGAGCGCAATTGGTGCTATTGTGGTGACCTATCATACGGGTCGCGCTCTGAAAGACTGCCTGAACGCGCTTGCCGTTCAGAGCGATGTGTCCGAACTCGTGATTGTCAACAATGGTAATCCACCGGAAATGTGCGAGTGGCTTGAGCGATTTTCAGACCAGAGAGATGGGGTGAAGCTGATCGAGGCGGGCGCGAATTTGGGGTTTGGCCGCGGGGTAAATCTCGGGGTCGCGGCGTGTCAGGCGTTGGCGCTTCTGATTATCAACCCAGATTGCGTCTTGCGACCGGACGCGCTGGGAGCGCTGGTCGCGGCCAGCAAAGGCCGTCGCTCGCCGGCGCTGATCGGTGGACGGATATTCGATATAAAGGGTGACAACCAGCGCGGACCCATGCGGCGCGAGCTGACCGCCAGTCGGCTCTTGTCAAAGTTGACCGGTGGAGCGGGGATCAATCTGCCGCTGGAACCCCAGCCAACAAACGCCATCGCGGTGGATGTGACATCGGGTGCCTTTTTCCTGATCGATCGGGCAGGGTATGATCGGCTTGGCGGTTTTGATGAGGACTATTTCCTGCACGTTGAAGACATTGATCTGTGCAAACGGGTCCATCTGGCAGGCGGCGAAGTGATCTATCAGCCTCACGCCGGCGCGCTTCATTACGGAGCGACGTCAGATGTTTCGAGTGTCTTTGTCGAGCGTCACAAGGCAGCCGGGTTTGCGCGGTATCTGCGCAAATTCTCAACCAGTGTTTTTTCCCGGCTGCTGGCTGAACTTCTTATTCCGCTGGTTTTTGGAGCTCTGATGATGCGGGCGTGGCTGGCGGACCTGCGGCGCGGGCGTTAAGCGCGTCTTCAATTGCCGCTAAAGCCGCCTTGAAAGCGAGCAGGGTGGAGCCGTGACGGGGCGGGTAGTCGGCGACCCCCGCCAAATGCCGCAATTCCCAAAACCGGCCCTTTGGTGGCTCTGCACTGTCTTTGAGCATGGCTCGAAGGCTATCATGGGCTGCTTTGATCTCGTCAATTGAGGCTCCAGGTGCGCCTTCAGCCAGGATTGCAGTGGCCGCTTGTCCGAGCGCACAGGCTTTCGGATCGACGCTCATGGCCTCGACATGTGTGCCTGCCGGGTTGAGCCTTACATCGACGCGCACGGTTGAGCCGCAAATACGCGAAACTTTCTCCGCCGAGCCGTCGGGATCGTCGAGCGGCTCAAGCGCCGGGATATTTGCTGCCAGTTCAAGCACGCGATTATGATAAAGATCAGCCATGGCTTCTATCTCGGCTCTGTTGGCTTGAACATCAAGTCTTGTGATCGGGGAAGTTGGCAGCGGTAACTGTTAATCATATTCGCAAATCAGGGCGTGATCGGGTAATGTCGGGCGAAATCAACCCATTCGGGAGATCGATCATGATCCGCTTCGCTCTTGTTTCTGTCGTATTGTCTGTTGCATCGCTGCCTGCGCTGGCCCAATCCGATGCTGATCGGCGCGCGCGTGTCGAACAGGCCCTCAATCAATTGCCCGAGCGATCGGATGTTGAAGCGATCATGGCCGAAATGCCCAATATTACAGGGGCTCTGACGGGACTGCTTGATGTCGCCAATGATGAAGATAACCAGAAGACGCTGGAAGGGCTGATTGGACGGCTTGAGGGCGAGTTCTCGGTGATCGAAGCTGAATTGGTGAGCGGGCAGGTGCCCGATCTGAATGGCATGATGGAGCGGTTCTTGCTGCTCTCGACAGATCGCGCCTTTATGGGCGATGCGCTTGATCTGGCCTTTCAGGTTCAGGACGTTATGACCGACGCTCTGCCCGACAGCGCCAAACCCTAAAACAGTCGATCGACCAGACGCCCCACAAATACCAGTGCCCCCGCCATTGTTCCGCCAGCCAGCAGCAGGATCACGCCGTCGCGCGCAGTGAGCCCGAGCCCGATGAGCATAATGGCTAATCCCGGAAGTACAGGGCCAAAAGGCACGAGCCCCAGTGGAAATGAGATCAGAGCAGCGAACATAGCCGCAATTGCCACAAGCTGTACAAAGGGCGGATCGGTCAGGACGCCGATGCGCGGCTTCACGAAACGGTCGATAAATCGCGCGGGTCGGCTCATCGTGTTAACGCCTCTGATGAGCATCTCTCTGGGAAACGAGGCTGTAAGGGCCTTCTTGGGGAGCCAGGGTCGAGATTGGCCGAGCGCGACTTGGGCCGCGAAAAGGAGCGTGACCAGCGCAACCAGCCAGCTTGTGCCCGGCACAATGGTGAGCGGGCCAATTGCGATGAAGCCCAGCACGATGAGGATTGGACCAAAGGCGCGGCGGCCAACTGCGTTCAGCAGGTCCTCAATGGTCACACGATCGCCCTTTGTCTGTTCGATCAGCGACGCGAGCAAGGTCTGCAAATTGCTGATGTCGCGCTTGGGGCCAGCGTTTTTAGCCATCAGATTATCAACTCCTTTTCGGCGCTGGTTGCAGCTGAAACGTCCTGATTGAACACCAGAGGCTGATCTTCATGCGTCTGACAGGTTCACGAAATCGTTGCACCCGCTCACGCTCGGGCTTAAATCCATATCTATGAAAACACAATCGCCTTTGCAGTCGATGGATGCGCGTGCGCGTGAAGTGTTCCGGCAAATTGTCGAGACCTATCTCGATAGTGGTGAGCCTGTGGGGTCACGCACGCTGTCTAAGGGTGAATTGAACCTGTCGCCGGCGTCGATCCGCAATGTTATGGCTGATCTTGCTGCGCTCGGATTGCTCCATGCGCCTCATGCCAGTGCGGGGCGGTTGCCAACACATGCGGGCTTGAGGCTTTTTGTCGATGGGTTTCTGGAGCTTGGCGAGCCTTCGGAGGCAGATCGGCAGGAGATTGGGGCCACACTCGAAGCCGCCGGGCGTGATCTTGAAGGTGTGCTTCACGAGGCCTCTGGCGTGCTCTCCCGGCTGGCGGGCGGGGCCGGGCTTGTGTCTTCGCCGAAACGGGATGCGCCTGTTCGCCATGTCGAATTTGTCCCGCTTGGGCAAGGGGAAGCCATCTGCATCCTTGTGACCGAAGATGGCGATGTCGAGAACAGGTTTGTGAACCTGCCTGAGGGGATCATGGGCACGAGCCTGATTGAAGCGGGCAATTACCTGAACGCGCGCATGCGTGGACGAACATTGGGCGAGGTGCGCGATACGATCACCGAGGAGTTGCGTGACAACCGGGCCGAGCTTGATGCGGCTGCGGCTGATCTGGTGTCCAAAGGGCTCGCCGAATGGTCCGGTGAAACGCCCGGCCGCGAGCGGGCCTTGATTGTGCGGGGGCGGGCCAATTTGCTCGAAGATCCGGAGGCGGCAGAAGATCTGTCGCGCGTTGGTGAATTGTTCGAGGCTATGGAGCGCCAGAAAAGCCTGCTCGACGTCCTGTCTTCAACAGGGGATGCGCAAGGGGTGCGTCTTTTTATTGGCGCTGAGAACAGACTTTTTTCATTGACGGGTTCAAGCGTGATCGTTGCCCCCTATATGAATGCGCAAAGACAGGTTATTGGGGCGCTCGGTGTGATCGGGCCAACCCGAATCAATTATGCCCGTGTTATCCCGATGGTGGATTATACGGCGAAAGTGGTCGGCAGGCTTGTCGGCGGCAGCCAGAAGGATTGAGTGAGAGATCAATGAGCGACGAGATTGAAACCCCCGAAGACGACAATGTGGTGAAGATGCCCGAGGCAACTGACGCCAAGGCCCCTGACAATGCGCAAGAGGCCGAAGCCGGCGAGGCAGAGACGCCGGAGGATGGCCTGGAAACCGTCGAGACGATGGCGGACCGATTGATCGCGATTGAGGCGGAAAAGCTGGAGATCAAGGATCAACTTCTGCGCACGCTGGCAGATATGGAAAACCTGCGCAAACGGACTGAGCGCCAATTGGCTGATGAGCGGGTCTATGCCGTGGAGAAATTCGCGCGTGATATGTTAAGTGTCTCGGACAACCTTTCACGTGCGCTGACCGCATTGACCGACGAGGCGCGCGCCGAGCTGTCGGATGCGGGAAAGGGCCTACTTGAAGGCATCGAACTGACCGAGAAGGAATTGACGGTGACCTTGTCCCGCCATGGCGTGACCGCGATTGACTCCACCGTCGGAACCGAATTCGATCCGAATGTACATCAGGCCGTCGCGCAGATCCCTTCCGCGCAGCCAGAAGGGACGATTGCAGAACCTTTTCAAACGGGTTGGAAGCTGGGTGACCGGACCTTGAGAGCCGCGATGGTGGCGGTCAGCACGGGCTAAGCTGGCAGCCTCGGCCCCAATGACCTTGCGCCCATTTGCGTGTGCGGGAGGTCACGACAGGTCAAACAGTTGTGAAACCCCTTCTTTCTTGCCTTACGAACGGCTATATTCATGCCACGCTCAGGATGCCTGATGTATCCGGTTCACGTGCAAAAGTTTCAAAAGGAGACGAGTAAATGCGCAAGCTTATTGCCCTGCTAACGATTATCATGACGGCCCTGACCATCAGCGCCCCTGCCAATGCCCAACTGTTCGGGCCCAAGAACTTTATCTATGAAAAGAGCGGTTACGCTATTGCTGGCCACGATACAGTTGCCTATTTCGACCTGGACGCGACGGATCTGGACTCCAATGGACTGCCCAATCAGGAAGCCGTTAAAGGCGATCCGCAATTCTCTGCTCAATATCAGGGCGCCACTTGGATTTTTTCCTCACAGGAAAATCTCGACCGGTTCAATGCAGAGCCAGCCCGCTATGCGCCGCAATATAATGGCTACTGTGCCTATGCTGCGGCCAATGGCAGCCTTGCGAAGACAAATCCTGACGCATGGCGCGTTGTGGATGGCAAGCTATTCTTGAACTTCAACAGCTCGATCCAGCGCAAGTGGGTTAAAGACATCCCCGGCCACATCGAACGTGCCGATGCGAATTGGGATGAGCTGGCAACTGGCCTGAAGCCACTTGAAGGCTAAATCCACGGGGTCTGCTGGTCAAAACCCGGATTATTATTGATACACAATAAGGACGCGCCAACTGTAATGGTTGGCGCGTTTATTTATTTTTCGGGAACTGGGCATGAATCTGAAATTTTCCCTTGCGAGGATGTATAAACACACCATATCGAGCCTCGAACCTCATGTTCTTGCATTCGCACGAACATCACCCTAATCGAAGTGGAGCCGCGGTTCATTGGTGCTGTGTAACAGGCCAAGCTGAATAAATGATCGGCGGCAGCCGAAAGACAAGGAAGACTATTATGGGAAAGATCATCGGGATCGACCTCGGAACAACCAATTCATGTGTTGCTGTCATGGAAGGCGGCAACGCCAAGGTTATTGAAAACTCCGAAGGCCAGCGTACAACACCGTCTGTTGTGGCATTTAACAAAGACAATGAACGCCTGATCGGCATGCCGGCACGGCGCCAGGGCGTCACCAATCCCGATTTTACGTATTACGCTATCAAACGCCTGATTGGCCGCCTCTACTCGGACCCGACCGCTCAAAAGGACAAGGAAATGTCCCCGTTCGAGATCGTCAAGGGTCCCAAGGGTGACGCTTGGGTCAAAGGCCGCGACAAGGATTACGCGCCTCAGGAGATCTCCGCTTTCATTCTCCAGAAAATGAAAGAGACCGCCGAGAGTTATCTTGGTGAAGAGGTCGAGCAGGCGGTGATCACGGTTCCGGCTTACTTTAACGACGCCCAGCGTCAGGCAACGAAAGACGCCGGACAAATCGCGGGTCTCGAAGTTCTGCGCATCATCAATGAGCCTACAGCCGCCGCGCTCGCCTATGGTCTCGAAAAAGCTGAAGGCAAAACCATCGCTGTTTATGACCTCGGCGGTGGTACGTTCGATGTCTCGATCCTCGATATTGGTGACGGCGTGTTCGAAGTGCTCTCGACCAATGGCGACACCTTCCTTGGCGGGGAAGACTTTGACCTGCGCATTGTCGATTTTCTGGTCGATACATTTAAAAAAGACACGGGGATTGATCTCAAGGCGCAGAAAGATGCGCTTCAGCGTTTGAAAGAAGAGGCCGAGAAAGCCAAGAAAGAGCTGTCCTCCGCCTCGTCTTACGAAGTGAACCTGCCCTTCATCACGATGGACATGGAAACCAAAGAGCCAAAGCACCTGACCACAACACTTAGCCGTGCGAAGCTCGAAAGCCTCGTTGCTGATCTGGTCAAGCGCACCATCGATCCGTGCCAGAAAGCGCTCAAGGATGCGGGCAAGACCATTGGCGATATTGATGAAGTCGTCCTTGTTGGCGGTATGACTCGGATGCCGGCAGTTCAGGCAGCCGTTGAGAAGTTCTTTGGCCGTCCGCCGCATAAAGGCGTCAATCCGGATGAAGTCGTTGCTCTTGGCGCTGCCATTCAGGCGGGCGTTCTGCAAGGCGATGTCAAAGATGTTGTCCTGCTCGATGTCACCCCGCTTTCGCTTGGCATCGAGACGCTGGGTGGTGTGTTCACACGTCTGATTGATCGGAACACGACCATCCCGACCAAGAAGTCGCAAACCTTCTCGACCGCTGAAGACAATCAGGCGGCGGTGACCATTCGCGTCGCTCAGGGTGAGCGCGAGATGGCGGCCGATAACAAGCCGCTCGGCCAGTTCAATCTGGAAGGCATTGCGCCAGCGCCGCGCGGCATGCCGCAAATCGAAGTGACCTTCGACATCGACGCCAATGGCATCGTCAACGTCTCGGCCAAAGACAAGGCCACCGGCAAAGAGCAACAAATCACCATTCAGGCCAATGGCGGGCTGAACGATGACGAGATCAAAGACATGATGAAGGATGCCGAGGCCAATGCCGAAGCGGACAAGCAACGCAAGGAATTGATCGAAGCGAAAAACCACGGCGAAGCCTTGATCCACCAGACCGAGAAGCAGGTCGGCGAACATGGCGACAAAGTTGGTGACGACATCAAAGACGCCATCGAAGCGGCTTCGACGGACCTGAAAACCTCGATCGAAGGCGAAGACCTCGAAGACATTCAGGCCAAGTCTCAGGCGCTGACCAATGCGGCTATGAAACTCGGCGAAGCGATCTATGCCAGCCAGCAGGAAGAGACAGCCCATGCGGA
>CAZMMU010000011.1:0-2265 GCA_964567455.1 uncultured Hyphomonas sp.
CGCCTGCTGTTTCTTCGAAAACTGTGATTACACAGAACGAAATCGTGTGGTTCAATATGAAAAAATAACTTATGTGCTCATTGACCAAAGTGTTGCTGCTCGACACATCAAAACCCATCGCTGACCGCACAGCGAAAAAGAGCGTTATCACCAAGAGTATGAACACTGTCGGGAGAACGAGTACGACGAACAAACGCCACAATACCGGCTTTACTGCTGACGCATTACCGGATTGCGGATCAGTGATATCCATTATCTTCGCTTTTTCCTGTGTTTCAGAAAGGTCTCGGCCTCATCAAGCCAGGTCAGTTCTGCCTCATAGGAGAGGATGCCGGCCCGAACCATAAGCTTCCAATAGTCCGTGCCGGTACCCGGCACGGTCTGAGGATGTTCAAGGGACATTTTCGTGCTTGCGAGAGAGTCTTTCAGGAGCTGACGTTTTCGGTCCAGATGCTCGAGATGAAGCGTGACAGGGACTGCACTCGCACTGAAGAATTTCAGGTAATACTCGTCGCGCAAAGTGGGCACCGACGCGGGGGTTTGCAACCAGTCTTCAAGTGTCTCCTGACCTTTGGCGGTGATTTTGTAAACGTCACCTCTTTGGCCATCTTGCGGGGCAGCTTCTCTACATCCCCATTGGCAAGAAGCTTTTTGAGAGTTGGATAAATCTGACCATAGCTCTCGCCCCAGAAGTGGGAAAACCAGACATTGCAGCTTTCGACAATCTTATAGCCAGACATTGGAGCGACCCTAAGGGCAGAAAGGCAAGCAAATTGTGTTCTTGGCGCTTTTGACATATCTACTAGATATTCATGTCAAGCCTATGCCTTTGGACCGCAAAACTGGTAAGGTTTGTATATACAAGATTGGACCGCCCATGATCTTTTCTGGGATCTCAGGTGACGTTTTCCGGGGATGATTGTGCGGCACTGACCTGCAATTGATCAACCCAGCCTCGCCATGCTTGGAATAGGCTTTGCGCCACCGGTAAAACGCAGCTCGCCCAATGCCAAAATATCGGCAGGTCTTGCTAACATCACCAATCTTGGCTGCATGCTCAAGCACACGCGGTTTGCGTAGAATATCGCGTCGATCATTATTCATTGGAGCGACATTTCTTCCTCTGCGAGGATATTAAACAAGGTGTCTCGCTGAATGCTACATATCTACAGAGGACGTTTCCTTCACAGCCAAATATATGTCCAAGAAGTGCGATCAGGTTGGAGGTCGAGATCGGCGACGTCATAGAAAAATGGCAAAATAGTGAACTTGGGGGGCGTCTGAACACGTTTCCCTTTTCAGGTGTGTCGTAGAGGGAACACATTGTTGCAAGAACAGCGCGTCTGGAGAGAATTCGGCATTTTTGCAGTAAAGTTCAGGTTTTCAGGCTCGCCAAGTTGGAGAAAACCACTTAAAGCTGGAATCAACGTATTTTGTATGCGTTGTTTTTATTATTCCTGCGGCCGTTCAACAATGGTGTATGTGCGGCACACAATAGGGGATGGGTATGAAGAAAACTCTTATGTGCGCGACTGCCGCTGTGGCCCTCGTATCGGTCAGCGCTGTCGCTAATGCTGAAGACGAAGGTTGGTACACGCGTGCCGACATCGGTTACACACCGGTCGGTGTGCTTGATCACGATCCAGTATCGGATACGCTGGGAACGTTGGCTGAGAACTCTCAAGTAGACGATGTGCTTGGCGGCTGGCTGGGCGCGGGTTACGATTTTGGCAATAATTTCCGCTTGGAATCGACGTTTGGTTACCGCGGTGGCGATCTCACCGCATCCACAACGTCGAATGGTATCCAGGCAACCGGATTGGCTCCTGCAACACCTGATGGTGGTGAGTTGCAAGTCTGGGATGCTATGGTCAATCTGCTGTTTGACGTCCCAAGTGAAGGTCGCGTGACCCCTTACTTGGGTGCGGGTGTCGGCTTGGCTCGGGTTCAGGCCGATGTTGCGTCGCTTGCGGTAGTGAATAGTCTTGGCGGTACGTCTGACACGAACGGTTTCAGCGATGCTGATACAAGCTTTGCCTACCAAGCCCTTGCCGGTGTTGGTGTTGCATTGACCAAAAACCTGACCTTCGACTTGGGATACAAGTATTTCAATGTCGACGATCTCGACTTTGAAGGTCGTGATGCGTTCGGTGCGAATGTGCCGTTTACAGGTGACTATCAGGACCACACGGTCACGGCTGGTCTGCGGTACAAGTTCGGTGTAACACCACCGCCGCCACCACCACCGCCACCGCCACCTCCGCC
>CAZMMU010000011.1:2275-71872 GCA_964567455.1 uncultured Hyphomonas sp.
CGCGCGACCGAGGCAGAGGAGGGGATGGAAGGTGTGACGACCGTACGCGGGGCGACAGCGGCCACCCGTTGCGGTGCAGCAGCAGCGGCGCGCGAGGCGCGGGCGACCGTGCGTTCAAAGTTTCGGGGCCGGGTTTGCGGGCGGTAGGATTGCGCCGCAGCCAGCGGGCTGATCGGTTGGGCGGCTTCTGCAACCGCCGCTGCCACAGCGGAGGCGTCCGTTTCCGGCACCACCGCCACCACGTCCTGTGGCACCGGTGCAGACGCAAGTGGCAGCGTGTTCAACACTGAATACGCCTCTGGTTGTGTACTTCGAGTGGGACAAAGCGGATCTGACCAGCGCGGCAGCTGCCGTTATGGATGATGCACTGGCACGGATCAGCGCACGTTCGGATTGCTCGATCGGGTCCATATCAATTGTTGGACACACCGACTCTTCGGGTGCATCTGCTTACAACCAACGTCTGGCTAACCGCCGGTCTGCTGTGGTTCGCAATGCTCTGACAAGTCGCGGTATCAGCGCTGATATTATCAGCTCCGATGGTCGCGGTGAGAGTGAACTGGCGAAAGCAACTCGTGACGGTGTGCGTGAAGCGCTCAACCGCCGGGCTGAGGTGACGATCTTCGTACGATAGCCTCAGGCAGTTGAACTTTAGAAAGGCCCGGTTTCGATCGGGCCTTTTTTATGTCTGAAAGGGGGCTTGCACCCAGACGCATGTCGTGAAACCTCTATGGAATGACGAGACTTGATGATTTGACCGCGGCGGATGAAGCCGCGATTGCGCGACTGAAAGATCAGTCAGACCGGATGATCCAGCAGACGGTTGATTGGTCAAAGATCAATACCGGTAGCACCAATACCAAAGGTCTGAAGGCATTTGCACCAAAGCTTGCCGATGCGCTGAGCGTGCTGGATGCCGAGGTCCGTCTCGATGCGCCCGACCCTTTCACTCATGTTAATGGCATGGGCGAACTGGAAGAGATCGAGACCGGCCCGATCATTCGCGTTCAAGGTCGGTCAGAAGCGCCCCTGCAAGTGATTATGAGCGGTCATTATGATACCGTTTTTCCGCCGGGCAGCGGCTTTCACGATGTCACCGATCTTGGCAATGGCCGGCTCAACGGGCCTGGTCTTGCCGACATGAAAGGCGGGATTTGTCTGATGATCGAGGCGCTGCGCACCTTCGAGCTTGGCCCGATGCGCGACCGGATTGGCTACCAGATTGTCATTACGCCGGATGAAGAGATCGGGAACTTTGCCAGCAATAAGGCGCTTACAGAAGCGGCGTCATCGGGCGCGATGATTGGCATGACATATGAACCGTGTATGGAAACGGGGGCCATGTCTGGCGGGCGCAAAGGGTCAGCGGTCTTCGATGTCGTGCTGAAAGGGCGTGCAGCCCATGCCGGTCGTTCCCATGCCGAGGGGCGCAGCGCGATTGCCGCAGCAGCACGCTTCGTCGCTGACCTCGAAGCCCTGAACGGAAAGTATGAAGGCGTTACGTTCAATACGGGGAAGATCGATGGCGGAAACGCAGTCAATATCGTACCTGACCTTGCCATCATCCGGTTTGGTGCTCGCGCGCCGGATGCGGATGCGGCCCGATGGGCCACAGCAGAGGTCGACAGGCTAATTGCAGAAGCAGCAGCGAACAATGGCATCACCGCACATGGACATGGAGGTTTCTACCGCCCGCCAAAGCCGCGCAACACGGCGCAGCAGGCGTTGTTCGATGCCGTCCGCGGCACTGGTCAGGCGCTCGGCCTTGATCTTGAATTCATAGACACAGGCGGTGTTTGCGAAGGGAATAATATCTTTGCCGCTGGGGTCCCCAATGTCGATACGCTTGGTGTGCTTGGCGGGCGAATTCACTCTGCTGACGAGTTTGTGGAAACATCAAGTTTCGCGGTTCGCGGAGCACTGTCCGTCTTGTTGCTGAACCGATTGGCGGATGGGAGGATTGATGCCAAAGCGATCAAGGACATGATGCCATGACGCGGTATATAATGCGGCCCTCGCGGCTTGATGATTTTGGTGCGCTTATGGAGCTTGCCGAAAGCTCTGGCACTGGATTTACCAGTCTGCCAGTGAGCGAAGAGATCATGCGCGATAAGCTGGAAAAGTCCGACGAGGCTTTTTCGGGTCGGTTAAAGAACCCCGAATATGGGAAATACCTCCTGATGATGGAAGACACGCATTCCGGCGAAGTGGCCGGATGTTCGGCTGTCAAATGCGGGGTCGGGATCGATGCGCCATTCTTTAATTACCGGATCATTACAGTCGCTCAGGCCAGTCTCGCGGCTGATCGGCGATATGATATGGACGCGCTCATCCTGACAAACGAATTTGTGGGCTACACCGAAGTTGGAACCCTGTTTCTCAAAGAAGCCCATCGCGGCGGTGGTGCCGGACGGCTGGCCGCGCAATCGCGCTATTTGCTCATGGAGACGGCACCTGATCGGTTTGGCGACCGGATCTTGTCTGAACTGCGCGGGGTGACCGACCGGACTGGAAACACACCATTCTGGAACTGCCTCGGTGCCCATTTCTTCCGGATGACCTTCCCGGAAGCGGATTATATGTCTGCAACGACGGACAATCAGTTCATCCTCGATCTGATGCCGAAATATCCGATTTACATCGACCTCCTGCCAGCAGAGGGCCGCGCTGCGATTGGCAGATGTCACAATGAGGGCGTTGGGGCGTTGAAATTGCTTGAGTGGGAAGGTTTCCGCTTTGAACGCACGGTCGACATTTTCGATGGCGGACCGATGGTCGCCGCCGAACGAAAGAACATCCGCACAATACGCGAGAGCCGTATTGTGCGCGTTGAAGCTGGACATCCAGATGGCTCGGTAGAGGGACTAATTGCAACACTGGAAACACGCACATTTGCTGCGATGCAGCTCGTCGGCGAAGTCAAAGATGATGAAACAATCATCGTTGATGCCAACCAATTGAAGGTGATGGGGCTGAAGTCCGGCGATCAGGCATGCATCTGGAAGAGGACGAAATAATTATGGACGTCTATATAAGCGGAGCTTGGGACAGCGGACAGGGCGATCCATTTTCGAACATCTGTCCTGCGACAGGCGAAACCGTGTGGACGGGCCACGCTGCAACGGATAATCAAGTCGCCGGGGCCGTGAGCGCTGCACGTGCGGCATTTCCCGCATGGGCGCGGCGCCGTCGGGCCGAACGCGTTGCCATCATGGAAAAATATGCCGAAGCGCTTAAGGCGCGTACCGAGCCAATTGCAGAAGCGATAAGCCGCGATATGGGCAAGGCGACATGGGAAGCGCGTGGCGAAGTGGCGGCGATGGTCGGCAAGGTCGCCATCTCCATCCGTGCCCAGAGCGAGCGGGCAGGCGAGCGTACCGATGAAGCCGCATTCGGCTCGGCTGAGCTGACCCATCGCCCGCATGGGGTCATGGCGGTGCTTGGCCCGTTCAACTTTCCCGGCCATCTACCCAATGGCCATATCGTCCCGGCATTGCTGGCGGGCAATACGTGCGTCTTCAAACCGTCCGAACAAGCTCCGAGCGTTGCTGCTCTAATGGTTGAGGCCTTTGAAGAGGCGGGTCTGCCGGACGGTTGCCTCAACATCGTGCACGGCGGCCGCGAGACAGGCGGCGCACTGATCAATGCTGACATTAATGGGTTGCTGTTTACGGGTGCGGCGTCCACAGGCACCTATTTTCACAAACACTTCGCCGGACGACCCGAGATCATCCTCGCGCTCGAAATGGGTGGGAACAATCCGCTTATCGTCTGGGAGGCTGAGGACGTAGACGCAGCAGCAGACATTGCGGCCCTTTCTGCCTTCTACACAACGGGCCAGCGCTGTTCCTGCGCCCGCAGACTGATCGTTCCCGAAGGCGCGTATGGCGATGCCGTCGTAGACGCTGTCATCGCCCGCGCGCGGGGCCTGAACATTGGCGCGTGGAACGAGCCGGACGTGTTCATGGGCCCGCTGGTCTCAGAACAGGCCGCGGAGAACGCGGTCAAGTTCCAGATGAACCACTCCAAAGCGGGCGGGAAATCTTTGCGTCGGCTGAAACGGCTCGAACGCGGCGGCGGCTTCGTCTCTGCTGGCGTCATCGATATGACGGGTGTGGACAATGTCACAGATGAAGAACTGTTCGGCCCACTGCTGCAAGTCTACCGCGTACCGACATTCGAAGCCGCAATCGATCGCGCGAACGCAACCCGCTATGGCCTTTCTGGCGGACTCGTCTCGGACAATGACGCGCTCTGGGACGAAGCCCGCATTCTGATGCGCGCTGGCATTCTCAACCGCAATCGCCCCACCGCCGGCGCCAGTGGATCGATGCCGTTTGGTGGCCCCGGTCATTCAGGCAATTTCCGCCCCGGCGCCTATTACGCCGCAGACTATTGCGCATGGCCCCAAGCCAGCCAAATTTCGGGCCGTGCAAACCGCATGTCCGCACAGGGATTTCCAGAATGAGCGCCGTAGAAGTCAATTTTGATGGTCTGATTGGCCCGAGCCACAATTATGGCGGCCTGTCCGACGGCAATCTCGCCAGCAGCAAGAATGAAGGCTTGGTCTCTCATCCCAAAGAAGCGGCTCTGCAGGGTCTTGAAAAAATGCGGCTCCTTGTCAGAGCAGGGCTGAAGCAGGGCGTGTTGCCGCCATTGCCGCGCCCGAATCTGCCATTTCTCTTCGAGGCAGGTTTTCACGGCACCACGGGCTCCATCATTACCGATGCATCAAGGACCGCCCCGAATCTCCTGAAGACAGCCTATTCTGCAAGTTCGATGTGGGCGGCCAATGCAGCCACCGTTTCGCCGAGCGCAGATACGGGTGATGACAGGCTGTCGCTCACCATCGCAAATCTCTCAACAATGCTCCACCGCAGCCTTGAACCCGAAGAAACCTACTGGACGCTCGCCAGCACGCTGTTTGGAGAAAATAGAAACGTCACAGACCATCCACAGTTCCGGCTCGGCCATGATCTTCCCGCCCACCCCGATTTCTCCGACGAGGGCGCAGCAAACCATGTCCGGCTCTGCGCAGAGCATGGTGCCCAAGGGGTCGAATTGTTTGTTTATGGCCGCGAAGCTGGTGAAAGTACAATCGGCTTTCCAGCGCGCCAGTCCAAACTCGCCAGCGAATCCATAGCCCGTTCGCATGGTCTCAAGCCCGAGCGCACTGTCTTCGCCCGCCAAGCCAAACGCGCCATTGAAGCGGGTGCCTTCCACAATGATGTTGTCTGCGTTGGCACACTCGAAACCCTGTTCTTCCACGAGCATGCCTTTGAAGACACCGAGCAGACCTTGGCCAACCTCCGCAAGGCCGCAGACGGCTTGTTTGACCTAAAGCCCGTCATGGTGCCAGATGCAGAAGTCCCGCTCGCTGACGCGATCTCGTCCTACCTGTTCAATTCTCAACTTCTGCAATGGCCGGGCGACGACCGCCTGGTCCTGCTCGCGCCCACCGAAACCCGCGACACGCCGTCAACGGCCAACTATTGCGAACGCCTCGTCCAAGGCAATGGCCCCATAGGTCGCGTCGAATATGTCGATGTGCGCCAGTCCATGCGCAATGGCGGTGGCCCCGCTTGCTTGCGCTTGCGTGTCGTTATGACGGAAGCCGAGATTGCTTCCGCTCATCAAGGCTCATTTCTCGACGAGGCCAAAATCGACGCGCTGCAAGCGGTTGTCCGCAAGCACTATCGCGACGAGTTGTCCCCAGCCGATCTGGCCGATCCCGCCTTCTCCGAAGAGTGCCGGGCCGCCCGCGCTGCAGTTCTGGACGTTCTTGATCTAAAGGATGACTAGCCCGAAAGCGCTGTCGCCAACCGCCGCCATCCGGCTTGATCAATTGTCTCGGCACGCGCAGTTGGATCAACCCCGGCTCGCTCCAACACGTCAAGCGCTGCCATGCCATAAGTCTTGGCAATTCCCTTCAGGCTCGCCCGCAACATTTTCCGCCGCTGACCGAAGGCCGCTGCCGTTAGCTTTTCAAGGATTGCCAAATCACCAAATTGCTTCTCTTCCGCAAGCGGCGTAATCACCGCCACGGCACTGTCCACTTTCGGTGGCGGCTTAAACGCCCCCGGAGGCAGCGTAAACGCGATATGCGCATCAGCCACCGCCCCCGTCAGCACAGCCAGTCGCCCATAATGCGCCTCGCCGGGCTGCGCGCAAATCCGCAAAGCGACTTCTTTTTGAAACATCAGCGCCATCTCACCGCGCCAAGCGCCAGCCTTGAGCCATGACACAAACAAAGGCGTGCCGACATTATAAGGCAGGTTCGCAATCACCATAGCGGGGGTCTCGCCACCAGCCTGCGCAATGTTTTCTGCCCAGTCCGTCTTGCGTGCATCCTGCTTTATTACTTGCAACCGCTCGCCGGCTTCGGGCCATCCGTTCAGCGCCTCGGCAAACCGTGCATCAGTCTCGACTGCGATCAGCCTGCCAACACCCTCATCCAGCAGCGCCCGCGTCAGTCCACCCGGTCCCGGCCCAACCTCGATCACCGTCCGCCCAGCTACAGGCCCAGCCGCCAAAGCCACGCGGAGCAGAATATCTGGATCATGCAGAAAATGCTGACCAAGGGCCTTGCGGGCAGGGGCGTCGGTCAGCGGCGGCTTGCTCATGAGGCGCGCATACGGGCATTGGTTGCGGCCAGTTTGATCGCGGCAATCAAGCTGTCCGCTCGGCAAGTGCCTTGCGCCGCTGCCTCATAGGCCGTGCCATGATCTGGACTGGTGCGGACAATTGGTAATCCCAGTGTCACATTTACCCCGCCCCAAAAATCAAGTGTCTTAACAGGGATCAACCCTTGGTCATGCGTCATTGCGATGATTGCGTCATAGTCACCCGCAAGCATTTCCGCGAAGACCGTGTCAGCCGAGCGTGCATTGGTAATGTCTACACCATCGGCACGCAATGTCACGGCGGCCGGATTGATGATGTCACGTTCTTCGGTGCCAATACTTGCCGCTTCGCCCGCATGTGGGTTGAGCCCTGTGAAAGCGATCCGAGGTGTCGGGATGCCAAAGTCGCGAACAAGCGCACTGTTCACTGTTTTGCCAATTGTGCCGAGCAGCTCCAAGGATAAAAGCTCGCCGACCGTCATGAGCGGCACATGGATGGTCGCAAGCGCGACACGCAATCCACCACCGACCAGCATCATCACAGGAAGGGGCGCCGGACCATCCCCCGCGCTTAAATGGGCCAGAAATTCAGTGTGCCCCGGATACGAAAAACCCTGCCCGTAAAGCAGAGCCTTGTTGATGGGGTTGGTCACAAGCGCGGATGCCTCGCCCGAAAGGGCCAAGGCCACCGCATGCTCAATGGATCCGATAATCGCCGTCGCATTGGCAGGATCAGGCTGACCGGCTTGATGGGCGACAACGCTGATCGAGGGATCGAGAACGGGGAGGGCCGACGCAAACACCGCTGTCGCTTCGCTAAGCGTCTCAATCTTCTGAATTGGCGCATGCCGTGAAAACACGTCTGCTGGGCCAATCGCCGCAAAACAAAGCTCGGGCTGTTCGCGTAATTCTTTCCATGCTTGACCACTGATGATCGGCCCACAACCAGCTGGGTCACCCATCGTCAGGGCTATCGGATTTGTGGTCGTTCTAGCCATGGGCAGGGTGTCTGCCTCTCGGCCTGAAAAAGCAAGCGGATTCGCCACCCATTAAGGCACAAGGATGGTTGCCTCGCGTCGCGCATTTCGCAGTTCGCGCTCGGAAATGAGTCCCAATTCCTGCCCAAAGAGCTGGTTTTCGATTTGATCGCGGCTCGGCAGATTTTCCGCGCCATCCTGACGCCCGCACACATATAGCGACGACCAGCCGGCTGACATCTCGAACGGCGCAGAGACCTCGCCCGGTTGCAGATCTGTCAGCAGTGCCTGTGAGGCGACGGCGAGGTCTGAAAGCTTTGTTTCGCCCAGATCAATCGCCAGAAGTTCATCGCGGTCCTCTGCATAGCCATCGAGCGCTGCGCAGTTATCAACCCGGCCCATAGCGCGTTCTAATGTTTCGATCTCGCCATCGGTTGCAATCAGCTGGCGCAATTGCAGGCGCGAGGTTTCTTCTTGAGGCTCTCGGCGATTTCTCAGCGCCAAAATATAGATACCATCATCAGCGACAATCGGGTCAAGGATGCCCGGTTGGCCCGCGGCGCGAACCGAGTCGGCCAGCACCGAATCCAGATCGGCCAGGGCGACCCAACCCATATCACCGCCCGCTGCGGCCGTGGGAGCGGATGAAAATTGTTGCGCAGCCGCCTGGAATGGTGCGCCTTGACGCAACTGGTCCACCAATGAATACGCAGCCTGAAGTGCCTGAACCTTGGTCTCTTCGTCGGGCGCAAAAAGAAATATCTCCGCCAGTTGATAGGCTGTTTCCTGCGAACTCAAACGCAATTGCTCAAGTTCGCTATCGAGCTGATTTTGCGAAATCCGGATGCGCGATCCATAAAGGCCTGACATCATCCGCCGCCACGCAATATCAGAACGAATCTGGGACTCCAGCGTGGCGGGATTGATCCCGGCCTCGGCGAACTGTTGATAGAGCTGTTCGCGTGTCACACCGGCGCGTGCCGCGAGATCATCTACTGACGCAGCAATGTCCGTAGGATCAATCTCGACATTGAACTCCGAAACCGCCTGCATCTGCAGTATTTCGTCAACCAGTTGTTCGCGCGCGGTGGAGGCAAGCTGTTGCTGGACTTCCGGTGTGATCTCGGCCCCGACGGTCATGGCCAGCATGCGCACCCGTTGGCGGATGTCGTGAAACGAAATCGGCTCGTCATTTACAAGTGTTGCCACGCCTTCCAGCTGTAGAATGTCGCTCTGTTGAGCTGCATCTTGCGCGTTTCCAACGGCATTGAGCGCCCCAAAAAGGCAGGCAGCTAGAATGGCTCGCGTCATGGCAAATACTCCGGTTCGGTCAGTACAGGTTCGGCCCCTGCTAAAATATCGCCTCTACAGCGTCATGCAAACAGTTAACGCACTGAATATGCGAATATTACGTAAAATTATTGTAGTTTTCACCCGGTACCAAATTCGCCAAGTGTTTTGAGGGAGAAGCGAAAGAGGACTGCGTCTTCCGGGCCCAGGGTCCGATCAACAGCTTCGCGTCGCTGATAGATAATACGAAATTGTGAGCAGTTGTCCGTGTAAGCGACGCCAAATGACTGCAAAATATTGGTGCCGGCGGTAAAATCACGAAGCTGGCGATAGGTCAGTGAGTAATTTTTCGTCAGTCGAAAACGCGCATTCGTATCAATACCTTCATCGGCAGTCGGTATGTTTGGCCGGATGTCTTCGTCGACCCTGAAATAGCGCGCCGACGCGGCAATGCGCCAGAACCGCGTACTGGCCTTTGCGTCAACACGGTTCACCGCGAAGGAATCTCCATCGAGTCGTAATCGCGTTTCGACACGCAAGAGCCGCCCGAAGTCCGCCGAGACAGACCCGACCCAATCTGACGAGGTGCCGTCGAGATTGGTTGCGGCATCAAATGCCGTATCCGCGCGTGACCGCCAGCGTCGACCAGCGATTGCATCAAACTGGAAGCCATTCCTGAAGCGCGCGGATGTCGTTACTCCAACTGACAGTTTTCCGTCACCCTCATAAAGGTCGAAATTGCTGAACCCGTTTGATTCAAACAACCGCGTTTCGTCGAATTCGAACAGTTCGCTGTCTTCGATCGGGATCGCCGGGTCGTTTGTATTCGACAATCCCCACGCGCCCAGCACAGTCGGTTCAACCAGGATGTCGACCGTCTTTCCCTGCCTCAGTAACGGCCAGGACAGTTTCGCCCCGACAGACCCAACAGCCCGTGTTACGGTCCGCTGACCTGACGCATCCGGATCGAGATTGTAGTAATCGCCTCGCACCTCTGCAAAAGGCTCGGCGACAAAACCGCCCGGCAACACGCGGGTCACGTTCCAGTCAGCGCCAATCGAAATTCGCCGGCTGTCCGGATTTATGTCCGGCGTCAGGCCATCGCTCGCATTGCGCGACAAGATGGCAGAGGAGGCTGTGATACTTGTCCGGCCGTACTTGCCAAAGTCATAGAATTTGTCCGCATAAAGCAGCGGTGTTGCAATCGGCGCTTCGGGAATGGTTGGGCTGGCCGCGCGCAAATCCTGAAAGAAGAGCAAGGATGTGTCGGCGTAAAAACTGGGCGTTTGCCCCACCGCGTACAATTGAGACAATAGCGTGCGGGGTTGGCCATCGAACAAACCGCGAGACACTTCCGCGCCGTCGATCGAATATCGGCGGGTGAACAAGTCATCGCTCGCGCGCTCCACGCCGAACCCCCAGCGCCAGGTATCATTGATTTCGAAGTCGGCATCGGCAAAAATATGACCGCGCACTTTTTCTTCACCAAACCGGTTTCCGTCGCCATCAAAGTCGCGCTCGAACGTAATACTGCCAGCTGCATTCAAAGTGCCGGCCCAGAACTGTTTCCGGTAATCGACTTCAAGCAATGGACGGACTCTGGAATAGAAAGTCGGCGTGATCGTGATGTCCGAAGACTTGGAGAGTACCTTGTAATAGGGTTGACCATACACAAAACCAAGCCGGGACGAGCCGCCAACTCTTGGGATCAAAAACCCCGAGCGACGCCCGGCTGTCGGGTCTGGGTGGAAGAAATAGGGCAGGTAAAAAACCGGCACGCCGCCGATCTCTAACAGGGCATCGCGGTATGAGATGATGTCATTGTTCTCATCGAGAATCGCGCGTCTTGCTCTTAGGGCCCAGGTCGGCCGCTGCCCTTCTTCTTCGCAGACTTCACACGCGGTATAGATGGCCTGATCCAGCGCGTTTATCCCGTTCGGCTGACGCACTGCCGAATTCGCAGTGGCCACACCACCAGCGGGCAATCGCGTCGCAAAACCAACAGCATAGCCGTCATCCAGCCTTTCGTTGACTTCGACTTCATCGGCAAACTGCTGTGTGCCATCCGCGTCCAGAATAACGACATTTCCGGTGGCGCGTACTTTGCCGGTACGGCGATCATATTCGATCCGGTCCGCCCGTAAGACCCGTCCGCCATAGCTGGCTTCAACGCTGCCCGTCGCGACAATAATATTACTGTCGTCCTCTTCGGAAATATCATCCGCTTCAAGGATGACCTTCTCGGCATCGTCCTGCGCCAATGCGGGGGGCGCAGCACAGGCCAGCGCTATTGCACAGAAGAGGGATGCCCACTTCCCCATAAAACAAACTCCCTCTCGCGGTCGCCGACTATTGGCCTGCAACACGATGTACTCCATGCATGCTTAGGCAACAATCGCTAACCCGTCCAGCGATGAAGCCCAGTATGGACTGTTTTCGACAATTCCGGTGAATCTGCTGCATTTTGGGCACAAATCGTCATACGGCGCAGGTGAATTGCTGCAAATTTCAGCTGTCATCGGGCACAGAGAGCACCGCGAGACCACCCGCCAGTGTCACAGCGTCACCAAGCAGTTCGAGTTCCATCAGGATCGCCGCGCAGCGGGCCGCGCCAATTTCCGCAGCTCTGGCAATTTCGTCGAGCGGCGTTGGACTGTAGGACAAAGCGTCGCGCACGCGGTCGATCTGTTCGCTGGGCACTGTGTCCTCAAATGCACCTTCAAAATCGGGCATAGGAGGCATATTCAACTGCATTCGCCCAAGACCATTTATAATTTCAAGCACATCGGATCCGGTCTGAACAAGCGATGCGCCTTGTTGGATGAGCCGGTTCGTCCCCGCCGCTCTTGGATCGAGCGGCGAGCCGGGCACGGCCATGACCTCGCGGCCTTGCTCATTCGCTGTGCGCGCTGAGATGAGCGACCCTGAGCGTTCCGCCGCCTCAACCACAATGGTGCCCAGGGCGAGTCCAGTGATCAACCGATTACGGCGCGGGAAATCCTTAGCCGTGGCCCGATGTCCGAACGGGCTTTCCGAGATAATCGCCCCGTCTGATGCGAGCGCTGCATAAAGCCTGTCATGCTGCGGCGGGTAGATGTGATCCACGCCGCCACCCAGAACGGCAATCGTCCCCGTTTCGATTGAAGCTGCGTGGGCTTCCCCATCCACCCCGCGCGCCAGACCGGACACTATTGCAAAGCCTGCCTTGCCGAGCTCTGCGGCCATATCCCTTGCAATTTTCCGCCCGGCGGCCGAAGCATTGCGCGCGCCGACAATAGCAATGGCAGGCTGCTCGAAAAGATCGGTCTTCCCGAGAACGGTCAGTACCGGCGGCGGCGGGTTCACCTGTTTGAGCAAAGCGGGATAGTCCGGTTCGCAAGAGGCCAGAAGGCGTGCACCATAGCGCTCTGTCGCTGTAATCTCATCCTCGATCAGCGCACGGCTCGGCGCGACCAGTGGTTTCTTCCGTCCGGCTTTTTTGGAAAGTTCAGGTAGGGCGTCCAGTGTTTTTCCAGCGCTGCCAAAGCGCGCGAGCAATTGCGCGAAAGTCACAGGTCCAATGCGCGGCGTACGTGAGAGCCTGACCCAATCAACGCGTTCACGATCTGACAGGGCCCTATTCGTCATCCGTCGGTCCAGATTTTGAACCGAACTTTGGCTCGGTCCCGGCGATCAGCCGGCCAATATTTGCGCGATGTCTCCAGAAAACCAGCACCGACAATGCTGCCAAAACCACAAGCGCAAACCTGGACTCCCCCAGCAAAAAGGCGCCAATGGGCACTGCAACAGCTGCACACAATGCCGACAGAGATGAAATCCGCGTCAGCGCAAACAACCCCAGCCACACCGGAGCTCCCACGACAAAGCCCTTGAGCGATGCAAACACCAGAAGTCCGACATAAGTGGCGACCCCTTTGCCGCCTTTGAACTTAAGCCAGATCGGATAACAGTGCCCGACAAAGGCAGCCGCGCCCGCAACCAGCCCGACATTCCGGTCATAAAGCGCCGTAAACGCCCAGACGGCCAATCCCGCTTTCAAACTATCGAGCAGCACCGTTGCCAGCGCCAGATCTTTGCGACCGGTCCGCAACACATTCGTCGCGCCAATGCTGCCAGACCCGATTGCGCGTACATCGCCAAGCCCGGCCAATCGCGTCAGCACCAGCCCGAATGGAACCGACCCAAGAAAATATCCACCAAGAGCAGCGAGCAAATAGGGCAGGTGGTCTATCATTTCGTTGCTCGCCCTTGGATCTTCTCCATGATCTTAAGCGCGAACGAGACTAGTGAGCAAGCCCCGCCGCATGATGGCGCATATGCTCTTCAGCGAAGCTCGCGACGAAATAGTAGGAATGATCATAGCCCGGTTGCAGCCGGCTGGTGAGCGCTTGGCCATGACTTTTGCATGCCGCCTCAAACAAGTCCGGCCTGAGCTGATCCCGTAAAAACTGGTCCGCATCGCCCGTATCGATCAGGATATGCGCGCGGCTTTGGCGCTCCTGCACGATCTCGGTTGCGTCATAAAGCTCCCAAAGCGGGTTCACCTCGCCAAGATACGCCGTAAACGCTTTCTGTCCCCACGGCACTTGTGCGGGCGAGGTGATCGGCGAGAACGCACTACACGTCTTGTATTTGTCCGGATGCTTCAAGTGCAGCGTGATCGCGCCATGCCCGCCCATCGAATGGCCCAGAATACCATGCCGTGACGCATTCAACGCAAACTCCGAATGTACCAGCGCCCAAAGCTCGTCGGTGACGTATTCGTCCATCTTGTAGTGCTGCGCCCACGGCTCCTCGCGCGCGGTCAGATAAAACCCTGCACCTTGGCCAAGATCATAGGCATCATCATCAGCCACACCATCTCCGCGCGGGGACGTATCCGGCGCGACAATCGCAAGTCCCAACTCGCTTGCCCAGCGCTGCAGCCCCGCCTTGGCCATCACATTTTCCCAAGTGCAGGTCAGCCCGGACAGGAACGTGACAGCCGGCACCGGCCCGTCCTTGGCTTGCGGTGGCAGATACACCGCAAACCGCATATCCGTCCCCGTCACCTGAGACGCATGGTCATAGACTTCCAGCATGCCGCCATAGGAGGCATGCGACTGTACAAGCGTGGTCATCGGCGCAGGGCCTTTCTCAAGAGGGCAGCACGACTAACCGCGATGCAGGGCGCAGAGCTTGTTGCCGTCCGGGTCGCGTAAGTAAGCGAGATACATTTTCTGACCGCCGCCTTCGCGCCAGCCTGGCGGATCTTCAATCGGCTTGCCGCCTGCGGCTACGCCGGCTGCGTGCCATGCGTCGGCCTGTTCAGGGTTTTCCATCGTAAACCCAATGGTCATGCCATTACCGGACGTCGCTCCCTCGCCATCAATCGGCGGCGTAACCAGATATGGCGCGCCATTATGCAGATAAACCAGCCGCCCCTGAGGATCGACAAACCCTTCCTTAGCGCCCAGTGCTGTGAACACGGCATCATAAAAAGTTTTCGATTTCTGAATGTCGTTCGTTCCGACCATCATATGTGAGAACATGTTTGGATTTCCTTTTCTCAAGTTCCTCAAAGAGTCATTGCACAGCTCGACTGTGCAATCCATCTCCTGCGTTATCTTTCAGGTGATGGCTCCCACGGTCAAGCCGTGGGATGACTTGAAGTCGTGTTCTTTGCCTTTAAGCTTACAAAGCTAGCAAACTATTGTGCGCTTCCATGTCATTCTGTAAATATGGGATATGGAAAAGGACATAATTCTTCTTTTAATAGGGGCATTTTTGGCGCTAGGGGGCGCGTTGGCTCAGTCCCTAATCGGATGGACACAAGCCCAATCTGATCGACGAAGAGAACTCCTCGTCGAGGCTTATTCGCAATATTTGACAGGCGTGGCAGAGCGGGCTTCTATTTTGCGCTCGCACTCTCAAAGAACCGAAGAGGCCACCGCCAAGATAGTAGCTGGAAAGCAGAAGGTTTGTGCATTCGCGCCAGTCGAAGTTGTCAAGGCGCTGGCCGCTCTCGAAAAGATGCCTCTGCATTTGTCATCCGAGGAAACGCAAGAGAAAATGGTAGGGCTCGTAAACGCCATGCGTAAGAGTGTTGCGGCGGAACGTGGCGAGTTGGGTGGCGAGATAAGCGACATCTTATTCAGCGCCGAAATTATCCAAAATTAGTCCATGATCTAAAACTCCACTACGCTGCGAATACTCTCCCCCGCATGCATCAAATCAAACCCCTTATTGATCTCCTCTAGCGCCAATTTGTGCGTAATCAGCGAATCAATATCGATCCGGCCTTCCATATACATATCGACAATGCCCGGAACGTCTGTGCGCCCGCGCGCGCCGCCAAAGGCTGAGCCGCGCCAGACGCGTCCGGTGACCAGCTGGAAAGGCCGTATGCTAATCTCTGCCCCGGCAGGGGCCACGCCAATAATCACGCTCTCGCCCCAGCCCTTATGACAGCATTCCAGCGCCGCGCGCATCACATCCACATTGCCGATACACTCGAATGAATAATCGGCCCCGCCACCGGTCAGCTCGACCAGATGCCCAACCAAGCCATCATGCCCGTCATGATCTTTCGGGTTCACAAAATCCGTCATGCCAAATTGGCGCGCCATCGCCTCGCGCGCTGGGTTCAAATCCACGCCGACAATCTGCTTCGCGCCGATCAACCGTAAGCCTTGAACGACGTTCAGTCCAATCCCGCCAAGCCCGAACACAACCGCCGTCGAGTTCGGTTCAACCTTGGCCGTATACATCACCGCCCCAAGTCCCGTCGTCACCCCGCAGCCAATATAGCAAATCTTGTCAAACGGCGCGTCCTTGCGCACTTTCGCCAAGCTGATCTCTGGCAGCACGGTAAAGTTCGAAAAGGTCGAACAGCCCATATAGTGCAGAATTTTCTCGCCCTTATAGGAAAACCGGCTTGTTCCGTTCGGCATCACGCCTTTGCCTTGGGTCTCGCGCACGCGCTGGCAGAGATTGGTCTTCGGGTTCAGGCAGTATTCGCACGTCCGGCACTCGGCCGTGTAAAGCGGGATGACATGATCGCCCACTTGGAGATCAGTGACACCTGCGCCAACCTCACGCACGATCCCCGCGCCCTCATGGCCAAGCACTGCCGGAAACGCCCCTTCAGGGTCTGCGCCAGAGCGGGTGAATTCGTCCGTGTGGCAAATCCCCGTCGCCTTGATTTCCACAAGCACTTCACCCGCCTGCGGCCCTTCCAGATCAAGCTCGACGATCTCGAGCGGCTTCCCAGCCTCAAAGGCAACAGCAGCACGGGTCTTCATAGGGCATCTCCTTCTAGGCCGCAGGTGACAACAACCAAGTGACGAAGACAAGCGGCGAAGACAAATTTTGTAGAGTCGATAAGAGAGTCTGTCTGCGCTGAAGAGAGTCCATATTTGTAGGATAGATTGGAGGGCGTCGCAGATCAGGACGGAAAATAGAAGGCTGCTAAAGCGTCAGACAACCGTTTGCCCTCGCGCGCATATTCGGCCTCCGCTTGCGCAGAGTTTGCCGAGCACCGGCCATTGCGCCGCTCGCTCTGCTGGTATCCGCGATTGAACCCATCCACCATGCGCGCCCTCAAAGGCCCACGTTCGGGTGCCTCTAAGCTCAATATCTGCTGCATATAGCTACGCCAGTACTGATCATCGACCCCATTGCATGCAACACGCACGGCATGCGCCGCGCCGATCACGGCCGACAGCTCTGCAAGATTGCGAAAATACCCCTGATCACGCAAAGGCAAGTCTTGCTGAACGCTTGGGGATTGGGCAAGGCTGGGCATGACAGTGCCCGACAGGGCAAAACTGCCAACGACCACCACGACGGAGATTGCCCATTGCTTGATCTGCTTATTCATGAACGATCCTTTGCCAGATTGGCCGACGAGTTCAAGGCGCGTGCCACCGAAATCCGCCCCATCATAATGGACGATACGGGCAGCTTTAAGACCGTTGACAGCGAACCCATAGAAGGCATCCCGCCGCTCGATCTCGGTTATGGCACGCAAGATGCGTATTTCAGCCCTGCGGTTATGACCTTTATGCAGGCGATTCTGTCCGCAGAGAAGTTACAATGGTTTCAGTCGAGCGCAGCCGGAATTGAGCACCCAATCCTACAAGCTATCCGAAACAGGGCCGATCGCTACACGAGCGCACATGAGCAGTCGCCAGCCATCGCCGAGTGGATTCTTTGGGCTGGGCTCGATTGGTTTCAGGGTGGAGCCGTGCGCCGGAAAGCCCAATCAGAGAAGATTTGGCATCGCGGCGAGTTCCGCGAACTGGTCGACACACACTGGATTATTGTCGGTTTCGGCAGCATTGGCCGTGCCTGTGCGCAGCGATTGAAGATGCTCGGCGCGAAGGTAACAGGCGTACGCAGAACACCGGGTTCGGATCCTGACGCGGACACAATGATCCAACCGGCGGGTCTTCGAGCCGCGTTGCCAAATGCCGACTGCGTCGTCCTGTGTTGCCCGCTAACCAGCGAGACCGAGCGTATGGCAGACGGATCGTTCTTCAAAGACATCAAAGAGGGAGCTTTGTTTATCAATGTCGGGCGAGGTCAACTCGTCGACGAAGAGGCGCTTCTGGCGGGTCTTGATTTGCAACGCCCGGGTCATGCCGCACTTGATGTGACTGCAGTTGAGCCGCTGCCCGAAGAGAGCCCCCTCTGGCAGCATCCTCAGGTGACGCTTACGGCTCATATTGCGGCCTTCACGGAACGGTCCGCGCGCCGTTCCGACCGCGTTTTTGTCGAAAACCTCGATCACTTCTTGTCCGGCGAGCCGCTCCGAAATCTTGTGTCCAAAGATCAGGAATCCTAGCGAAATACGCCTAAAGACAGGCAATTAGCGCCTAATCTTTATCTGGCAACGATGATTGAGCGAGCGATAGCCACGGCCTGTGTGTCAGCTTGGTCACGGTGATGCCCCATTTTCGGCATGATTGAACGGTTGAGTTCGGTTAACAACGAAACGCGATTCTCGTGAGGGAGGACCATCATGTTCAAGTACGGTATTCTAGGGGCACTTTTGGCGACAATAATTGGTGCGGTTGGCGTTGCGCAAGAGAACGAACACGCCGGGCCCGTTGATGTGACGGCTGAGGGCGAGCGCATCCTTATTGACGATCCGGAGCCTGTCGAAAGCGAATACTTCCTTGCGGAGGGATCGGCCCCGTCCGAAATTGTCGATGAGGAAGACATGCAGACCGATTCGGCCGCACTTGCTGCTTTGGGTGATGATGCAGCCGGTGATATGGCCGCAATGCCAGAAGTTTTTGAAGAGTAACCGCTTTAATTTCAACGCATCGTGACGAAAACGAAGGGTGATCGTGCTCACGGCATAGATGCACATTATAATTGTAATGACTTTGGATTTGTGTCTCTCTCTGGCGGATTGCCAAGCACAGGGATTGGCAGAAAGGATGACGGCGGTGTCGTCGTTGATAATAGTAAGAACTCTCAACAGGGGAATTTGGTATGAAAAAGATTTTAATTACAGGCGTTGCAGCGATGGCTCTCGTTGCTTGTGGTGCAGCAAAAGACGCAGCAGATAGCGCGGCTGATGCGGCTTCAAGCGCGGCCTCTAGCGCCGTTGACGCGGCAGCAGACACGGCTTCTGCGGCTGGAAGCGCAGTCTCTGACGCGGCTGCCGGCGCCGTTGAAGGCGCGGGTAATCTTGCTGATGCCGCAGCTGACGCAACTGGCGACGCGGTTTCTGCCGCAGGTGACGCCGCTACCGCTGCGGGGAGTGCTGTGGCCGAAACAGCTGGCAATGCTGTAGACGCTGCCGGATCAGCTGCGGCGGGTGCCGCTGGTGCTATTGGCGACGCTGCAAGTAACGCAGCGGACGTCGCCGGCGATGTTGCAGGCGCAGCGACCGACGCGGTCACAGATGCAGCTTCCAACGCTGCCGACGCAGTAGCGGGTGCGGGATCTGATGCTGTTGACGGAGTTGTCGATGCTGCAGACGACGCGGCAGAGGAAGCAGCGGCCGCCGCTGAAGAGCTTCCAGGCCAAGGCAGCTAATTACTGTCGCGCTATTGCGCAAATGAAACGGCCACGCAGGATTGCGTGGCCGTTTTCGTATCTGGATTGGCCGTAGCTTTAGGTTAGAAGATCGCGTAGCCGCCATCGACCACAAATGTATCACCTGAATGGTACGACGCAGCGTCTGATGCGAGATAAACAGCAATCCCGCCAAAGTCCTTAGGCTCACCCCAGCGTTTGGCTGGAACGCGCGGAATCACCTTCGATGAAAACACATCCGACCCCTGAGCGGCTTCCGTCATGTCCGTAGCAATCCAACCGGGCAGTATAGCGTTCGCTCGAATGCCGTATCGTGCATATTCAACCGCAATGCCTTTGAGCATTGAGATCAGACCACCCTTGGTCGCTGCATAGGCCTGATTGCGCGCCGCACCTTCAATGGCCGCAAGGGAGGCAACACCCACCAGTGAGCCGCCCGGATCGCCCGCTTTTGCGCGTTTCACGATAGATTTCGACGCCTCGCGCAAAGTCCAGAACGCCCCTTCCATATTGACCGACATGTTCTTTCGCCAGACTTCGGTGCTCATCTCAGTAAACGAACTGGCTGCCTGTCCAATCCCCGCATTGGCAAAACAGCTATCGATTCGTCCGAAATGGGCCTCGGTTTCTGCCATAGCGGAGATCACGGCATCTTCTTCGGCCACATCGACAGACCAGCTTTTGACGGCTCCTGTGCCCAGACCTTCGAGGTGTGCGATAGCGGCGGCATTCGTTTCTGTGTTTCTCCCCCAGATCGCAACATTGGCATTGGAGGCCGCTATGGCTTCAGCCATTCCCAATCCTATGCCGCGATTGCCTCCCGTGATGACAACTGTTTTGCCCGACAAGTCGAATGGAAGATAAGCCATGTGAATATCCTTTGGATTAAGTGTACAGCTCGACATTCTTGGAGAGTTCCCCCAAGGGGCGTCAAGCCTTGCTTTTTGCCGTTTAAGGCCTAACTCGACAAAACTTGACGTATTCGTGCAATGCAACCCTTACCAATATCAGTTAGTCCACTCTCATGGCCCGAAAACCAAGATCGACATCGCCGAAACCCATCAGCCTCGCTTTGCAGGGCGGGGGAGCGCATGGCGCTTTAAGTTGGGGGGTTCTTGAAACGCTCGCGCGGTCGAAGAAGATCGACGTGAAAGCCATTACCGCAACGTCCGCGGGCGCAATGAATGCGGTTGCATTCGCCGCCGGAATGGCAAAAGGTGGTCCGGAGGGCGCTGTTGAAGGGCTGGAGACCTTTTGGTCAGAAGTTTCCAAACGTAGCGCGCCCTATTCGAAACTCAGAACACCACCAGCCATCAAAGCTCTATTGCCTCGGTCACCTTTCAATTTGATGTCCGTTATGACCGCGCTTGCCAGCCCCTATGACTTGAACCCGTTTGACCTTAACCCCTTGCGTGATGCCGTCGAAGCCAGCATTGATTTTGACGCGGCGCGCAACAGCGGAATTGCATTACACTTGGCAGCGACAAATGTTGAAACAGGGCGCGCCCGCGTGTTTACCGGCGATGAGATCAATACGGATGCCGTATTGGCGTCGGCATGCCTGCCACAAACGTTCAAGGCCGTTGAGATCGACGGGGCGCCATATTGGGATGGCGGTTATATGGGCAACCCGTCCTTGTTCCCGCTGATCTACTCGGATGCGCCAAAGGATATTCTACTCGTTATGCTCAATCCGCTCTCGCGCGCAGGGGTGCCCAAGACGGCCAGCGCTATTCAGGATCGGCTCAATGAGATCAATTTCAACTCGTCGCTTATCGGTGAACTTCGGGCGATTAGTTTCGTCCAGAAACTGCTTGATGATGATCTTCTGGCGAATGATGCACAGGGCAATTACAGGCGTCTTTTCCTGCACATTATTCGCGGCGGTGCTGCTATGTGCGATCTCGCGCTTGAAACAAAATATGACACGGATATCAGATTTTTGACTGAGCTACGGTCGCGGGGCGTGTCTTTGGCGGAGGATTGGCTTGCGGATTGTGTCAAGCATGTCGGCAAACAATCAGGCTTCAATGTGCGCTCCGAATTTTTGGAACCGAATGAACCTGAGACTGCATAATTCAAGGCCCGAAACGGCTTGCCTTATTTCTGCCATTATGGCCTAAGGACTGTTTAACAGTTTTGTAGAAATTTGTAAGAATGACGGAATTCAAAGACAGCTTGAAGGGCTTTGCCTTGCTTATCGGCCTGATTTTGTTGATGGCATGGCCATTCCTCTTTCTCGCCCTGACGATGTATAACAGCTAGTCGCCCGGCGGCCTCAGAAACGTCAAGCAGGCTGCCCCACTTGTGCGTTGGTTAACGATGTTCCAATCATCGAACTCAAGCGCTTCGGTCGCGCCTGTCTCGACCATAGCAATCGCCTGATCGCTCAACCAGCCGCCCGTTTTCAACTCATTGAGCGCAGGCAAAACCAGCCCTTTCTCGTAAGGCGGATCGAGGAATGCAAGATCAAACGGATCACCGAGATTGGAAGGCCGAGGTCCGAGCGCTGTCGCCGAACGACGATGGATACGCGTTTGTCCGAACAGGCCCAGCATTTCGACATTCGAACGGATCGCGCCGCGCGCACCATTGCCCGCGTCAACAAACAGGCAGAAGCCTGCCCCGCGCGACAGGGCTTCGAGCCCAAGTGAGCCGGACCCAGCAAATAAATCAATCACCCGTGCGCCTTCCAGAGGTGGCGCCCACTCGGCATGCACCAGGATGTTGAATATCGCTTCGCGCGCGCGGTCGGAGGTCGGCCGCGTCGTTCTACCCTTTGGGGCTATGAGCGGACGCCCCTTGAATTTTCCGGCTACGATGCGCATGCCTAGGCTCTAGCATTGCTTTGCAAAGATTGGGAGACCAGATTGACCCCTATGGAACGCGCCCTTGAGCTAGCCCAACAAGCCGCCCGTCGCGGCGAAGTGCCTGTTGGCGCAGTTGTCGTTGATCCGTCCAGTGGCAAGATCGTCGGCGAGGGTTCTAATGCCCCGATTGCCAGCCATGACCCAACGTCCCATGCAGAGATTGTCGCCATACGCGCAGCAGCAAAGGCAATCGGAAACTATAGGCTCACGGGGTTTGAACTTTATGTCACGCTGGAACCGTGCGCCATGTGTGCGGGAGCGATGAGTTTGGCACGAATAGGCAAACTCGTCTTTGCCGCATCCGACGAAAAGGGCGGCGCGGTGGTTAACGGTCCACGGTTTTTTGGCCAGCCGACCTGCCATTGGCGGCCTGAAATCGAGCAGGACCAAACCCTTGGTGCACAGACCTCGGCATTGTTGCGGGCCTTCTTTGCCGAGCGCCGTAAATGAAGGTCACCGAACGCGCCTCACAACATCTGAAACGAGACAAAGATGACAGATCAGAAAAACGGCCCATGGACGGTGCTCGACACCAGAACGGGCTTTGAGAATCCGTGGCTACGTATTGAATCGAGTCAAGTTATCCATCCAGATGGATCAGCGGGAACCTATGGCGTCGTCCGCTACGCCAATCTTGCCTGCGGCGTGTTACCCATTGATGACGAGGGTTATACATGGATTGTCGGCCAGCACCGCTTCCCATTGAACGCTTACAGTTGGGAGTTGCCCGAAGGCGGCGGGCCAATAGACATATCGCCTGAAGCATCTGCTTTGCGAGAGTTAACAGAAGAGACAGGGGTATCTGCAGCGCACAAGCTGGCCCTCGGACGCTGGCATTTGTCCAATTCGGTAACTGATGAAGTGGCGTATGGTTTTCTCGTCTGGGGATTGAGCGTCGGAACGGCAAAGCCCGAGCCGAGCGAGGCTTTAAAGGTGAAACGCATCCCCGTGCGCGATCTGGCACGCCGTGTCCGCTCAGGTGAGATCACGGATGCGTTCACACATCTCATGCTGATGAGCGCAATAGATCTCGCACGTCGGGGAGAGATACCAGAACCAATCGGACAGTGGCTGCGCGATGCTTGACCCGACGTTGGGCCGTATTGTCGCTTCCCCACACCAGACCGCTCCTCTAAGATTGCCACAGAAAACAAAGCCATAAGGAAGCGTACGATGAATTTTGATTACAGCCCAAAGACACAAGAATGGATCGAGCGGGTTTCTGCGTTCATGGACGCCCATGTTTACCCTAATCTCGATACCTACACCGCGCAGCACGATGCGGGCGAGACCCGCTGGCAAATTCCTCCGATCGTTGAAGAGTTGAAGGTTAAGGCGCGCGCGGAGGGGCTCTGGAACATGTTCCTGCCGCCCAATGCCGAGCACGATACGGACGAGTATCATGGCGCGGGACTGACCAACGCGGAATATGCGCCTCTGGCCGAGATCATGGGTCGGGTCGAATGGGCGTCCGAAATCTTCAACTGCGCAGCACCCGACACTGGAAATATGGAAGTCTTCCACCGTTATGGATCGGACGCGCAAAAGGCTAAATATCTGACGCGCCTGCTAAATGGCGAAATCCGCTCCGCCTTCTTGATGACCGAGCCGCTGGTTGCCTCGTCTGACGCAACCAATGTGCAAACAACAATTGTCCGCGACGGAGACGAGTATGTCATAAATGGTCGGAAATGGTGGTCCTCAGGCGTTGGCGACCCGCGCTGCGAAGTGGCGATTGTTATGGGTAAGACAGACCCGGAAGCTGAACGCCACAAACAACAGAGCCAGATCCTCGTCCCGCTCGACACGCCTGGCGTCAAAATCCTGCGGATGCTGCCAGTCTTTGGATATGACGATGCACCACACGGCCACGCCGAAGTGCTGCTCGACAATGTCCGCGTACCGGCAGAGAACATAATTCTGGGTGAGGGGCGCGGCTTCGAGATTGCGCAAGGTCGCCTTGGGCCAGGCCGCATTCACCACTGCATGCGCACGATTGGTGCCGCCGAAGTTGCGCTGGAGAAAATGTGCAAGCGGCTTCTGACGCGCGAGGCGTTTGGCAAGTCGGTCAGCGAACATTCGATCTGGGAACAGCGTATCGGCTGGGCACGGACGAATATTGAAATGACGAGACTGTTAACGCTCAAAGCGGCCTATATGATGGACACGGTAGGTAACAAACAGGCGCGCAACGAGATCGCCATGATCAAGGTGGCAGCCCCGACAATGGCGCTCGATATTATCGATGATGCCATGCAGGCCCATGGCGGCGGCGGTGTGACCACGGATTTCGGCCTCGCGCGCGCTTATGCCAGTATCCGGACATTGAGGTTTGCAGATGGGCCGGATGAGGTGCATTGCAGGGCCATTACGCGTCAGGAGTTCAAGAAACATCGCGGTGTAGACTACAAAACCCACGATATGCCTGCTGAGGGTGCTGCCTGGAAGCCATAGGCAGTCCGCCGAGATTCGTATTTGTTATCGCCGCCGGAGCATTCGCTCTGGCGGCCGATCCTGATCTTCTGCATAAGACAAAGCAGCAGGGAAAGTTCAGCTATGAAAACACGCCGCAATATTAGACGCATCCACAATGTTCTAGGCGTAGTGGTCGGCGTTCAGGTCTTGTTGTGGATGCTCAGTGGGTTGTTCTTTACTTTGTTTCCGATTGAGCAGGTGCGCGGGAGCAATCTGCGTCAGGACATTGCCCATGGCACCCTTGATGTCGCGGCGATCAGCTTGACCGCCAGTGAAGCTGCAAACTTGGCCGGTATCACGCCAGATCAAGCCGAGCTTGCAATGCTCCTTGGCGTTCCGGTCTGGAAGTTCGAAGCCGATGACACGCACCATCTCGTTGATGCGCGCTTAGGCGACCTTCTGTCTCCCATATCCTCAGCGACCGCGCGTCAAATCGCTGTTCTTGGCATTAAGCCAAATGTCGGGGTGCCGCTGGAGCCGACGCTGCTCGAGGCCAACCCGCCCAGAGAATATGCCGGACCGCTACCGGCATGGGTTGTCACCTACGAGAACACGACAACAAAGATATATATAGATGCCCAGACTGGAGATCTACGCACTGTCCGCACCCGCCTCTGGCGCACATTTGACGTGCTCTGGCGCTTTCACATTATGGACGTTACCGGCAAAGACAGGTTCGATACCTGGTGGCTCAAGCTGATTTCTTTCTTTGGGCTTACTATCGCTTTGACGGGACTT
This sequence comes from uncultured Hyphomonas sp., assembly GCA_964567455.1. GTDB lineage: Bacteria > Pseudomonadota > Alphaproteobacteria > Caulobacterales > Hyphomonadaceae > CALLCD01. The sequence goes on from CAZMMU010000011.1 coordinate 27,281, forward strand.
GTCCTCGGCATTGAAAGATTGCTTAAGGGGCGCTTGTTGCGCTAGCAGCTAGGATGAGATCCCGAGCGCGGGCAGGGCGACGCGTCGAACATAACCTTCAATGCCGTCCTGCGCAGACTGAGGGCGCTTATAAGCCGCCAGCGAGAGGAACAGCCGGACGGCCGTTTCCGCTTTTTCATTGGCTTCGTCCAAATTTCCCAATCCGTCACCGATCAAACGCTCCAGCACCTTGCGTGCGGTCTCAATTGCTTCAATGGGGATAATATCGCGGTCGGTTGTCGGCAATTCGAATGACATAGGCCGCCGCAGGACATCGACTTGGTCAGCAAGCGACAGCCCGTGAACGAACGCCGCCACGACGCGGTCACCAACATCTTCAAAGTGTGTGGAATGGGCTTCGATTGAGTTCGAAAGCAGGTCGGTGCCTCGTGCTATGGCCTCTTGCAGCAGTTCGCCCAAACTCTCGAAGTGGGCATAAACGGTTGGACGGCTAACGCCTGCCTGGCTTGCAACTGTCGAGATATTTGTCTGCTTGGGACCATGCCTTATCAAACACGTCATGGCAGCATTCAGGATTTGCATCCGTGTGTTGTCAGCGGTTTTAAGTGCATTATAGTCGTCAATATCAGCCATAAATACAGCTTAGAATGAGTTGCGACGCAAGAATAGTCCTTTGTATCAGGAACAGTGTAGCTCGAGATCTACTTTGTGGGGACCACACGTCCGGGATTCATAATGTTTATGGGGTCTAGCGCGCGTTTGATCGCGATCATGGTTGCCGTCGCAGCGGTTGAGCGAATCTGAACGAGTTCATCGCGTTTAAGCCGACCGACGCCATGTTCAGCCGAAATCGAGCCGCCATGCGCCATCGCCTGAGCGTGTACGATAGTCGTAATCTCGCCAGCGTGGCTGGCCAGCACTGGCGATTGTGCATCTGCAGGTTCGCAGGCCGAATAGTGCAAATTCCCGTCACCGACATGTCCAAAAGCAACAATTTCGGCCCGGGGGACGAGCTCGTGAATGGCCTGCTCGCACTTATCGAGGAAGGCTGGTATCGCGGACACGGGCACAGCAATATCGTGATTGATTGCCGTTCCATAGGCGCGCTTGGACAGCGGTATGGTCTCACGAATCTTCCAGAAGTCGGCGGCGTGCTGCCCGCTCGTGGCAATTTGCGCATCCGCAGCAAGCCCTTGGTCGAGTGCATCTGCCAGGGCTGTCTCCAAAGCGGTACTGGCCATGTCGACTGTCGGCAGCGAAACTTCGCACAAGATCCGCCATTCAAGATCGGATGGCGCCGGATCACGAATATGAGGATGGTCCGCACGCACCATCTCGATCGCATTGGCGGGAATGATCTCGAACCCCGTCACCGCATCGCCCACAACTCCGCGCACATGTGCAAGCAAGGCAACGACATCGGACGCGGACGCGCAACTGATCCACGCTGTCGCCGTCTGAACACGCGGGAAAAGCTTGAGCGTTGCGGCGGTAATGAGCCCCAGCGTTCCCTCCGCGCCTGCGAACAGATGCTTTAGATCATACCCCGTATTATTCTTGCGTAATCCTGAAAGCCCATCCCAGATCTCGCCGGATGGCAACACAACCTCAAGTCCCAGAATCAGATCACGCATCATGCCGTATCTTAAGACCGCCACGCCACCTGCATTGGTTGAGATCAGCCCACCAATTGTCGCGGTCCCTTCAGAACCAAGCGAGAGCGGGAACAGGCGGTCAGCTCGCTCGACAGCGTCCTGCGCAACGACAAGCGGCGCGCCCGCTTCAATGGTGAGCGAGTTGTTGAGGGTATCAAGAGTGCGAACCTTGTGCATTCGCGACATCGAGACACAAATCTCACCATGTGGCGTCCCGCCATCGACGAGGCCGGTATTGCCACCTTGCGGCGTGATCGGAACACGGTGAGCGGCACAGAGCTTGACGAGTGCTGCAGCCTCTTCCGTGCTGGCCGGGCGGCCGAGGAAGGGTGTATGACCGGGCATCGTTCCGCGCCAAGGGGTCGAATGGCGCGCGAGCAAGTCGGCGTCCTCGCTCCAGCCAGATGGACCGAGCAGGGATTTTGCGCCCGCTAAAAAAGATTTCGGAAGATCTGCCATGCTGCCTAGATTAATCTCGTTTCGCTGCGCGCACCAGTCGGTCATTAATCGCCAGTCCTAAGCCGCGCATCGGGATCGGTGCAACCGCAATGCGCGCATAGGAGCGGTCGAGCTGTCGCAACATCGCAAAAAGGTTCGCCGCCGCTTCTACCAGATCGCCTGTCTCCGACAGGTTCAGGCTCACGCGTCCTTTGGGTCCCTCGGTTGGGCCAAATGCCAAATAGGCGTCGCCGGAAATCGGCACAGCGACATTGAGTCTCAGCGTGGCATCGGGCGCGTAGTGACGTGACAAAGCGCCCGGTGCTGTTGGCTTGGTTTCATCTTGCGTATCGGCAGCGAATTGCGATGCATCATAGCCGCCATATCGCAGAATTTTCGGTGTGGCGTCGAGGCAGGACAGGATCGTTGATTCTACGCCGATTTTACATGTTCCGCCGTCGAGGATTAGATCAAGGCGCTTGCCAAGATCGCTGGCGACATGATCCGCGCATGTCGGGCTGATCCGGCCCGATGGGTTCGCCGACGGGGCGACGAGCGGTCCCCCAAATTGTGCAAGTACGTTTGCGGCCACCGGATGGGCGGGTTGTCTAAGCGCAACAGTGGCAAGACCCGCGCGCGCCAGATCACAGACCGAATGGGTTTCAGCGAGCGGGGTAACAAGGGTCAATGGACCGGGCCAGGCGGCTTTGGCCAGCGCAGTTGCCGCCGCATTAAACTGCCCCTCGAGCCGGGCCATGTCGAGGTTGGCAACATGGGCGATCAGCGGGTTGAAGCTTGGTCGTCCCTTGGCCGCATAGAGTTTGGCCACCGCGTCCGGATTGGCTGCGTCACAAGCAACGCCGTAAACCGTCTCGGTCGGGATCGCGACAAGCCCGCCATGGCGCAAAACCTCCACGACGCGGGCAACATTCTCGGTGGTCGGAGGGAGTATCGGCGCGGTCATAGAGCGCCGTTTAGCACGTTTAAGGGGCAATCGGCGAGGCCTGAACGGTTACCGATACAGAAATATCCGCGCTGACCCAATCGGCAGTCGCATCGCTCTCCTGTCCGAGATCCAGCGCCTGCCGCGACAGGTCAGTTGAACCTGTCATCGTCCAAACACCATCTGCTTCCGCGAGGTCGAAGGTAAACGGAACCTCGACGGTCAGCTCCTTGATCGTCAGCGCCGCGGTGGCGACCAGTGTGCCGTCTACCGCGTCTTCGCTGCGGCGGAAATCCGAAAGAAGGACTGTGGCTTCGGGAAACGCCTTTACGTCAAACCACTCAGCGGCCTCAAGCGTATTATCGTAAATTGTATCACCCGTTTGCGCACTGCTCGTCGCGACGGTCACGTTCGCGCTGGCTGTGTCGAGTGCGCCGGTATCGAAATTAATCACTGCCGACCAATCTTCGAACACGCCGGAGAATTCTGCGCCGCTATGGGTGCCCGAAAAGCGGATCTCCGACGCATCATAGTCAATCAACCAATTGCCATCAGCTTGGTCTTGAGTGACAGAGGCAGGCCCGCCAAGGCTCTGCGCGATCACAGGCCCGCCAGCAATGATGCCGAAGAAGGCGAACGCGCTACCAAAAGCCAACAAAGCGCCGCGCGCGGGCGCACGAGGCGGGCTGGTTTTTCCAAAAAATCTGGGGATCATACGTTTCAAAACGCCCTCTTCATCGCTGAGTTCATGTTTGATGGCTCCGGCAACATGGAGGACAAACAAGGCAATTAGAAGCCAACTCATGAGTTCGTGAACCTCTTCAACCCTTGGGTAGAACGATTGCCGTGTCTCCAGCGCCAGTTCAGGCAGTCCGGCAATGTGCGGCCAGCCAATGGTTCCATAAAGCACAGTCGCAATAGAAAACGGAGATACGGAGACCATAATCCAGCCTGACAATGGCAACGCGAGCACCAGAACATACAGGCCGATATGGACCCAATGCGAGGCACGCTTTTCGAGCGGCTTCATATCCGTGGGCAATGGCGGAGGCGGGTTCATCAACCGCCAGATAAGCCGCGCAAGCATTAAGACCAAAATTGTAATCCCGATCGATTTGTGCAGCTGGAACATCCACTCGATCGGGCGATGATCGGCGTCATGCATGTTCTTGCCAAGCGCAATCATAGCCCCAAGCGCCAGCGCGACCAGCCAGTGCAGCGCAATCGCTACGGCCGTATAGCGTGCAGGATGTAGCGATGTCTCTTGGGGCATAAGATTACTCCGCCTGGACGAACTCGACCTCAAGCTGGATCGTTACCTCGTCACCAATATCAGGCAACAGTGCCAGCATTCCGAAATCGGATCGCGTCAGATTGGCTGTCGCGGAGAACCCGATCACATCGCGTTCGCCGAACCAGGGGAAATTGCGCACGCCATTCATCGTTACATTCAGGGCGACAGGCCGGGTCACCCCAAGCAGGCTAAGTTCGCCGTCAATCACTGCTGACATATCGCTGATGTCCCGAATCCCAGTTGAAGTATATGTGATTTCCGGAAACACATTTGCGTTGAACCATTTGGCGTCACTGGTCAATGTCATGTCCCAATCAGAGCCCGACGGGTGATCGGTGCGCACTGAGAGCGGGTTGATGTTTGCCGTCAGGCGCGAGGTAGCAGGGGCCTCGGTATCGAGTTCAATGCGCGCATCGAAATCGGTGAACCGCGTTGTGTATCGCGAAAGCCCATTGTGGCTGACTGTCCAGACGAGCGACGCGTGTCCTTTGTCGAGCGCGTATGTGCCTGCATTCACACCCAAGTCAGCCAGTGTTTTGGCGGGGGAAGGGATCGTCTCTGTTTGAGCCTCGGAAGTCGGCGCAGGCGCTGGCGCGGATGCCGCCTGATCGGCGGGGGATCCGCACCCGGCCAGAAGACAGGCGGATAACCCTGCGAGCAAGTATCGTAATGGCAACATGCTCGCTATCCCTTTTCCAGGAACTCGGCTTCAATCGTAACTTCGATCTCGTCACCAATTTCCGGCAGAAGCGCGGTCATGCCGAAGTCAGAGCGATTAAACGTTGCTGTTGCCGAAAACCCGATCAGATCGCGCGGACCGAACCATGGCGCGTTTCCTGTACCATTATACGTCGCATCAAGCTGCACGTCTTTGGTCACGCCGAGCAAGGTGAGATTGCCCGTAATAATACCCGTAAATTCGCCCGTTTGCTCCACGCTGGTCGATTGGAATGTGATCGATGGAAATTCGTCGCCATTGAGGAATTTATTGTCCGTGGCGATCTGGTTGTTCCAGCTTTCCCGTTTGGTCGGGTGGTCGGTCTCGACCGAAAGCGGATTGATGGTTGCCGAAACGGACGAAGCGATAGGGTTTTCGGGATCAAACTCTATCGTCGCATCGAAGTCTGTAAACCGCGCGGTATATTTTGAAAGGCCATTATGACTGATCCGCCATGTCAGAAAAGCGTGCGTTTTCTCAAGTTCATAAGTCCCCGAATTGGCCTCCGCAAAAGTCTGTTCGCCAGCGGTGGCACAGGACGCCAGGGTAACAGCGGCGGTCACTAAAACAAGAGTACGGAACATATCAAAGACCCTTTCGATCGGTACAATTATATTGCTTTGTATGCCGCAAATAGTACGAGTAGGCCACATCAAACATGCCCTAGGCGCCGGAGACCGTTGAAAATGCCCTATACCCCCCCGCTTCAAGACCTTGTATTCGCGCTCGACAAGATGGCCGGACTTTCGCGCCTTGAAGGTTTGAGCGGTTTAGAGGCTCATGATCCCGAGCTTGTTGCGCCGATTCTTGAAGAAGCAGGCAAACTGGCGCGTGACGTTCTGGCGCCGCTGAATCAGCAGGGCGACCGTGCAGGGGCAACACTGGGCACCGATGGCGTCATTGCTGCGCCCGGTTTTGCCGAGGCCTATGCCGCATTTCGGGATGGTGGCTGGATGGGGCTTGCCTTCCCCGAAGAATGGGGGGGGCAGGGGCTTCCCAAAGTATTGGCCTTGGCTGTGATGGAGATGGTCCACGGCGCAAATATGGCTTTTGGACTTTGCCCGCTCCTTTCGTTCGGGGCGATTGAAGCACTTCTGGCCCATGGCACCGATGCGCAAAAGCAAACCTATTTACCTCAGCTCGTTTCGGGGAACTGGACCGGCACAATGAATTTGACCGAACCGCAAGCGGGCTCCGATGTGGGCGCGCTAACGACCAAAGCCATTCCAAATGGTGACGGCTCTTATGCCATTACAGGCCAAAAGATATATATCACTTGGGGCGACCATGATGTTGCCGAGAACATTGTCCATCTGGTCCTCGCGCGTCTGCCCGATGCGCCCGAAGGATCGCGTGGCGTCTCGCTCTTCATCGCGCCGAAATTCCTTGTCAATGCCGATGGTTCGCTGGGTGCGCGTAATGGCATGAAGTGTATTGGCCTCGAAGAAAAACTCGGCATCCACGCCTCTCCGACATGCGTTATGGAGTTTGACGGCGCAACCGGATGGCTCGTTGGGGCGCCAAACAAAGGCCTCGCCTGCATGTTTACGATGATGAATTCGGCGCGCCTGAACGTTGGCCTTGAAGGCGTCGCAATCGGCGAAGCCGCCTACCAGACCGCACACGAATATGCCTCCGACCGGAAGCAAGGGCGTGCAGAGGGCGTCGAAGGCGCAGCACCAATCATCCATCATCCCGATGTGCGGCGAAATCTCGTTATGATGCGCGCCAGAACAATGGCCGCACGCGCCATTTGCTTTGCCTGTGGCGTCGCCGCTGACCTTGCCGAACATGGCCTTGACGATGCCACCCGCGACGCCGCCAAGCTGCGCGAAGACTTGCTCACCCCCATCGCCAAAGCCTGGTCCACCGATATGGGCGTCGAGATGGCAAGCGTCGGCGTTCAGATCCATGGCGGCATGGGCTTTATGAATGAGACGCTGGCCGCCCAGCTTTACAAAGACGCGCGCATCCTGCCGATTTATGAAGGCACCAACGGCATTCAGGCGATTGATCTGGCAGGACGAAAGCTCTCTCTTGGAAATGGTGCCGCCATGGCGAGCATGCTTCAGGACATCGCCGAAACAGCCAAGCTGGCTCGGCAGAGCAATGAACCAGACCTTGTTGCCATTGCCGACAGGCTCGATGCCGCTTCTGCGGCGCTCGAAGAAGCGACAGGCTGGATGATCGAAACGATGAAAACAGATCGCGCCAAGGCATTGGGTGGCGCCACAGCATACCTTGCGCTTGCGGGGGACGTCATTGGCGGTCATTTCCTTACCCGCGGAGCGCTGGGCGCGCGCGGCGGAGAAAGCGATACCATGGCCGCCCAAATGATGGCGATTGCAGCCTTCTTCGCAGAGACCGACCTGGCCGAAGCACCCGCTCGTGTGCCGGGCATTGTCGAGGGCGGGGATGTGCTGGCGCGAATGGGTGAAGCGATTCTCGGTTAGGTGAACCGCTCAAATACGCAAATTGGGTCATGTCCAATGTGCCCGTCGGCAAGCTTGGAAAAGCCGAACTTTTCAGCAATGTGGATTGAGACAGCATGGGCAGGCTCGATAATACAAACCGTGCGATTGCTTGAGACACTCGCGTCGCGCCAGCGCAGCGCTGCGCTCAGAGCTTCGCTAATATAACCTTTGCCCCATGATGCCTTTTCAAGCACCCAGCCCGCTTCCGGCGTCCCGACGAAGCCCGGTTCAATTGCGCGCAAACCTTCCATGAACCCAATCTCGCCGACACATCTACCGCTCACAGGCTCCTCGATAACCCAATAGCCATAGCCAAGCATGGCCCAACACCCGACCGCCCGCTGAATTTGCTGCCAGACATCGGGGCGCGAGCGAGGTTTGCCGCCGATAAACCGCGTGACGTCAGGATCAGCCCAGATATTCGTCATCTCGTCGAGATCGGTAAGCCGAGGTGCGCGCAGCCTGAGATGCTCGGTCTCCATGACGGGTATGTCCGAATATTCAATTGAGCCCGCTGGCAAGATGTCCGTCATCGCTCAGTTGCCTTTTTCACTTCAATGATCGTTCGATCGAGCGCTTGGAGAAAGGCAGACCGATCCGCTTTTGAGAACGGCGCTGGGCCGCCAACGTTCTCACTGCCAACACCAGCCCGCAAATCAGCCATAATCGCCCGCGTCGCCAGTGCGCCGCCAATCGAGTTCTCGGTGAAGGGTCGTCCGCGCGGGCCGAGCACACGCGCGCCGGCTTTCAAACAACGATCCGCGAGCGGAATATCGGCCGTGATAGCAATATCGGACTCCGTTGCCTGTTCAGCAAGATAGTCATCCGCTGCATCGAACCCATCGCTGACCAGCTTGAATGCGAATAGCGGATGATCTGGCATCCTGATCCAGCTATTGGCGACCAGCAGGACTGGAACCTTGTGCCGAATGGCGACTTTGTAAATTTCATCTTTGACTGGGCAAGCATCACCATCGACAAGAATACGAACGTCTGGTGAGACCTGTTCTGTCATGAGTTTCAGCCCAGCCTAGCCAATTGCAGCGCGTTGCAACTCGAACAATTCGGTACAGCCTTTCTCGGCAAGGCGTAGCATTTCGTTCAATTCATTGCGGGTCATGGGACGTTCTTCGCCCGTGCCTTGCACTTCGATAAAGCCGCCATCGCTGCTCATCACGACATTCATATCGCCTTCGCCGCCGGAATCCTCGGGATAGTCCAAATCGAGCACGGGCGTATCCTTGTATAGCCCAACCGAGATTGCAGCCGCCTGCTTAAGCAACGGGTCATTCTTGATCACGCCCTCATCTTTCAGATAACGACAGGCCAGAGCGAGCGCTATATAGCCACCCGTAATGGACGCAGTCCGCGTGCCGCCATCGGCCTGCAATACATCGCAATCGACGGTAATCTGGTTTTCCCCCAGGACGTCCAGATCGACGACAGACCGCAGGCTGCGCCCAATCAATCTCTGGATTTCTTGTGTCCGGCCAGATTGCTTCCCCGCCGTTGCCTCGCGTCGGTTACGTGTATGGGTCGCGCGTGGAAGCATACCATATTCTCCGGTCACCCAACCTTTGCCCGTATTGCGCATCCATCCGGGGACTTTGTCGGTCCAGCTGGCGGTACATAGAACGTGAGTGTTGCCGAATTTGGCAAGACACGAGCCTTCGGCATAACGGGTCACTTGTGTTTCGAATGCGATGTCGCGAAGCTGGTCGAGCGCGCGGCCGGAAGGGCGCAGAGTGTCAGACATGATAATTCCAATCGCTTATGAAAGATTGCAAAAGGACAAAGCGCGTTTCGGAGAGTTTGTCTATTCTTGTTCCATCGGAACCCGATCGAAATAGGGCAGCGCAGAGACGAGTTCGATGTCTGTGCGCCGGCGTAATTGCTCCAGAAACCAGTATTTGTGCCCAGCGCCGAAGGTGATCAGTATGGTCGCGCCTTCGCCTGTGTGTCGATCCAGCGCGTTTTCGATCAAGCGATAATGGGCCGCGTTGATTGTCTCCCAATCACCGACCCCCAGATCATTGGCAAAGAGTTGGGCATATGGCGTCAGACCTGTTTTTGTAAGCGCATCATATTCGTCAGAGTGGATAAAATACGGATCATCCCCACGTTCACCGATGGCCGCCTCCATTTCTTCGATTGCGGCGCGATAGGTGTGCCAGTCCTCGCGACGGCTTGCATCTTTGGAAAGAGCGTCTAACGCGTCACGGCGGAAGTCGGCCATGGCCTGCGTCCATCCAGCGGTTGGAATAATTTCAAAGTCCATCCTGAGCGTCAGCGGAAAAAGCGCGCCCGTATATTCGGGAAACCGCATCACGCGAGGTTCGGTTACCTGACCGTCTTCCTCAAAACTCCGCACAGCCTCCGCAAACAGGTCTGGCGGTATTTCGGTCAACACATAGTCTGGATCAATCGCCTCGATCACGCCTTTCACGCGGGACGTCGAATAGCGCGTGCTTGTCTCATGTCGGCCGTGGATCATACCCAACACTATGACCCTGTTGAGCGTCGTGTCCCCATCGACTTCCGAACCGCGCGCCGTCTGCTCATTCGCGCAGCCTGCAAGGGCCAGACAGAAAACCAGAATAGAATATCGAAATATAACGATCATGATGTGCCTCTGGCGTCGTTTAGCATTTCTGCACAATGGCCCAGAAATCATCGTTTCACCAGAGAGTCCGCTCTCGCTAATCTGCGATCCGTAAGGAGCGCGCTATGACACAGACCATTCCCTTCTACCAGATTGATGCTTTCGCCAGTCGAACCTTCGAGGGCAATCAGGCTTGCGTCATGCCGCTTGAGGCCTTTCTACCTGATGCCACGTTGCAAGCCATTGCGGCCGAAAACAACGTCGCAGAGACAGCATTCATTGTGCCAGCGGGAGACGGTGCGTGGGAACTGCGCTGGTTCACACCTGCGATTGAGGTCCCGCTTTGCGGCCATGCAACTCTGGCCTCCGCGCACGTTATCTTTGACCATCTCGGCGTCGCTTCTGAACAAATTCGTTTCCTGACCCGCAAATCCGGTGAGCTTTACGTTTCCCGTAACAGCACGGGTTATGTCATGGATTTTCCAGCCCCACCAATAAATGAAGTGCCGGTAACAGATGCGATGGCAAATGCACTGGGGGTGCGACCGGCGCAGATGTGGGCTGGCAGTTTTCTCGCTTGCCTGTTCGAAACCCCCGAGGCGGTTATGGCATTGAAACCTGACCATGTGGCATTGAGCGCTCTTGGGGCGGAGTGTGATGGTTGGGATAGGGGCAATGTCGGTTGCTTCGCAATGGGCGGCGCTGACGGTGCGGATGTCACCAGTCGCTTCTTCGCCCCGGGCTCAGGGATTGACGAAGACCCCGCCACCGGGAGTTGGCACTGCATGCTCGCTGCCGTGGTTTCCCAGCGGTTCGACAAAGCAAGTCTATCCTGCTTTCAAGCCTATGCGGGACGTGGCGCGCGCATTGGGGCCCGTCTCGTTGGCGACCGCGTTGAGCTTAGCGGCCAAGCTGTATCTGTCATCGAAGGGCAGTTTAAGCTTTAGCTCTGCGTTTACCCTGCGCCAGCCAGACCCCGCTCAGGATCAGCGCAAAGGCAAGCACTGCATTGAAACTCTGGACTTCCCGAAACAGGATGAAGCCAAGAATGGCTGACAGAACGGGGACGACATAGCCCGTCAACGCCAGAAAAGTTGCGCCGGCCCGCTGGACGATCACCATGTAAAGTATAGACGCGACCGCGGAAGGGCCAATCCCCAAACCAATAACGCTCAGCACAGGTTTCGGCGTCAGCTTCAGCGTTTCCCAATCCACGATGGTGAGCATCGGCAGCGACATGATCGCCGCCAGCGAGACAAAGCCCGAAGCAAACACCAAGGGCTCAATCTTTGGTGCCGCGCGGGCGAGGAGGGTAGAGCTTGCATAAAGGGAGGCTGCCATTAGAAGCAGAAGCTGAGCCATGGTGCTGGCAGATCCGAAATTCTCATAAGCATCTGGTCCAAACAGGGCCACCACGCCGAGAAACCCAACCCCCACGCCCAGCGCAATACGGGGTGTTAGCCGCTCATCCTTGAACATGAAGTTCGCGCCAACCACCACAAAGATCGGAACCGCTGCCACGTAGAGCGCCGCCAGACTGGAATCGACCGTCTGCTGCGCAATGGTGATCAGGAAGAACGGACCCGTCATCCCCAACAATCCCATGCCCGCCATCACAGCCCAGCGCGACATGTCCGTGATAGGCGGGTACCGTCGACCTGTTGCAAGGAGGACGGCATTCAGGATGATCGCACCAATTGCGAGCCGGGCAGGGACAATGAAGCCGACGGGTAATCCTTCATCGCCATAAGTTGCACCGCGGGTCATCGCATATGCGCCCGCCCACAAAAAACTAACGGCCCCAAATAAAAGCCAATCAACGAAGTCACGCTGTTTGTTCATCGGTCTTGCCGTGGACCGGCTCAGGGGAACCGTCAAGTAGAAGCGGGATGGTCCGCTTAAAGGTTAACAAATTCCCTAGTTTCGTTAACCCTTCGCTTATTGCGTTAATATCTTGTTAACATTAATAATTGTGTTCAGATTACTGAAGACGAGAACCGTCTACTCCATAAAAATTTACTCTAATTCGCAGGGGCGCGCGATATGAATCCATATTCGAGGTTTAACAAGGTTTCCAACTTATTGGCGGCGGGGGTCATCGTGGCGCTGGTGCTGGTGTTCGGCTTGCCGGGATTTGAACGTATTTCTAATCTGGCCAATGGCGACACGGGCTTAACACTGATGGCGACCATAGGGGCGGGCATCGCGCTTCTTGTGGTTGGCTGGCTGGCGCTTACCGGCACAATTTTCCCAATTCTCTTCCGTGTCACGGCGCTGCGGCGTCTGATTTTGGGGAAATACTATATCGAAGGCACATGGCTGCAAGCCGAGCGCGGTGCCGCCGAGCGCCGCATGTCCGTCATCGACATCCAGCCAGATGGCTATCGCTTCATTTTCTCCGGTTATGCTTTGAACGAAGAGCTGGAGATTGAAGCCAATACGCTCATCGAGTTCTCACGCTTCGAATGGCCATTCATGGTCTACAAGTATCGAAACTCTCTGTCTGACGGCTCAGACGGCAAGCGCGAGGGCGTGGGGGAAATCCAGCTTGAAATGAACCAGGCATCAGCACGCCGTTACAATGGCTTCCTTCAATATGTCCGCAGTTCCGAGCGGCTGAAAATCGAAGGGGCCAAGCTGACTTCTCAGGCCGAAGTGCGTAGCCTGCGCCGGCTGGATGGCCGCCAGCGCGTATTCGAGAAGTACTGGAAACTGTTCTTCCATCGCGCCATGCGTCCGAGCAGCCTCTATACGTATCCGGTTCGTGATGAGGCTTATGAGAGGGCTACAGTGCTGCGCGAGGAAACAGCGCGTGTGGCGGCCACAGCTGCGCCGGTTCAGACACGGTCCCACGAGCCGCATGCAGCCCCACCGCCTGAGCGGCGTGACCCAACTCGTCGCGCGGTATCAAGTGAGGGCCAAACCGTTGTTCCGCGTCGCCGCGCGACCGACTGGGCCTCTGACGACAGACGCGAACGGAGCGTGCGAATCAAAGTCCCGACCGCAACGGACAAGACCGGCCCGAACGAGGGCTCGTAACCCCCGAATGAACCTGTACTACAATTATTGCAGGTTTGCCCCGGGGGGGCGCTCTTAGAAAACCGCGCCGCTTTTGCGTTTGCAGACAAACCGTTTGCGCGACGGTGCGCTTTCTGTCATAGCGACGGTGGGCCAAGCCTCCCCAACGGGGCTCAGCCTATCTGTAAGGATAGGAGTAAAACAGATGACGACCACGCTTCCCAAGCCGGAGGTGCGCCCTGCGTGCCCCAATTTTTCGTCCGGACCCACGGCCAAGCGCCCCGGATTTTCCCTTCAACAATTACAAGACGCTGCCCTCGGTCGATCCCACCGTTCAGCTCTTGGCAAGGTCAAGCTAAAGAAGGCTATCGAGCGCACCAAGCAGATCCTCGGTCTGCCTGAAGGTTATCGCGTCGCTATTGTGCCTGCCTCAGATACGGGTGCTGTGGAAATGTGCATGTGGTCGATGCTGGGCCAGCGTCCTGTCGATATTTTTGCGTGGGAAAGCTTTGGCAAGGATTGGGTAACGGACGCCCTTGAGCAACTTACCGATATCGATGCCAGCGTTCATGTTGGCGATTATGGCGTCTTGCCGGATTTTGCCGCCGCGCGCGATGACGCCGACATCATCTTCACCTGGAACGGTACGACCTCCGGTGTGCGCGTGCCGAATGCTGACTGGATCACGCCGAACCCTGACCGCGTGGTGATCTGCGACGCGACCTCAGCCGTATTCGCTCAAGACATCGAATGGGAAAAGCTCGATGTCGTCACCTATAGCTGGCAGAAAGTGCTGGGCGGAGAGGCGGCTCATGGGATGTTGATCCTCAGCCCCAATGCGGTCCGCCGGTTAGAGACTTACACACCCAAACGGGCTCTGCCGAAAATCTTCCGCATGACCAAGGGCGGCAAGTTGAACGAAGCCCTGTTTGAGGGGGCGACCATCAACACGCCAAGCCTCTTGTGCACAGAGGATTATCTTCAAGCGCTTGATTGGTGCGAGGCAATTGGCGGCTGGACCGCCCTCAAAGCCCGCTCCGACGAGAGCCTTGAAACTCTCACACAATGGGAAGCAGAGACAGATTGGGTGCAGTTTCTTTGCTCAAGTGCGGCTGTGCGCTCGAATACAGGTGTGACCTTCAAAATTGCCGACCCGCGCGTCGCATCTCTGGACGAAAAAGACCAACGCGCTTTCGTCAAGAAGATGATGGGTCTGCTTGATACAGAAGGCGTAGCTTTCGATGCCGCTGGTTATGCAAAGGCGCCTCCGGGGCTTCGCATCTGGTGCGGCGGAACGGTTGAACCATCCGATGTTGCCAAGCTGACGCCATGGCTCGACTGGGCGTTCGCCGAAACCGCATCAACTCTCTAATCAACTTTTTTGGCCTGCCGAGCACAAACACCGCGCAGGCCCAATGTGCCCGAAGCCTTAAGGCCAGGAAGCGCACATGAGCAAAGGAAACCAATATGCCCAAAGTTCTTATCGCCGATAAACTCAGCCCCGCCGCCGTCGAAATCTTCCACAATCGCGGCCTTGAAACCGAAACCAAGGTGGGTCTGTCTAAAGATGAGCTGATCAGCATCATTCCAGAGTATGACGGCCTGGTCGTTCGCTCGGCTTGTAAGCCGGACGCTGACATTATCGCCGCGGCAACAAATCTCAAAGTCATAGGCCGGGCGGGTATTGGCGTCGACAATATCGATATCAAGGCCGCCACCGCCAAAGGCGTCGTTGTGATGAACACCCCGTTCGGTAATGCCATCACCACCGCCGAACACGCCATCGCCATGATGTTCGCGGCGGCTCGCCAGATCCCGGCCGCCAATGCGGGTACCCAAGCGGGTGAATGGCCGAAGAAGGCATTTATGGGCACGGAGCTGTCTTACAAAACGCTCGGCCTGATCGGATGTGGCAATATCGGCTCACGCGTCGCCGAACGCGCGCGCGGGCTCAGCATGAAGGTGGCCGCCTATGATCCGTTTCTGACCGAGGAGCGTGCAATCGAACTTGGCGTCGAAAAGGTCGAGCTTGACCAAATGCTCAGCAGGGCGGATGTCATCACGCTACATGTGCCCTACACAGATCAAACCGCGAATATCCTCTCGGCTGACAATCTGGCCAAAACGAAAAAGGGCGTCATCATTGTCAATTGCGCGCGCGGGGGCCTGATTGACGAGGCGGCCCTGAAAGAGAATCTCGAAAGTGGTCACGTCGCTGCCGCAGCGCTTGATGTTTTCGCCGTGGAGCCTGCCAAGGAAAACGCTCTCTTTGGCGCGCCCAACTTCATCGCCACGCCGCATCTCGGCGCTGCGACCAATGAAGCGCAAGAGAATGTCGCCCTGCAAGTCGCCGAGCAGATCAGCGACTACCTCCTCTCGGGTGCCGTCACCAATGCGCTGAACATGCCCTCGGTGACAGCCGAGGAAGCCCCGCGCCTGACGCCGTTCACAAAGCTTGCTGAAAAACTCGGTAGTTTTGCAGGCCAGATCTCTGATTTCGGCTTTGATGAGGTCGTGATCGAGTATGAGGGCGACGTCTCGGAGCTGAACCGGAAACCGATCACCGCCGCAGCCCTTGCAGGGCTTCTGCGTCCAAGCCGCGGAGATGTGAACATGGTGTCCGCGCCGTCCATCCTAACCGAAAGCGGCATCAAGCTGACCGAAACCAAGACCGAAGAAAGTCCAGTTTATGACAGCTTGATCCGTATCAAAGTGCTGACCAAGAAAACCGCCAACAATCCAGATGGCGGCTGGCGCACATTGGCTGGGACGGTAACCGCTGGACGCCCGCGTATCGTCGAGGTGAAAGATATGGCGCTGGAGGGCGATTTCTCTCCGGTGATGCTGTACGTTAACAATCTCGACAAGCCGGGATTTATTGGAACCCTCGGTGCGATGCTGGGTGAGGCCGACGTCAATATCGCGACCTTCCATCTTGGCCGAACCGCCGAGGCGGGCGAAGCAATTGCCCTTGTCGGTATAGATTCCGAGCCATCTGCGGAATTGATTGAGACGCTCCTCGGCATGGAACGCGTCAAATATGCGCGTGTCCTAAAGTTCTAGGGACAACGGCATTGTATCCTTGCCTAAGGTCGGAAGAACTGAAGGTTTTGGACCGCCCGACTTGCCGCATCCGCAAACATGGTCCAACATTCTGCAGAAAGGGAGGGTAAGCTGTGGCTGGGAAGCATGTAATTATCATTGGTGGCGGATTGGGTGGATTGCTCGCCGCAATCAAGCTTAACGAGGCTGGACATAGCTTTACGCTGCTGGAACGCAATAAGGGCGTCGGCGGCACATGGCACGAGAATAAATATCCCGGCTGCTCGTGCGATGTGCCTGTGGCACTCTACGAGTACTCCTTCGCACCTTCGCTGGTCTGGAACAAAAGCTTTCCCGAAGCTGATGAAGTGGAAGCATATGCCAATGAGCTTGTCGCGCGCTATGATCTTTCCGCTGGTATCCGGCTCGAGGAGGGCGCGGAAGAAGCCATTTGGGATGAAGCGCAGAGCATATGGCGTGTGCGCACCAGCAAGGGTGAAACCGTTGAAGGCGCCGCGCTGATCGGGGCGCTGGGTCAACTCAACAAGCCCCAATGGCCGTCAATTGACGGGCTCGAACACTTTGAAGGCCCCGTGATGCACACCGCCCGTTGGGACCGTTCGGTTCCCTTCGAAGGCAAACGGGTCGGTGTCATAGGAACAGGGGCCAGCGCCGTCCAGCTTGTCCCGCCAATGGCTGAAACTGCCGCGCATCTAACCGTATTCCAGCGCTCGCCGAATTATATCATTCCGCGACCCGATCAGGCCATAACGCCTGAAGACAAAGCCCTCTTCATGTCTGATCCTGAGGCCGCCGCCCGAATTGGCCAACTGATGCGCGAACTCACTTTCGCTGCTGCGGACCTTCAGACATGGAAAGCCTTCGAATGGACGCCGGAGGGCAGGGCAGCACTGACGCGAAGGGCGAAAGATCATCTCGAAGCGACCGTAACAGACCCCGATATGCGCAAAGCCCTGACGCCGGATTTCCCGGTCGGCTGTCGGCGTATCCTGATATGCGACGACTATTATCAGGCGCTCGTCCGTGACAATGTCTCACTCGAAACGACCCATATTGCCCGCGTTCTGCCGAATGGTGTCGAACTGAAGGATGGCCGAAAGGTTGAACTGGACTTCATCGCGCTTGCGACTGGATTTAACACCACGGATTGGCGCTGGTCGGTCGATATTAGGGGGCTCGATGGTCAGTATCTACACGAAGCATGGGCTGATATCCCCAAAGCCTATCTCGGCATCACAATGACGGGCTTTCCGAACTTCTTTATGATGTATGGGCCGAATACAAATCTGGGTCATAATTCGATTACCTCGATGATGGAGGCGCAGATAGGATATGTTCTGGAAGCACTGAGCGCGCTCGACGCGAACAAAGCCAAAAGCATGACCCCGAAACGCGAAGCGCTCGAAGCCTTTAATGAAAAGCTCCAGCAGGATCTGAAGAAAACCGTCTGGGGAGACAAAGCTTGCGGGGCCTCATGGTACAAAACGGATGACGGCTATATTACGCAAAATTGGTCCGGCACCGTGCAAGCCTATCGCGCTGCTGTCAGTGTCGTTGAGCCCACCCATTTTGACTGGGCCTGATGGACAAGCGACCTGCCGTTTAGGGAATATAGGCCGTATAAACGACCTCAGCGGCGGCATCGATAACGCCATCGGACAAGTCAATATTGCCTGAATTGTACCGATAGGTCTGATCGAAGCGAACCGATTGCTGGGCAATGCTGCCGCGCACGCGTGCCGTACGCTGGTTGCCGGCGAATACGTTAAAGGGTGTACGCATCGTCGACAGTCTGCGGAAGTTGGCGCGAATACCGCCAGCAGCTCCGCCACTATGAGGAAATTGCGCGGCTGACCCAAATGGGATGCCGTCATTTCCGCTTTGTGTAACGCGCATCTGGAGCCGCATCCGGCCAAAGGCGACATCATCAGTTGCACCGATAGGCGTTGCGGTCGCGTCAATCGAAAAGGCAATATTGGAAGCGACGTAAAAGCTCGTTTCCAACTCGGCGCGACGTGTGTTGATGTCGCTATTACCCCGAATTTGGAACGCGCCGAACCCATCTGCCGCGCTGAGGACACCATCGCCATCGAAGTCTGTCGTAAATCCGCCGCTTCCAACGCGTTGGACGCGAAACGGCACACCATTGTTCGATACAGTGCCATTGACTGTCGGGGTCAGGCTGCCGGTGACGACCGTATGGACATCGCCCTGAATGAGATCGGCATCACCGGACGTCGCCGCAGTATTGCCCGATCCAGAGTTGATCACAAAGTCCGAAACAATGGGGGCATTTGCATTGGAGCCAAACCCATCTGCGCCCCATATAATGAGCACTCCGGGGGGCTGGAACCGCGGAGTGTTCTGCGTCTGAGCTTGCGCCGCGCAAAGGCCAAGGGCGAGAGCGCTGCCCATCACGACCAAACCGGTCCGGCCAAGTCTTCGGAATCTTGAGTTGTGAAATTCGTTCCGCTCCATAGGGAGGTCGTAAAGCAAAGATGTGTAAACAGTCTTTCGGACAAAGGTAAGTTCACAAAACCTGATTAACCGGGAAGAGCCGATCAGGAGAAAGCTTGCACGAAATTTCTTACATTTTCACCAAGGTATTCAATGTTGTAACCGCCTTCGGTCGCGACCAAACAAGGTAAACCGCATGCCGCGATCGTTGCACCCATTTTGGCATAGTCTGCCGTTTCTATCTCAAAGTGGCTGATTGGGTCTCCGCTGAACGTATCGGCTCCAAACGGGATGATGAGGACATCCGGCCCGAAGGCAATCACCGCATCAACCGCGCTTTCGAGCACGTCCTTATAATCCGCCCAACCCGTCCCGCGCTGCATCGGTAGGTTCAAATTCGCGCCTTGACCTTTACCGCTACCTCTTTCGTCAGCATGGCCCCAATAAAAAGGATAGTCCGTCGCCGGATCAGCGTGCAGCGAGATGGTTAGCACATCACCGCGCTCATAGAAAATGTCCTGCGTCCCGTTGCCGTGATGATAGTCCACATCCAGAATAGCGAGACGATTGGCGCCGCCTTTGATTGCCATCTGGGCGGCAATGGCGACCGAATTGAGATAACAATAGCCGCCCATATAGTCGCGCCCGGCATGATGACCGGGCGGCCGACATAGCGCGAGGCTCGACTTGGCGCCCGCAAGAATATCCGCCATGCCCGAAAGCGCAGTCTGGGCGGTCCAATAAGCCGCGTTCCACGTATCCCGCGCGATCGGCGTGCCGCAATCGAATGCGTACTGGCCAAGCTGCGCGTCAATGCGTGAGAGATTGAGCGGACGCCGACCGCGAATAGGGAAGGCATAAGGAAATGCGTCACCTGGCCGCCCGGCCTTCTGCCACGCTCCAAAAGCGGACTGCAGGAAATCGACATAGCCGTGATCGTGCACCACTTGGATCGGCTCTATCCCATGGTTCGCACTTTCGATGATCGTATCGAAAGCTCCGCGCAGCGCATCTAGCCGTTCGGGTTTCTCCGCATAAGGAACCATTTCTCCATTCTGCAATTCCTGTATTGGCGTGTGCGCGCGCTGATGGGGGCTGGAAAATATCTTCATATTCCACACATACTCATGTGATCAACGCTGTGCAACGCACCGTTCAGATGGATAGGCCGGTCCAAGTATCGACATCCTCAAGCGCGCGAACGGCCTGCGCAAATTTCTTCGCGCGTCCTTTGGCTTTGCCGCGCAGGCGTTTGCCGTCTTCGTCTTTTGTGGCAACGCTGCTTGGCTCGGGTGGCGGAAACAAACCAAAATTTATGTTCATTGGCTGAAAGGTTTTGCCCGCCAACATGTGCCCACCTGTGATATGGCCAATCAATGCGCCGAGGGCTGTGGTTGGTGGCGGCGGCACAATCGGCTTGCCCAGTCGCTCTGCCGCAGCAAACCGTCCGGCGAGAAGTCCCATGGCGGCGCTCTCGACATATCCCTCAACCCCTGTCACCTGTCCGGCAAAACGCAAGCGCGGCATGGATTTGAGCCTCAACTGTTCGTCAAGCAATTTGGGCGAGTTCAAAAAGGTGTTGCGATGAATGCCGCCCAGCCGTGCAAAGGTTGCGTTCTCAAGGCCTGGTATCATCCGGAATATGTCCGTCTGGGCACCATATTTCAGTTTGGTCTGGAAGCCGACCATGTTCCACAGCGTTCCAAGCGCGTTGTCCTGGCGGAGTTGCACAATGGCGTGGGATTTCACATCCGGTGAACGCGGATTGGTCAGCCCGACAGGTTTCATCGGTCCGAATCTGAGCGTTTCGCGCCCGCGCTCGGCCATCACTTCAATCGGCAGACACCCCTCAAAATAGGGCGTGTCTTTCTCCCAGTCCTTGAACTCGGTTTTCTCGCCCGCGATCAATGCGTCAATGAACGTGTTGTATTGGGCCTCGTCCATGGGGCAGTTGATATAGGCATCCGTTTCGCCGCCCGGGCCCGGCTTGTCATAGCGAGACTGTCGCCACGCAATATCCATATCCACCGTATCGACATTGACGATTGGCGCGATAGCATCGAAAAACGCAAGATCGTCTTCACCGGTATGGGCCCGGATGGCCTCTGCAAGCGCCATTGAAGTCAGCGGGCCGGTCGCCACAATAACATTGTCCCAGTCTTCGGGCGGAATAGAATTGATCTCTTCACGGGCAATTGTGATAAGCGGATGCTCTGTCAAAGCCCTGGTGACTGATTGGGAAAACCCGTCACGGTCAACCGCCAGCGCGCTCCCCGCCGGCACCTTATGCTGCTCTGCATGCGCCATGATCAGGCCGTCGCATCGCCGCATCTCTTCATGCAGGACGCCCACCGCATTTGCCGTGTGATCGTCCGACCTGAAGGAGTTGGAACACACAAGCTCCGCCAATCCATCGGTCTGATGTGCTTCAGTGCCGCGAATGCCGCGCATTTCGTGCAGGATAACGGGCACCCCGGCGCGGGCTATCTGCCAAGCGGCCTCGGAGCCGGCCATACCGCCGCCGATAATATGGATAGGAGTAATGCTCATAAACGCCCAGATGCGGCGTCGCGGCACACACGTCAAGCCTTGCGTGCGGCATTTCAATATGTCGATACTTGGCGCTTCAAACGGTAAAGGGCAGGGCATGCAGGAAAAACTCAATATGGGGCGACTTTTTGCAGATGCATTTCGCTTCCTGCGAGCGCGGACCTTGGGCCTGCTCCCTTACCTATTGGTCGCCGTAGTGGGGCTTATGTTTCTGGAGTTTGCCGCCCATTCATGGGTCGACTCAATGGGGGCAGCCATCCTTGTCGATTTATTCAGCATCGTGGTTTTCGCGGGTTTGGCGGTCCTCACTTATGAGCGCGCCCTGGGAGCAGCATCAAACCGTCATTGGCTGCAAGGCACACTGTCGCTTACCCTTGCGACGGTCCTGATTGGGCTATTGTTTTTGATCGTGACGATCCTGCTCGTCATGTTGCTCGTTCTCGTATCGGGCATCGTTCTGGGCGCCGACGGGCTTGGCTCGATTGACGCACTCGACAGTTTCGACGATTTTTCTGTTCTGATTTCAGAGATGAGCACCGGCGCCGAGATTATTATTGGGCTGCTGGCTCTGGTATGCGGACTTGGCCTCCTCTGGATGGCCGTCCGGCTGGTCCTCTTCGGCATCGCAACGGTCGCTCAGGAAAGGCTGATGATCTTTCGCACATGGAGTTGGACCAAAAGGCATGCCCTGCGAATAGCGGTATTTTACGCGATATTCACGTCGCCGGTCTGGTTGTCCATCATATACTTTGCAACAACAGATCTGGCTGCGATGGATCGGGTTTCTGCCGGCATATTCCACATCGTGAACTTTCTCCTCGGTCATGCTGCAGCGATTGCGGTCTACAAACAGCTCGCACCTGCGACAGAAAATCTTGAAACCGCATTTTCCTGATCCTGCCAAACCCGCGCGGCTAGACGAGGCCAGTTCAGCACGTTAGCGTGCAGTATATATCGGGGGTTGAACCATGTTGGATTTCAAATTTTCAAACACATTATTGCATTTTCCACGATCGGACGCACCGGGCGGCTTTTTTTGGAAGTACGGTCTGAGTTATGTCTTGGCGGGCGTCTTGATCGGCGGCGTTTCGCTTCTCATTCTGCGGCCAATTATTGAAGCCTATATTGAGATGTTCGCGTTGGCGAATGAAGGCGGTGAGGCGGCAAGTGAAGAGGCGATCAACGCCATTTTCGTTGACAGACTCGACAGCATTACCCGCTCCAGCCTGCTCCTGATGGCTGTGCTCTTGCCGCTCGCGCTCGCCGTCTGGGCCGTATTTGAAGCGTGTTTGCAACGCCACTATATTCGCAAAGACAGGTTCCGCCTCCGGTTTGGGAATGATGAGGGCCGACTCATGGCCGTGGGGCTCGTTGTGGCCATCCTGTACACGTTGCTCTCATTTCTTGGGCTCATACCCATGATGATTGTCGTCGGTATTTTTGCGAGTTCCGGAAACGAGTTTATGGCGGTGATTGGCGTGATCGTCGGGTACTTTGTTTTGTTTGCAATTCTTCTTTGGTATGGAGCGCGGATATCAGCGGCAACCGCGCTCACCATTAGAGACGAACGCATCAAAATCTTTGAGTCGTTTCGGGTCACCAAAGGCCGGACACTCCGTATCATGGGCGCTTTGCTGATCATCTGGGTTTTATACTACATTATTCAAACGATCATTTACGCCAGCGGGATCTTCGCAGTCATGGCGCAATTTGGTGATTTGATTGCCAGTGATACGCCGGAGGCATCTGAGGTGATGGCGCAATTACAAGCACCGGGAGTCATCGGCACAATTGCGGCCTTTATGACCGTGCTCGTCTTCACATACGGGGTAACGCTCATCTTTCTCGGCGGCCCGGGTGCGCTTGCCACGCTAAACGATCCAGACCGTGCGTTTGACGGGACCGATCCAGCAGATGTCTTCGACTAAAAGCGCGAGCGCGCTGTCTTATTTGCGATAGGCCAGCGGCAAGTCGCCTTGCTCAAGCGAGAGATAGCGGTCCCTCAGCAATGTCTGGCGGCTTTCGAGGGATTGAACGTCCCCGTCAATCAGAACATGGCTTGGCGCAGAGGTAATCTCCAGTGGATCGCCATCCCAGACCACAACATCCCCGCTCGCACCAGACCGCAACCGGCCCAGTGTTGTCAGGCCAAAAATGTCAGCGGGGACCGATGTGATCGCATGCAAGGCGTCGGCGTGCGAGACACCATTGGCCACCGCATTCCCGGCATTTTGCAAGATAAGCCGTGTCTGATGTGCGCTCGAATCAAGCTGCGCGAACGCGGTGGTCACGCCCGCATCGAGCAGTCTTTGCGCATTCTTTGATGTCGCACCAAGCCGCTCAAAACTCGCTGGCAGATTGTCAAAAGGATCGATAATCACTGGCACATCGGCCGCCGCCAATTCTTCAGCCACGAGCCAACCCTCCGCAGCCCCAACGATTGCGACGTCCAGATCAGGATAGTCAGGCAAAACGCCAAGGAGCCGCCTGATATCGCTTGCGCGGTGGATCTGAACCAATAACAATTGCTGGCCACGGACAACGGGCGCCAGGGCCTCTGCATCAACGCGATTGAGCGCTGCGCCGTTCGGTCCGGTTACATAGCGACCCGTGAAATTCTGTGCGTCATCAAGCGCAGCCCGCAGCGTCGCCCATGCCGCCGAACGTGATCCGCCTGAAAGACCGGAGCCGCCTTCGCCGAGCGTGATCAGCTGGAAGACGTTTTCCTGCGTAATGGAATCTGCATCACCGGATGTGTCCGCAATAAAGCCACGCCCGGCAAACAATGTGTTGCCATTAGATGGCGCGACGGCCATCCGCGTTACGCCTTCAATACGGGTGATCCCAATGGTCGTAGAAGCAGGGTTGAAACTGTCAGCCGCGTTAAGCGCTGCCGAATATTTGCCCTCTTCAGCGGAAGTATCATTCGTCGAGGCCTCAGCGCCTACCTCGACAAGTCCGGTCCTTGCAAAGGGCGCGAAGATACCCGGGGTCACCCAGCCGCCGCTCGCATCAATGACCGTCGCATTCGAGGGAATTGACAGCCGCTCATTTCCAACAGCGACGATCTTATCGTCAACGATCAGCACGACACCGTTCTCGATTGGCGCATCCTGTGTGCCAGTCCAAACCGTCCCGCCTGTGATCGCAATTGTGTCTGCAAGGGCAGGCGCGGCCATCATCATCGCGGCCAGCGCGACACCAGTAAGTGACTTGCCGATCATTTCCGATCTCCTTGTCCGGGTTGTCCCAGTTCGAAATCGGTCACTGGAAGAAGGTCATCATCATTCAGGTCAAAGAAGAGCGCACCATCAATATAGACCTGCTGGGCCTTGGTGAATACGCTGAACGGATCGCCGGTCCAGATGACAACATCCGCCGCCTTGCCAACTTCGAGTGATCCGGTTTCCTCAAAGATGCCGAGCGAGCGCGCCGGATTGGCCGACAGCCAACTCCAGGCATCGGCTTGAGAAATGTCCAGCCCCGCCCGCCGACCATCTGACCACGCCTTCGCGGCTTCCTGATTAAGGCGTTGTATCCCGACATCACTGTCTGAATGGACAATTGCGCAGGCACCCGCCTGATGAACCATTGGAAGATTCTCTCGGACCCCGTCATAGGCTTCCATTTTAAATCCCCACCAGTCCGCCCAGATCGAGGCGCAGGTATCTGCCTCTGCGAGCCGGTCGGCGATCTTGTAAGCTTCGACCCCGTGATGGAATGATGTGACCTTGTAGCCAAATTCCTCAGCCATATCGAGCACCTGAACCATTTCGTCCGCGCGATAGCAGTGCATGTGTACCAGAATATCGCCCGCCAACACGCCAGAGAGCGTATCCATCTCCAGATCACGGCTTGGCGGATCTCCGCCTTCGTCTGCAAACTTGTCCCATTTGCGCTTGTATTCGACCGCATTTGCCCAAGTCTGCCTGTAGCCTGCAAAATTACCCATTCGCGAGCCGGGCGCTTGGCCGCGTCCGCCATAGACCCGTTTCGGATTCTCGCCGCATGCCATTTTCAGCGTATAGGGCGCATCGGGAAACTTCATATCCTGTACGGTCCTGCCAAGGACGTTTTTCAGAATAACCCCGCGCCCCCCGAAAAGGTTGGCCGATCCGGGCAAGATTTGCATGCTCGTAATGCCGCCCGCAAGCGCCCGCGTGAAGCCAGGGTCTTGCGGCCAGACGCCATGCTCGGCCCAAACTTCGGCGGTCACAGGCGCGGTGATCTCGTTGCCATCGGCATGCGCGTTGACACCGGGGGAGGCATAAACGCCAAGGTGTGAGTGATTGTCGATAATTCCGGGCGTCACCCATTTGCCTTGCGCGTCGATTGTTGTGGCACCATCAGGGGCTTCAATGTCCGCGCCAATGGCGGCAATCCGTCCATCCTCAAGCAAAAGCGACCCGTTCTCGATCAGATTGCCGACCCCATCGAGAACCGTTGCATTCGCGATGAATACGGTCTCCGATGGCCTTGGTGTGTATGTAGACGGGTAGGGGTTGCGATCGAAAGCAGCGGTATCTCCACCCGCTTTCTCGTCATCTCCGCCTCCGCATGCGGCCAGAGCCAGTATTGAGATCGCCAAAAGGCTATTTTGTCTGATCATGTCCCATCATCCGCAGTAATTTAACACTCTAGTGGGTCATAAGAGACAAGAAATTGCCAAAAGCGCAAGAACCAAATCAAACAAGATACGCGCCATGCCTTTGCACTGACCTGTGCGTCAACATCCGCCCAACGCCAGAATTCCAAAATCACCTTTCCGTTTTCCCACTTGCCCTGTATCTAACTTGCTGGAATAGCATTGAACGCAATTCGGTCGTCTTGGAGAATTTTATGTCTGGATCAGATGTCTACACCCCGCCAAAAGTCTGGACGTGGGACAGCGAAAGTGGTGGCCGATTTGCAGCGATCAACCGCCCCATCTCTGGCGCCACGCACGAGAAAGAACTTCCCGTCGGCAAACATCCCTTGCAGCTTTATTCTCTCGCCACACCAAATGGCGTCAAGATCACCCTCATACTCGAAGAACTGCTCGCGCTGGGACACTCTGGTGCGGAATACGATGCCTGGTTCATCAACATTGGTGACGGCCCGCAGTTTGGCAGCGGCTATGTCGAACTGAACCCGAACTCGAAAATACCCGTGCTTGCGGATCACTCGGTCGAAGGTGCCCCGCAACGCGTTTTTGAGTCCGGGTCTATTCTGTTCTATTTGGCAGAGAAATTCGGCGCATTCTTGCCATCTGATCTGGAGGCCCGCACTGAAACGATGAATTGGCTAATGTGGCAAATGGGGTCGGCGCCATATCTCGGTGGTGGCTTCGGCCATTTTTACGCTTATGCACCTGAGAAATACGAATATCCGATCAATCGCTTCGCCATGGAGGTGAAACGCCAACTCCATGTGCTCGACACGCACTTAGGGAAACATGACTATCTCGCCGGTCGCGAATACACTATCGCTGATATGGCAACATGGCCTTGGTATGGGGCTTTGGCCAAGGGGCTGCTCTATGAATCCGCTGAGTTCCTGTCGGTTCACGAGTACAAGAACGTCATTCGCTGGGCCGACGAGATCGGCGAACGTCCGGCTGCCCAGCGTGGCCGGATGGTCAATCGCGCATGGGGCGAGCCTTCCAGTCAACTCCATGAGCGCCACGACGCCAGCGACTTCGAAACCAAGACTGCGGACAAGCTTGGCGATGAATAGTCATCGCCGCAAACTCGTCTTCCGTGCATGGCGTCGCGGCTTCCGCGAGATGGATCTGTTGATGGGCTCATATGCTGATCAACATATGGCAGAATTGTCCGATGAGGGCGTTGCTGAGTTTGAGCGGCTTCTGTCTCTGCCGGACTGGGAAGTCTATGCTTGGCTCGTGGGGCAGAAACCCGTTCCAGACAATCATAAGGGACCGGTACTGGACGCGCTGATCGCTTTTCGCTACGTGGCACAACCGGGCTAGGGATCTCCTGCCTCCGGTGCGATGATCGAAAAGCCTGATGACCCATATTGACCTCTTGTCCCGTTTGCAGGGCGCGTCCCAATTTGGCGGCGCGCCATTTGGCGTAGACGTAGATGCCTTTTGTAAAGCCGTCATCATGCGCGGCGGGGTTGGCGTCTATATCGCGCGCGACGACCGCACAGCCGAAGCCGCTCTGAACATTGCAGGTTTTGTGGCACCGACACTTGAGGCCATCTCCATCCCCGGCTGGGATACGTTGCCCTATGACCGTGTCAGTCCGAGCGCCGATCTTGCTGCAAAACGCTGCGCCGGACTTGCCCGCCTTGCCCAGAGCCGCGACACGCCCTTGCTCGTCGTCAGCACTGCGTCAGCCCTTGTCCAGCGTGTGCCGCCCATCGAAAAGATGAAGGCCGCCAGCCTGTTTGTGAAGCTCGGCGCAACGGTTGAGCAGACCCAGCTCATCGATTATCTCGCCGCGAATGGTTATATCCGCTCTGGCACCGTCCGGGAGCGCGGCGAGTTCGCGATACGCGGCGGCCTGATTGACCTGTTCTCGCCAACATCGCCAGAACCTATCCGCATGGACTTTTTCGGCGACACGCTCGATGGACTGCGCAGCTTTGACCCTGAAACCCAGCGCTCGACCGGACAGCTCAAATCCATTGCTCTCGCGCCAGTCAGCGAAATTCTGTTTACCGACGATATGCTCGGAGATTTCCGCAATCGCTACCTCGAAGCCTTCGGTGCACCCGATGGTGACCCCATGTACGAAGCAGCCCGCGCCAAAATTCGTAGGCAAGGCGTGGAGATGTGGCTTCCGCTCTTCCATGATCATTTAGCAACACTGTTTGACTATGCTGGCCCAGATGCCCTGTTTGGTCTGGGCGCGCTTGCAAGTGAAGCGGCGAGTGAACGACTGGGGCAGGCGGAAGATTACTTCAACGCACGTAACCAAGCCGCAGGGGAAAGCCGGACAGCGCGCGTTCTTGCCCCCGGCGCGCTCTATCTGACCCCTAAAGAGCTTGAAGCCGGATTGGGCGCTGGCGCGGTCGCCAGGTTCGCGTCAGCCTCTACGGAAGGCCCAGACCTCGGCGGTCGTCTTGGCAGGGATTTCGCGCCAGAACGCATCCGTCCAGATGTGAACATATTCGAAGCAGCCTCCGATCATGCCAAGACGGCCCGCGACGGCGGCAAAACCGTCTTGTTCGCAGCATGGTCAGATGGTTCCGCTGAACGGTTGGCCTCCGTTCTCGCAGATCACGGTCTGTCGGACGTCTCTCGCGTCTATTCGCTTGAAGCAGCGCAGACCGCCGGCCTCTGCGTCGCGGAGCTACCGATTGAGGCCGGCTTTGAAACTGGCACTCTGATGGTGATTGCCGAACAGGATGTTCTTGGCGATAAGCTTGCCAACCCGCGTCGCAAACGTAAGACAGCCAACTTCATCGCCGAAGCTGCCGCATTGACCCAGGGCGATCTCGTGGTTCATGTCGAGCATGGTGTTGGCCGCTATGATGGCCTTAAGACATTAACGGTGACGGGGGCACCCCATGATTGCCTCGAATTAGAATATGCGGGTGGCGATCGCATTTATCTTCCGGTGGAGAACATAGATCTTATCAGCCGCTATGGCTCGGACGGGGCAGACAGCGCGCTCGATCGTTTGGGGGGAGTGGGTTGGCAGACCCGCAAAGCCAAAGCCAAGAAACGTATTCTCGAAATGGCGGCCGAGCTGATGGCCATAGCTGCCAAGCGCGCCTTGCGAAAAGCTGACCCGCTAAACGCCGGGCAGGGGCTTTATGAAGAGTTCGCCGCCCGCTTCCCCTATGAGGAAACTGATGATCAGCTCCACGCTATTGCCGATGTCCTCGGTGATCTGGCGTCTGGTCGCCCCATGGACAGGCTCGTTTGCGGCGATGTCGGCTTCGGCAAAACAGAAGTGGCCTTGCGCGGTGCATTCATGGCGGCGATGGCAGGGCAGCAAGTCGCAATCATTGCACCGACAACGCTGCTCGCGCGGCAACATTACAAGACCTTCAAGGAACGCTTTGCCGGATGGCCCATCAATGTCGGTCATCTGTCTCGTCTCGTCACAAGCAAAGACGCCAGCCGAACCCGCGCCGGACTAAAGGATGGCACCGTCGATGTCGTCGTCGGCACCCACGCGCTCCTGTCCAAAAATGTAGAGCTTAAACGGCTCGGTCTTATGATTGTCGACGAAGAACAGCGCTTCGGGGTCAAGCACAAAGAACGCCTGAAAGAAATGAAAGCAGATGTTCACGTCCTTACACTGTCGGCCACACCGATCCCGCGCACGCTGCAAATGGCTCTTACCGGAATCCGCGATCTGTCCATTATCGCGACGCCGCCCGTCGACCGCCTGTCTGTGCGTACCTATATCACCGAGTTCGATACGCTCACTTTGCGTGAAGCGCTCTTGCGCGAAAAATATCGCGGCGGGCAAGCCTTCTTTGTCGCGCCGCGCATCGCCGACCTCGACAAGCTTGAGACCTTCCTGACAGATAACGTACCGGAGGTTCGCTTTGTCGTCGCGCACGGGCAGATGGGCGCCAGCGAGCTTGAGAATATCATGACCGCATTCTATGACGGCGAATATGATGTGCTTCTCTCAACCACCATCGTCGAATCCGGCCTCGACATTCCGCGCGCCAATACGCTGATTATCCATCGTGCTGACCGGTTCGGCCTCGCGCAGCTCTACCAATTGCGCGGCAGAGTAGGGCGCTCCAAGCTCCGCGCCTATGCCTATTTTACCACCCCGCGAGACCAGCTAATCAGCCCCAGCGCGGAGAAGCGTCTGCGTGTTTTGCAATCGCTCGACAGTCTCGGCGCAGGTTTCCAGCTCGCCAGCCACGATCTCGATATGCGCGGCGGCGGCAACCTTCTGGGCGATCAGCAATCAGGGCATATTCGCGAAGTCGGCGTCGAGCTTTACCAGCAGATGCTCGAAGACGCAGTCGCAGCCCTCCAGGCAGGCGGGGAAGATGAAGTCATTGACGAATGGTCGCCGCAAATCAATCTGGGCGTTGCTGTCCTTATCCCGGAAACCTATGTCGAAGACCTCACCGTCCGTCTCTCGCTTTATCGCCGCTTGTCCGACATTGAAACCGAAACCGAACGCGAAGCCTTCGCCGCCGAGTTGATTGACCGCTTCGGGCCGCTGCCAGAAGAGACCGGCCAATTGATGGATGTCACGGCAATCAAGGCAATGTGTAAGGCTGCCGGGATCAGCAAGCTCGACGCTGGCCCAAAAGGCGCGCTCTTTACCTTCCGGGACGACACCGAGATCAATCCGGCCGACATCATGATGCTCGTCCGCAGTAGACCAGCCCAGCTCAAGCTCCGGCCTGATTCGAAGCTTGTTCTGAGTGGATCATGGCCGACGCCAGAAAAACGTATGGCCGCTTGCCGCTCGCTTCTGCTGGAAATTTCCGGGTTTCTGAACTCAGATAAAACAGACCCTTAAGCGGCGCGAAATATCCGTGTTTGCGGTCCGGTTTTGCCAATCGCGATCAAGTCTGACGCCTTATGATAAGCGCGTCTTTCAACAACACGCCAGCCCAATCGGCACTGAAGCAGTATTTCAGGATGGGTCTCTTCGAGCAAACCGATCAGCCGCTGAGCCAGTCGCACGCCACCGGCATAAGATGTGTTGGTGAGTGAGATTCCGATCGTCGACCAATCGATCCGGCCCGCACAATCGGTTTGGCGCAACGCCCTTTGCAACGTTTCCGCAAGGACAGGCAGGGCTTTGCGTCCAGATAGGTTGCCGTCTCCACGAGAGGTCACTTGCACTGTCATCAGACATAGCGGTGTTGGCGTGTCGCGGACCTGCTCGATCTGATTTTGCAAATGCTGTTCGAGAAAGCCGGCGCTGAACAGCGGTGAAAATTGATCACGTATCCGATAGTCACTGATTTGTGCCGGCGTAAGCGGTGTCAGGGACGCATGATAGTTTGCCAGATCGCTCAGGGTTTGAGATAGCCGATCCGTATTCAGGTCCATATCGACCAATTCCGTGATCGACGTGAACTGATCGCTGGCGTGCGCCGGATCAGCCCCCTCCTTGTCGCGCAGCGCAAAAACTGGAACAAGCGCTGCAATATCGGACGGCATATAAGCTGCGAGAAATTCTGACCCCACTTGCGCTTTGCGGCGAATATCCACGATCAATCCATGGAATGGCCTGTCACGCAGATACCGATAGGCCGTCAGAGCGGTAAGCGCAGCCGTGACGTTGATTTTCTCGCGCCGAAGCCCGCCAGCAAGTGCCAGAAACTCTGATGAACCATCTCCAAGAAACAGCAGATCAAGCTTGTCCGGTTGCGGAATCTCGACAACCCGTCCGGAAATCTGCTTCGCCGTGCGAGCCCGAAGGTCGACTTCCTGCACGCGCAGGCTCCTGCGCGCAGCCATATCAAGTAGCGCCGGAACACTTTTTATGTCCGACAAGCCATAAATTTGAATCACATTCGGCATTGGCGGTGCGCTGCCATCAGACAGCAGTACAACAGCCCGATCCGTTGCGCGCGTAACTTGCCTATGAACTTGTTTTAGCTGCTCTTGGGTTGCCGAGATTGCGTCGATAAACAGAGGCTCGGTCGGATTGAGCGTCGCGCGCGCATCGTATGGCCGCAAGCCAACGGCCCGCAGCTTGGACAAGATCATCTCTCGTCTGGGACTAGCCGCGATGACTTCAATCGGGGAAGTTAGAAAAATAGGATCAGTCATTCGAATCGCCGCACTTGTCCTTAAGTCATGCTTTATTTTGCGGCATAGCTACTTAATGATGTGTTTACATTGGCGGTCTGACCGCAACAGCAGCTTTAAGTAGGGAGCAAAATATGGCGCAGGGACCTTTATCGGGAGTGAAAATAGTCGAGTTCGCTGGAATCGGACCGGGACCGTTTTGCGGCATGCTGCTGTCAGATTTGGGAGCGGATATCGTGCGGATTGACCGCAAAGCGTCCGGTCAGGCCCAGCCATCGAATGTCACCGCACGAGGCCGCCGCTCGATTGGGTTGGATCTCAAAAATCCCGATGACATTGAAACCGCACTCAAGCTGATCGAACGGGCAGACGGGCTCATTGAAGGGTTTCGCCCGGGTGTTATGGAGCGGCTGGGACTTGGCCCTGATACAGCGCTCGCCCGCAATCCAAAGCTTGTCTATGGCCGGATGACCGGGTGGGGCCAGACCGGAACGCTCTCTCATGCCGCCGGTCACGATCTCAACTATATTGCGCTGACGGGCGCATTGCACGCGATGGGCCGCAAAGGCGAGCCTCCGACGCCGCCGCTCAACCTCGTTGGCGATTATGGTGGCGGAGCGCTTTATCTCGCATTTGGCCTCTGCGCCGGAATTATCCACGCTGGCAAAACGGGTGAAGGACAAGTGATTGACTGCGCGATGACAGACGGCGCAGCCTCGCTTGCCGCCATGTTTTACGGCATGCGCCACTCCGGTCTCTGGACCGATGATCGCGAAGCAAACCTGCTCGATGGCGGCGCGCATTTCTACGACACTTATGAATGTGCGGATGGGGGCTGGGTCTCTATCGGCTCCATCGAGCCGCAATTCTATGCTTTGCTTCTGGAAAAGACCGGCCTGAGCGATCCGGTCTTCGCGCAGCAAATGAACAAGTCCGAATGGCCGAACATGAAAGCAAAGATTGCGGATGTCATAAAAACCAAGACCCGTGACGCATGGTGCGAGATTATGGAGGGCAGTGATGTCTGCTTTGCGCCGGTCCTCTCAATGGCCGAAGCACCTGAGCATCCTCACAATGAGGCGCGGGCGACATTTGTGGAGGTTGACGGCGTTACCCAACCCGCACCTGCGCCTCGCTTCTCCAAAACGCCCGGGGCTATTCAGCGCTCACCCGCAGCGAATGGTGAACATCGCGATGAAATCCTTGCTGATTGGGGGCTGACTTAGCCATGACCGCGCTTCCCGGCACAGCGGCCCGTCGCCGTATTTACCTCATGCGGCACGGGTTCGTAGATTACACGGCCAGGGAAGTTGTCGAGACCCAAGACCCGACACGTGCCCGCTTGACGGAGCAGGGACGCGAAGAAGCCCGCATGGCTGGCATTGCTTTACGCGACATCAAGCTCGACATTGCTGTGTCGTCAGGCTTGCTCAGGACCAATCAGACTGCAGAGCTTGTGCTGGGCGAACGCCGCGAAGAAATGCTGTTGGAAACCGACGCCCGCTTCGAGGAACTCCATAGTGGCCAGTACATCCATTTCGAGAGCGCTGAACAACTGGCCGAAATGATGAGCGAGCAGTTCGACAGGGCAGGCGACCCGGGCGCAACTTTTCTGCCCGGTGGCGAACGCTTTACAGATGCCGACCAGCGCATCCGCGAAGGATTGCAAGCCTTGCTCGCGCGGAAAGATTGGTCCACGGCGCTTCTGGTCGCCCATGAAGGCGTGAACAGGTTGATCCTTGCGTCCATTCTGAATGGCTCTTTGCAGGCAAGCACCGGTTTTGAGCAGGATACGGGCTGCATCAACATTCTCGATTTCGATCTCGCCCCCGTCCAAGCAGGCGAACAGGACCAGCGAATCGCGCGCGCGGTGATCAAGGCCATGAACCTGACACCGGCGAACTATCTCAAGAACGGCATGAATTTGCGAAGCTTTGAGGCCATTTTTATCCGCTCCTAGGGATTGGCGCAGAAAAATCCAATGTTTTCGACTTTTATGAACGAGAATGAACGACGCATACAGAGTTCTGTTCAGGTTGCCTGTGTCATAACATACTTGTTGTCTGAATGGGCCTGACGGAGTTTTCCTCTGATCCTGACAACGTCCTTCTTGCTTCACCTGAGCTGGCCAGTTGGCCAGCTTTTTTTTGTCCGACATTTCGATCTTCGCATCTCGATCAGGCACAGACGCGGGGACCCGTTCACCTATTTTTGTGCTTTGCCCCAAAGGCAGGTTTGACGAACGGCCTAGACTGGCGTTTTCTAAGCCGAACAGAAGGACACAGCGATCATGGAATTTTTGAGGACGGATGACGCCCGGTTTACAGGGTTGAGTGGCTACGATTTTTCACCGAACTATACAAACATCGATGCGGCAGATGGCACCACGCTCCGTATCCATTATCTCGACGAAGGTCCGCGTGACGGCGAGGTCATTTTATGTATGCATGGGCAGCCGAGCTGGTCGTATCTCTATCGGAAAATGATCCCTATTCTGACGGCTGCGGGCTTCCGTGTTATCGCCCCTGACCTGATCGGATTTGGGCGCTCCGACAAGCCGACCCGAATCGAAGACTATAGCTATTCCGGCCACGTCGACTGGATGAGCCAATGGCTTACAAAAACCGGTCTTGAGAGCATCACTCTGGTATGTCAGGATTGGGGCGGCCTGATCGGGTTGCGTCTTGCCGCCGCCTTCCCGGAGCGGTTTGCTCGCTTGGTCATCGCGAATACCGGATTGCCGAACTCGAACGCCGTTACGCCGGAGATGTCAGCCATGCTCGGCCAGATATATCCTTCCATACCGGTGCCGGGCGTGGCAGATGTTGCGGAGCAATTCGCTGCTGGCGCGCCGGGGGCATTCCTTTATTGGGTGAAGTACGCAGCCGAGGCACCAGATTTCTCCGTCCGTGATGTCTTCGGCTTGTTGTCGAGCATTGAAGACGCCGCCGTCCTTGATGGCTATGTCGCCCCCTTTCCTGACAGTACCTATGTCGCTGGTGCAAGAGCCTTCCCGTCGCTGGTCCCGCTCTTGCCGCAACACCAAAGCGTGCGCGAGGACAATGACACGGCATGGAAAGTGCTCGAAACGTTTGAGAAGCCAGTGCTGACCGCGTTCAGCGATGGCGATCCGGTCAGTCGTGGCGGCGAGATAGTTTTTCAGACGCGGGTGCCGGGGGCATCTGGTGTTGAACATGTCACCATTAAGGATGCCGGACACTTCCTGCAGGAAGACCAGCCAAAAGCGCTGTCCAAGGCGGTTATTGAATTTATGAACAAAACGAGATAGGTTCATCATTCATAAATTGGGCGAAAACCCGAGACACAAAGGTAGGAACGATTATGGATGCAGATATTGATGTACTTATCGTTGGAGCCGGATTGTCTGGCATCGGTGCGGCCGTCCATCTGCAGACCAATTGCCCTGATAAAACCTATGCGATCCTTGAAAGCCGCGACGCGATCGGGGGCACTTGGGATCTGTTCCGGTATCCCGGCATCCGCTCGGACAGCGATATGCACACGCTCGGTTATGTATTCAAGCCATGGACGGAAGCCAAGGCCATCGCCGACGGCCCGAATATCCGCAAATATGTTCGCGAAACCGCAGCCGAGCATGGCGTAGACCAGCACATCCGATTTGGTCACAAAGTGGTCGCAGCAAGCTGGTCAAGCGAAACCGCGCTCTGGACTGTCACAGCCGAGCATGCCGATACCACCCGTGAATTGACCTGTCGCTTCCTGTTTATGTGCTCGGGCTACTATAATTACGAAGCAGGCTATACGCCGGATTTCGAAGGGTTCTCCGATTTCGAGGGCGAGATTGCCCACCCCCAAAAGTGGACGTCAGAGATCGATTATAAAGACAAGAAAGTCATCATCATCGGCAGCGGTGCTACCGCCGTGACACTGGTGCCCGAATTGGCCAAAGAGGCCGCGCACGTCACCATGCTGCAACGTTCGCCGACATATATCATCTCCCGGCCAGCACGTGACACAGTCGCCAATTTTGCCCGCACGATCCTGCCTGAAAATCTCGCCTATCGGTTCTCGCGTTGGAAGAACATTACCCTTGGGCGCTTCTTCTACAACCAGACCCAGTCAAAACCAGAAAAAACCAAGCAAACCCTGCTCAAAAAGGTCCGCAAGGAATTGGGCGACGGCTTCGACATCGAGACCGATTTCACACCGAGTTACAATCCGTGGGAGCAACGCCTTTGCCTTGTGCCCGACAGCGATCTGTTCAATGCGCTCAAATCGGGCGAGGCGTCCGTCAAAACCGCCCACATCAAGCGCTTTGTTCCAAAAGGCATCGAGCTTGAAACAGGCGAAGTGCTTGAAGCTGATCTCATCGTAACAGCGACCGGGCTGGACCTTCAATTCCTTGGCGGGATGGAGCTGAACGTCGATGGCCAGCACCTGCAGACAAACAATCTTCTGACCTATAAAGGCTTGATGTATCGCGACGTGCCGAATTTCGCCAACGTGTTCGGCTATACCAATGCCTCATGGACCCTGAAGGCCGATTTGACCTGTCATTATGTGTGCCGCTTGCTCAACCGGATCGACGAAACCGATGCGGATTTCTGCGTACCCCGTGTTGACGATAACAAGGTCGAGATCAACGATATGATCCCGCTTAGCTCTGGCTATTTCGCCCGCGCGGTCGATCGGCTTCCCAAAGAAGGCACTGAAGAGCCTTGGCAGCAATTGCACGACTATGCGGCCGACATCAAAGCCTTGAAATACGGTGACCTCGACGATGGCTTCATGGTCTTTGCCAGAAAGCATGCCGTCGCCGGCGCGGAGACAGTCGCGGCCGAGTAGATTTTGTACAGGCCCGCTGGCCCAATCGAAATTGCCTAACTATAAGCGCTATACCCGCCCATTTTGGCGAGGCCGCTTAGAAAGGTGATCAAGGCTATGGCAATCGACCGCGCCGCACATGTGCATGAGCAATTTCTTGCCAAGGTTGCTGCCGAAGATCTTCCAGCATCAAGCGGGGATGTGAACCTAAGTCAGACCGGCTTAAGCCAGACAGACCTTGCGCAGATATATCTATCTCAAATGGCGAGCCGACAGCTCGACCGGGCTGCACGACACCTTCAGCAGCGCGGGGAAGGCTACTATACAATCGGCAGTTCGGGGCATGAAGGCAACGCCGCCATCGCCGCCGCGCTGCGTCCGACGGACATGGCCTTCCTGCATTATCGTGACGCCGCATTCCAGATCCAGCGTGCAACCCAAATGCCTGGCGAAACGCCGCTCTGGGACATGATGCTAAGCTTCGCCGCCTCTGCCGATGATCCGATTTCCGGCGGGCGTCACAAAGTCCTTGGCTCCAAACGCCTGAATATCCCGCCCCAGACGAGCACCATCGCATCCCACTTGCCCAAAGCCGTTGGCGCGGCGTTCAGCATCGGTCTCCAGCGTCACGTGCAGCCCGAATTTCCAGTTTTGCCCGATGACGCGCTGATCATGTGTAGCTTCGGGGATGCGTCCGCCAACCATTCGACCTCGCAAGGGGCATTCAACACAGCCTGCTGGACCACTTATCAGGGCATAGATTTGCCCCTCCTGTTCGTGTGTGAAGACAACGGTATCGGCATTTCCACCCGCACCCCGGACAATTGGATCGCCACCAGCTTCCGCAATCGTGACGGGCTCGAATATATGAGCTGTAACGGTCTCAATATTCTGGACACATACCAAACCGTCTCCGACGCAGCGCGCTATATCCGCAAGCACAAGAAGCCGGTCTTCCTTCACATGCGCTGCGTGCGGCTTTACGGGCACGCGGGCTCAGATGTTCAAACGGCTTACATGAGCAAGCATGAAATTGAAGCGTCTGAAGACAATGATCCGCTCTTGCACGGCGCCCGCCTCATGCTCGATGCAGACGCTATGACCGCGAATGAGATCTTACAATCCTACCAACAGCTCGAAGACCGTATCGCCCGCATCAGTGGTGAAATCATCACCCGCCCCAAGCTCTTGACGCCTGGTTCGGTCATGGCCTCTATCGTCCCCCCCAAGCGAGAGATTGCGCCGACAAATCACCCGTCTGCTGATGATCGCGAAATCCTGTTCGGCAGCGACCTCAAACAGATGGACAAGCCCCAGCCGATGGCGAAACTGCTCAATTGGGCGCTTGCCGATCTTATGCATGAGCATGAAGGTATCGTCATGGCTGGCGAAGACATTGGCCCCAAGGGCGGGGTCTACCACGTCACAGCCAAACTTTCCCAGCGCTTCGGTCCGCGCCGCGTTATCAACACGCTCCTCGACGAGCAGAGCATTCTGGGCCTCGCCATTGGCCTGGCCCAGACAGGCTTCCTGCCAATTCCGGAAATCCAGTTTCTTGCCTATTTGCATAACGCCGAAGACCAGCTGCGCGGCGAAGCGGCAACGCTCAGCTTTTTCTCCAAGGGCCAATACACTAACCCGATGATCATCCGCATTGCGGGGCTCGCCTATCAGCGCGGCTTTGGCGGGCATTTCCACAATGACAACTCGCTCGCGGTCCTGCGGGACATTCCTGGCCTCATCATTGCCTGCCCGAGCAATGGCCGCGATGCGGTCCAGATGATGCGCGAATGTGTCCGGCTGGCGCGCGAAGAGCAGCGCGTTATCGTCTTTATTGAGCCAATTGCGCTCTATAATATGCGCGATCTTCACGTCCCTGACGACAAAGCCTGGACGAGCCTTTATGAGCCGCCAGGGAAGGGCGATCCGGTCAAACTCGGTGATATAGGTCAGTTCGGCAAGGGCACAGATCTGGCTATTCTTACATATGGAAACGGCACTTATCTCTCTCGACAGGCCGAGCGAGTGCTAAGTAAATCTCACAAAATCAAAACAAGACTTGTCGATCTTCGCTGGCTTGCGCCGCTCAATGAAGACGCAATCCTCAAGGCCATAGCTCCGTGCAGGAACGTTCTGATTGTGGACGAATGCCGCAAGACGGGCTCACAGAGTGAAGCGCTTATGGCGCTTGTCATGGAGGGCACAAAGCACAAGCCGGGTCTTGCTCGGCTCACCGCAGAGGACAGCTTCATCCCCCTCGGCAAAGGCGCAACCGTTACGCTGCCAAGCAAGGAGAGCATTATCCAGGCAGCCCTTGATCTGGTGGGCGGAGAGCGGTCATGAGCAGAATCGCGACAACTCTGATCGTCTGTCCGGGGCGCGGCACCTACAACAAATCGGAGCTGGGTTACCTCGCCAGACACCATAGCCAACGCAAAGATATGCTCGCCACATTTGAGGCTGAGCGCGCGCGACTGTCCCAGCCAAGCCTACAATCGCTCGATGGCGCTGACCGCTATAGCGTCGCCACTCATACGCGCGGTGACAACGCTTCTTTGCTCATCCATGCCTGCGCAATGGGGGACTTTCAAGCGATTGATCGTAAGAGGTTCGAACCCGTCGCTGTTACGGGCAATTCGATGGGTTGGTACATTTCGCTCGGCTGTGCCCAAGCCGCTGGACTGGAAGGGGCAGCCCGCATCGTCAACACAATGGGCACCTTCATGCAGGAAACACTGTTGGGCGGACAACTGGTCTACCCGCTTGTTGATGAGAACTGGCAACCGGTCCCCGGCAGACGCGCACAAATCATAGCGCTGATGAATGAGATCAACGAGAGCAATGATACGCAGATTGGTATTTCGATCGAACTCGGCGGTATGCTGGTGCTAGCCGGGAACGAGCAAGGGCTTGCAGCGATCAGCGCGCGCTTACCCGTGATTGATCGGTTCCCGATGACCCTTGCAAACCATGCCGCCTTTCATACCGACCTGCAGCGCCCCGTTTCGGAGCGTGGGCTGGCTGAACTGCGAGCTGAGCTATTCCGGAAGCCAACGGTTCCCATGATTGATGGGCGCGGCCACATCTGGCAATACGCCACCACAGACCCCCGAGCCCTCCAAGCCTACACACTTGGCGCACAGGTCACTCAAACCTACGACTTCACTCGGGCTATTCAGACAAGCGTCCGCGAGTTTGCGCCTGAGAAAATCATCATCCTCGGACCGGGAACAACACTCGGTGGCGCTGTGGCCCAATCGCTTATCGGCATTAACTGGCAAGGCTTGTCCAGCAAGAAAGAGTTTCTCGAGCGCCAGGAATCGGACCCGATCATTTTGTCCATGGGTCGTGACGATCAACGACTTTTAGTTGTCTGAAGACGCATCGTGAAAACTGAATTAGCTGAGAACAGTTCTCATTTACATTGAAACCTACTCGGCATAAGACTGTCGGGAAATGGTAGTCAGAGGCCAAGGAGACAGGCATGAGCTTCACCCCGAAAAGATGGACCCATCTAGGTCTTGGACTTGCCATGCTCGGCACGGCCAGCCTTGCTGCGTGCGGCGGTGAGGACGGCGAACGAAGCCTCTCAACTGAGGTTGAAGCAGGCAAGGCCGGAGAAGCGGGAGAGCACGGCGAGGCCGGAGAGGCTGGAGAACATGGCGAGGCCGGAGAAGCTGGAGAGCAGGGGGAGGCTGGAGAAAGTGGAGAAGCTGGCGAGCAAGGCGAAGGGGGTGGACCAGTCCTTTCACTGCCCAAACGCTTGGCCTTTATGAGCGGACATGTCGAGGCCGGGCTCGCGCTCTACCGCGCAGGTTATGCCGAGCAAGCCGCAAAGCACCTTCTCCATCCTGTTTCCGAAACGCACGCGTCCGAGCGCGAAGGTCTTGCGGGGCTTGGTTTTGAGCCCGACATATTCGAGGCCGTTTCCGAGGCGCTCAAGGCCGGCAAATCGGCTGCCGAGGTCGAGCCGCAACTTGTTGCTGCTGAAGCTAATCTCGGCGCAATGGCCCAAGCCGCCGGCGGGAATAAAGTAGAGCTTATAGAGTACCTTCTGGATACGATTGTCGAAGAGTACACCATCGGCGTGTCCGAAGATCGCATTGTGGATATTGGGGAATTTCAGGATGCCTATGGGTTTGCGGTTGTCGCACGATCTTATGCAGACGATCTGAGTGGAGACGCGAGTGAAGTTTTGCGCGCCGAACTAGACTCTCTTATTTCGCTCTGGCCGGAAGGTCCGGTCAGCACAAATACGCCCGCGTCTGTCTCTGCCGTCTCCAGTCAGGTCAGCTTGATAAGGCTTGAACTGTCCATCGCCAAGTAAGCGTTATTCATGTTTCTGACTATTGGCAATGTGCTCACCCAGACCCGACTTGCCGAGGTAGAAACGCTCATCGGTCAATTAGATTGGTATGATGGTGCTTCGACGGCAGGAAGGCATGCCAGTGCCGTAAAACGCAATGAACAGGCGGATTTGTCGAGCGAGGCAGGACAGAAAATCGGCGCGATGGCGCGCGCCGCGCTTGCCAGCCAACCCGTTTTTCAATCCGCCGCGCGCCCGCGCACTTATTCGAAACTACTCCTCAGCAAAACCACGAAAGGGGGCGGATACGGCGCCCATGTCGACAATGCGATTATGGGAAAAGGCCAGTCGCAGTTGCGCTCGGACTTGTCATTCACGCTGTTCCTGAACACTCCACACGGCTATGAGGGAGGCGAATTGGCGCTCGATTTTGCGTCTGGCACCCAATCTATCAAACTTGAAGCGGGCGATCTGGTGCTCTATCCATCCTCGCTTATCCATGAGGTCCGCCCCGTCACGGAAGGCGTCCGCCTTGTACTTGTCGGTTGGATTGAAAGCCATATTCGCGATGCAGCCCAACGCGAAATCCTCTTCGATCTCGACCGCGTGCGAACCAGCCTGGGCTCCCATCCAAGTTCCGAGACCGAGCGGCTTGTCCTCGACAAAACCGTCTCCAATTTGTTGCGGCTCTGGGCAGGGGCATGACACCCTTCTCCAGCGCACAAATTTTGCTGGCAACACCCTGACGGCCCTGGAATAGGTCAGTCGATGGCGCAGACAGCATTGTTGTTTGCGACCACAGACGAGATAATCAGCTTTATCGGTTCACCTTGTTGGGCGGGTGCCTCTGGCAACGGGGCAGAGTAAACCGCAAAGAGCAGCGCAAGGAATCGGAATGCCATACTAGTCATTTGGTTAGCGAAACAAGAAATTTACACTTTGTTAAGGAAAATCTCGCGAGGGGCGCATGAATCGGGTGGTCTTCGCCTGATGAGGGGATAATATTCGAGGATGGAAAGCGAACCGAACCCGAAAAACCGCCATAAGAGTTACGAGCGTATGGCGGTCGCATTGGAAATTCTCGGAGACAATTGGCGCGACTGGCCGGACCTGCGTAGCTGCGCTCGATTGCTTGGCTTGTCTGCAAGCCACTTTCAGCGCGAATTTACAAATTGGGCGGGGCTGTCTCCCCGGCAATATCAGGCCGCCCTTGCTCATGGGGAGGCAGGCGAGTTGCTCAGGGCTGGCGCGAGTGTTCTGCAAACAACCTATGAAACCGGGCTGTCGGCACCTAGCCGATTACACGATCTGTTCGTGGCTCATGAAGGGCTGAGCCCGGGGGAAGCGAAATCTGGTGGCAAGGGGGCTGTCCTGACAATCGGTCGCGCACCGACGCCTTTCGGTATGGGGGTCTGGTTGGTTTCAGACAGAGGGCTCGTTGGACTGGGGTTTATTGATGAAGATGCGCCAAAGCGAACGGGTTTTGAACATCAGGGCCGACCCGAGCGTGAAGCTTTTGCAGATTTGATGGGGCGGTATCCGGCAGCTGAGTTTGTACGCGATGACAAGGTTGCAAGCGACTGGGCAAGGCGGGCCTTCGAAACCGATGAGCCCTTGCCGCTTTCCCTCTATGGGACGCCGTTTCGCCGCCAGGTATGGCGCGCCTTGCTCGACATCCCTGCAGGTCAAACAGAGACGTATGGGGCTTTGTCCAAGAGAATTGGGCGGCCCAAGGCTCAGCGGGCGACGGGGGCTGCGGTCGGTGCCAATCCACTCAGCTGGTTCATTCCATGTCATCGCGCGCTATCGGCCAGCGGCAAGTTGCATAACTATCATTGGGGAATTGCTCGCAAACGCTGTATGTTGACCTATGAACGGGTTCGTGTGCTCTAAGCGGGTTGAACCCTTGGTTTGGAGTATAGCATGTCGGGTCCATTGATCGTTGTCGTCGTTTTGTTGGCCTTCGCGCTGTGGGGCGGTTACCTGGTGTTCCGGCACATGCAGGCAAAGTCCGAAGCGCGGGATACATTCGTCGCCTCCAAGGCCGATGGCACGCTGGAGGACCATGTGTTCGAAAACGCCTATGGCGAGATCTACATGCGCACTGAGGGACCTCGGTTTGGCAAGTATCTGTTTGTCACGGCCATCAGCGCATCCCTATCGATTTTGATTGCATTACGCGTGTTCAACCTTGTCTGGAATTTTGTCTGGTTGAGGACGGGGAAGCTTGGCTGGTTCGACGTTGGGGAATTACCGCACTCGCTGGCAACGGTTTTCCTATATGTGGGAATAATGTTTCTCGCCACTTGGTTCGCCATGCAACGCTATCATAAGCGCGCGCCAGGAAAGCTGCGCAACGAGATCAAGAAGTTGAACGGGAAGGATGGAGGCAATGGCGGGCTATAGGGGAAAGACTGTTGCAATAACAGGCGGGGCAACCGGAATCGGATTTGCGCTCGCTAAGGCGTTCGGTCAGGAGGGAGCCAACATTGTCATTGGTGAACCGCGTCCCGAACGACTTGATCAGGCGATTGAGCTGCTTCACGATATTGGGGTTTCGGCCAAATCGATGGTGATGGACGTTTCCGATCCAGTGAGCGTCGAAGCGTTTGCCGATTTTGCGTGGGACAGTTTTGGACAAGTTGACCTGGCTATCAATAATGCAGGGATAAGCGTGGGGCAAAGTCCGCTCGTCGATCTGCCACTAGAGAAACTTCACAAGATATTCGGCGTCAACTTTTTCGGTGTCTGGCATGGTTGC
This sequence comes from uncultured Hyphomonas sp., assembly GCA_964567455.1. Taxonomy (GTDB): domain Bacteria; phylum Pseudomonadota; class Alphaproteobacteria; order Caulobacterales; family Hyphomonadaceae; genus CALLCD01. The sequence goes on from CAZMMU010000011.1 coordinate 71,062, forward strand.
GCCACGTTTGGCAGACGGATGATCACACAAGGAACCCCAGCGGCGATCTATAATCTCGGCTCTGAAAACTCTCTATTTGTCGCTGTCCCGAACTCTGCCGCTTATGTCGCCACCAAGCATGCCGTTTTGGGACTGACCGAGGCCTTCCGTGCGGAAATGCCTGACTATATTACCGTCGGTACAATCTTTCCCGGCTTTGTCGCGAGCGAGATGATCCCCGAAGCGATCCGGGGGCTAGCGATGGAGACAGATAGGTTTGCTGCGAAAGTGGCCGCACAAATACATGCTGGCGAACGATTCATTGTCACCCATGCCTGCAATCGCGATGGCATCACGCCCCGCTGCGAGGCGCTCGACCATGCCTACGATACCTATGCGCCGCGTTATGAGGGCGATGACGAGTATGATGTTGGCAAGTTGATTGCCAAGATGAGCCGCGCCAAATGAGTGATCTCGCTCCGCCCGAGGGATTTAGGCTTCACAGCCGTGCCTCCCCTATGACAACGCCGTGGATGCCAATCTACAAGTGCGTGAACGAACGTAGCGTATATCTCGGCGTGTGGCTTGACCAGAAGCACTGCAATTCACGCGGCCTGGTGCATGGCGGCTTTATTGCCGCACTGGCAGACAATACGATGGGATATACGTGTGGTCAGGCCATGAAGGCAGATGGCCGCCCGATCTCGGGGCTTGTGACCATATCGCTGAATGTGGACTATCTCGGTAGCGCGAAGCTTGGGCAGTGGATGACCTGGGAGCCCGAACTGTTAAAGGCGGGTGGCGCCATTGCATTCGCAACAGCCCTCATCAA
>CAZMMU010000012.1:0-69040 GCA_964567455.1 uncultured Hyphomonas sp.
GCACCTCGGCCCCGCGCGCGAGAAACCCGCGAGCGATACCGTTGCCGATACCGCTTGAGCCGCCGACAACCAGCACCCGTTTTCCCGAAAAGTCTAAATCATTCATAACGCATTCCTTCTCAAGTCTTCGCGATCAATCGGTGCGCACGCTCGAACAGGCGCGCGAAACCCGCCAGCTATTTCACCTGCGCACTCAAGCAATTTCGGCCGGTTTGAAGCGTGTGAAAACGGTCTTCGCGCTGGTGAATTCCAAAAGGCCGTCTAGCCCGCCTTCGACGCCGATGCCGGACTGCTTCTTGCCGCCGAAAGCTGAATGGGGAGACAAGTGTTGACTTTCATTGATCCAGATCGTCCCTGCCTGAAGCTCTTGAGCGATCTTTTCAGCACGTTCGATATCGCTCGACCAGACCGACGCGCCGAGACCATATTCGCTGGCATTGGCCTGACCAATGACCGTGTCCAGATCAGAGAATTTCATCAGCGGCAGAATGGGTCCAAATTGTTCCTCCTGAACGATCCGGGCATCTTCCGGTGGGTTGTCGAGTATCGTCACAGGCACAAAATATCCCGGTGCTTGCGAAGCGTCTCCGCCGACCAGAAACTCATAACCCTTGTCCTTGGCGTCCTGAATAAGCTCAAGAACGCGCTCATATTGTCGATTGTTCTGCACGGGACCAATCTGACTGCCCTGATCGGCGCCGTCGCCAACTTTTACCGTTTTGGCATAGTCGACAATGGCTTGCGTCAACGGTTCATAGATGTCCTCGTGGATATACATTCGCTTGGTGGCGATACAGATCTGTCCAGCATTCCTAAATGCGGCCCAGAAGAGGTTTTTGGCGACAGCGTCCACATCTACATCCGGCATCACAATCGCCGCATCATTGCCGCCAAGTTCCAGTGTGATGCGCTTTAGATCTGGGGCGGCGCTCGCCATCACCCGTTTGCCGGTTTCTGTTGATCCGGTAAAGCTGATCTTGTCGATGCCGTTGTGTGCGGTCAGCCATGGGCCAAGACGGTCGCCGCCAGACACGACATTCAAGACACCGGCGGGGAAAACCTCCCTCGCAAGCTCGCCAATGCGCAATGTGGTCAATGGCGTTGTCGGGGCAGGCTTCAGAACCATTGTGTTTCCGGCCAGCAGGGCTGGCGCCACTTTGAACATTGCCAGAAGGATCGGGAAGTTCCAGGGCACAAGTCCGGCCACAACGCCGACAGGCTCATAGCGCGTCACAGCGCGGCGCTCTTCGGACTCTTCGGTCACATGTTCTGGGATATCCAGCTTTGCCGTTTCGGCGAGCCAGAAAGCACCGCCCATGACATCTGCCATGGCATCAGGGAATGGCTTGCCTTGCTCCTTGGTCAGCAGGCGGGATAGCGTTTCTCCATGCTCGGCAATTTTTGCGGACAGAGCGAGCAGATATGGCTTGCGGTCTTCAAATGATAAAGCCCCCCAAGCAGCTTGTGCATTGCGCGCCGATTGAACCGCCGCGTCGAGTTCAGCTTCGGTGCAGTCTGGTGCGGACGAGAAAGGCTCAGCGGTCGCAGGGTTGATGATCTCGAAGCTCTCGGCGCCTTTTACGGCCTGACCATCAATGCTCATTGTATAGTGTTCGGTAAACATTTTTCTTCGTCTAAGTCTCAGGGATTAGAACGGGTTTGACGCAGAGACCGGCATGCTGATCGGCGACGGCTTGATTGATGTCTGAGAGTGGATAGGTTTTGACCAATTTGTCGAAAGGCAATCTGCCAGCGGCGAAATGCTCAACAAGTTCAGGCAAAAACGTATCTGGATCCGAATCGCCCTCAATAATTCCTTTAATGCTTTGCCCGAATGTCAGCATGTTTCCAAGTATGCCCGGTACGGGTGTATCTGGCGGGCTGATTCCGACAATGCCGAGCGTTGCTTTGGAGCCAAGGCATAAAAAGAGGTCATTCAGCACCTCAGGGATGCCAGTCGTATCAACCGCATTATCGACGCCCATCGGCACAATGGCTCTGACGGCCTCATTCAGATCTGGTGTTTCGTTTGGGTCGAAACAATGGGTGGCGCCGAGCTCCAGCGCAAGATTGCGACGCGATTGCATGGGTTCGACCAGAATGATTGCTGAGCATCCGGCAATCTTTGCGCCCATAACCGCACTGAGGCCGACGGATCCACCGCCTGCAATAAGGATCGAACTTCCTGCTTTGGCATCGAGTGATCGCATTACGGCACCAGCTCCGGTTTGTATCCCGCAGCCCAGCGGACCCATAATTTCCAGAGGCAGGTCACCAGAAACCTTCACGACATTGCGCTCATAAGTCACCGCGTGACTTGCAAAGCTCGACTGGCCGAAAAAGTTCGAAGAGACATCGCCATCTGCATTTGAAAGGGCGCTCGTTCCATCCTCGCGTCTACCGGTATAGTTCAGCAGTGGCATCGTCCGGCAATAAGGTGCGTCGCTGGAATCGCATCTGTCGCACGCCCCGCAAGACCGAAAGGTGGTCAAGACGCTGTCACCCGTTGCAACTTTCGTCACGGAGCGCCCAACCGCCTCCACAGTTCCAGACCCTTCATGTCCAAAAACGGCTGGAAACGGATAGGGCGCAGCCCCTGACTTGAAAACGAGATCAGTGTGACAAAGCCCCACACCGGCAATGCGCACAAGGATTTCATTGTCTCGCAGCGGGCCAATTTCAACGTCTTCATACCGAAATGCGGGATCGCCCTGATGCGCGACGGCAGCTTTGATCTTCATCTTCAATGTCCTATTTCAACGTCGCCCGGATCGGGAGGGATTTTATTCCGCCCACAAAGTTCGCCTGCACATATTTGGGGTCACCTGTGAGCTCCAGGGCGTCAACGTCTTTCGCGATGGCTTTCAAAAATGCGGTGATCTCCTGACGCGCCAGATGCATGCCGAGGCACATATGTGCGCCATGACCAAAGGCGGCGTGGCGCTTGTCGCGCGGCCGGTCAATATTGAAGCTATGTGGGTCTTCAAACAGATCTTCGTCGCGACTGCCGGAGGGGTACCAGAGAATGACAGAGTCGCCCTTCTTGATGGTTTTTCCGCCCAGCTCGGTGTCATCAACGGCCGTTCGTATAAAGTGGCGAACGGCCGAGGCATAGCGAATGGCTTCTTCGGTCACGAGCGGCGCGATGGTGTCCGGATCCGCCTTTAACCGGTTGTATAGATCGGGGCTCTGCGCCAATTGATAGACCGCCTCCGTGAGCGAGTAGCTTGTCGTGTCGTGGCCCGCTGTTGCTACGATAATGTAATAGCCGAGCCTGCCCATCACATCCAATGGCTCGCCATCAATAACAGCATTGGCGATGATGGTGCCAACATCGTCTTTGGGGTTTTTGATTTTCTCTTCCGTCAGTGCGCTGAAATAGGCGAAGAGTTCCATAATCGTTTGAGCGATCGCGGCGTCTGGATCGCCACCGTCGGGCATCTTGCGCTTGATGTCCGGATCTTCTGGTCCGAAAAGTTCCTGCGTTAGCCGTAGCATCGTGGCGTAATCATCTTCGGGGACACCGAGGACGGCCATGATCACGCGCAATGGATATTCGAGCGACATCTCTCTGGCAAAATCCGTCACGCCGCCAGCGCCTCTCAGGGCGTTCATTCCAATCTCAACCGACGCCTCTATTCGGTTTTGTAGATTGCCAAGATTTTTCGGCATGAACCAGGCTTGCGTGAGCAACCTCAGTTTCTGATGCTCGGGCGCATCATAGGTGACGAGAGAGCGTATCCGATTGAGCGAGCCATCTGGTGTTTTATGCCGTATTTTGACCTCCTGGTCGCTTGTCGCAATGACAAGCCGCGGCTCATTCAGAAAGTCCTGTGTTCGGCGTTCCACATCAAAAATATCGGCATGCTTGGTGACATGCCATAAATCCGGATGGGTTTCGGCTTCGCAAAAATGAACCGGGTCTTGAGCGCGCATTTGGGTGAACAGATCGTGGATGGCTGCATCGTCCGCCCAGCTTGCAGGATTATAGAGAAATGAAGCGTCCAGTGTCATATGTTCCCTCGTTCGAACCCGAAATCCCGTGCTGAGCGAATTAACAAACGTCAAAAACACAGTTTGGATTTTTAAACTTGATATGAGACAGTTGCTCCATATAGAAACACCGTCAAGGAAAGAAGGCGGCTCAGCGGCGAATACGAGACAATGACAGGTCAGGTGCTCCATAAAAGTCGCAAAGCCGGGCAAATCGCCCGCACAAAAATCTGGATAGAGCAAGCCCTTATCACGCTGGTGGCAGAGGACGCTTATACCTCGATCACCGTCTCAAGGCTTTGCCAGAAAGCAGGTGTTGGACGCCAGACATTCTATCGTCATTTTTCCAATAAGGATGATGTGATCCGATCAAGGATACGGAAAATCTTTGATGCATATGCCGACCGCCTTCAGGCGCACCCCAACGCTGCGGCAGACCTAGATTACATCAATCTCGAGACTCTGAGATTCTGGAAAGCCAATCAGGATGTTTTCAATCTTGTGACGATAGGGACGCTACGCCCAGTGATTTTTTCGGAACTTGATGCCTTACTGGACAGGCTGGTTGATATGGAAATTATCCATGCAGAAATGGACCCATATCTGACAACCTTTCGTCACTGGGGGATGAAGGGTGTGTTGTTGAGATGGGCGGAAACCGGCATGACCCTCGCACCGGAAGAAATCAACGCGATCCTTCGTTCCGTCAATGGTGCAGGCTCGACTTAGTCGAGGGTGCCAGTGGACCTGTCACGGTTTTGTTCCGGCCTTATATGTCATTCAAGCCGCCTTTGTTTCGCGAGCCAAGGGGCTTTTAACAAAATCCATGCCGTCAGTACCGGCTTGCAGGACCGTTACATTGCATCGCTCGCTCATGCAGAGGCGAAACGATAAGATCGCCCCGTTTAGTCGTCCGGCAGACCAAGCGACCACGCAAAGACATATGTCCCACCGTGCACCTTGTAGGGGTCCAGCACATCAGGGCCGCAGGCGCCGGTGCCGAGGCCGCGTGTGGCGACGTCTATGTGGATCTCGGTGGTTGGTGAAGGGGCAAGCTCGGCGAGGGTCTGCGCCTCGTTCAAGGCATGGTCATGATGGGCGCGAGCGGTGAAGGCGAGCGGGTGCGGGAAGCTGAACTCCACGCCCTCGCCTGTGGCCGAACGCAGGTTGAAACACTGCGTCTGTTCATGATTGCCATGCTCCTGTGGGCGGACAAACGGGTGATACTGGTCAGCTATAGTGCTGTACCAGTGGCCATGAGTTTGTGCGCTTTTGCGGTCAGGATAGCTTTCATCGGGACCGAGGCCGCGCCAGGCGAGGTGGTCAAGTGCCGAGGGCGCTTCAAAGCGGATGCCGATACGGGGAAGATCTTGCCAGTTGTCGGGAATTTGGAGGCGTTCGGTTATGTCCGCGCCATTTTCTGTTAGTGTCCAGAGCGTTTCATGGATAAGGGTTTCGTTGCCTGAGCCTTGCCATGTTCTGTGCAAATAGAGACGGACCCTGTTCCCGTCCCGTTCCATAGTTCGCTTGACGGGACCGTGCTCCAGTGTGTTCAGGCCATACCCGACCCAGCGCATTGTGTTCGACAGACGGAAGGGTTGGGCGGCGGCATCCTCAAGCGGTTTGCCGCCATCATTGTCGGTTGGTGCCCGCCAGAGACAGGCCTGGGGGTCGCTCAGGATTACCGGCGCGCCGTTGAGCTTGATCACGTCGATGCGGCCATCGGGCGCGAAGCGGATTTCCGCGGGTCCACAGGAGAGCGCGGGTTCGGTGAACTCGGAGCGCGGAATGGGTGGGAAGTCCGGCCTTGCGCGTGTGGCGGGCTCTTCCAAGACGATCTGATCCCATGCAATCGTATAGCCCTTCTCGCACCAGGCGGTGCCTTCGGCGAGTTTCCATTCGATGAGGAGGCTCTCGCCGCGCGTGTTTGTCGGGAGCGGGATGGTCTTGGTGGCACCCGCTTTGATCTTGGGACTAAGGGTTCCGGTCTCGATGGGCGCCCCATTCTGTTGCAGCGTCCAGTGGAGGGAAAGGTCCGAAGTGTCTGCAACACTGCGGCGATTGTGCAAGGTGATCTCGCCTTTGTCCGAGCGTGTCGCGGTGACGGGGCGGGCGGCCCATTGGTATTCGCGAAGCTGCGGGTGCGGCGTGAGGTCTGGGCCGACAAGGCCGTTTATGTTGAAGTTTGCATCGTTTGGCGTGTCATCATAATGGCCGCCATAGGCCCAATAGAAACGGTCGTGTTCATCTTTTGCGCTTAGTCCCTGATCGCGCCAGTCCCAGATGAAGCCACCCGCAAGCGGGCCATGGGCGAAGAAGGCCTCGACATATTCCGTAAGTGATCCATTGGAGTTTCCCATAGCGTGGGAGTATTCGCACAGGATCATTGGACGATCGTCGCGCTTTGTCGCTTCGGCCCAGTTTGCCCAGTCGATGATATAGTCAATTGGCGGATACATTGGGCAAACAATGTCGGAAGCTGCCAGTTCACTGTCGCTTGGCGCGGCGAGCCCGGTTTCGCGGTTCCACTGGAACAAGAGCCCCATTTTGTGCATGGCGCCCTCATATTGAACGAAGCGGGTCGGATCGAGATGGCGGGCCATCGCGGCGGCGGCGTTGTGGGCGGGGCCGTGGCCGGCCTCGTTTCCGGTGGACCAGCCTATGATGGAAGGGTGGTTACGGTCGCGCATAACCGTGCGCACGGTGCGGCCGATAATGGCTTGCTGGTAGGACGGATCCCGGCTGACAAGCTGGTAGCGGCCATGGCACTCGACATTGGCTTCGTCGATCACATAGAGCCCAAGCTCATCGCACAGGTCGAGCAAGACAGGGTCGTTCGGGTAGTGGGCTGTGCGAACCGCATTGATGTTGGCACGCTTCATCTGGGTCAGCTCGGCACGGATCTCGTCGCGGGTGAGCGTCTTGCCGGTGTCGGGATGGTGGTCGTGGCGATTGACGCCGATGATTTTTATGTCGCGGCCATTGATTTTGAGGCGTCGGTCTTTTGTCTCGATGCGGCGAAAGCCGATCCAGATGCGACTTGCCTCAATAATTTGGTTGTCCGTGTCGAGCAGCTCTGTGACAAGCTGGAAGCGCGTCGGGACTTCGGCGGACCATGGCGCAATGTTTGGCAGGTTCAGTTCTGCGCGGGCAGCGTAGCCGAACATGGAGACAGATTGTATGAGCTGGGTAATACCATCTGCGGTCGCGTCGAACTGGCTGACTGCGGCGTCGGGGAATGTGCCTATGAGCTTGCCATCCTTGTCAAGGATTTGGGCGCGGGTCTTGTATCCCTCCGAGGGGCCATCAACGTAGACGGTTAGGCCAGCATGGCCCGCGCCGGTCTCTGGATCATAGTCAGCGTCTATGTGCAGGTCCGCGATATGGGTCCGGGCGCTCGCTTCAAGGTAGACGGATCGATGTAAGCCGCCATGATACCAGTGGTCCTGATCTTCGATCCATGTTCCGTCTGACCAGCGCACGACCATGAGCGCCAGCTGGTTTTCGGCTGCATTCAACGCCTTGCCGAGATTGAAAGCACTTGGCAGTCGGCTGTCTTTCCCCATGCCGATGAATACGCCATTGCACCAGACCATGAGAAAGCTTTCAAAGCCGCCGATATGAATATGGACATCGCGGCCTTGCCAATCGGGTGGACAGCTAAAAGCGTGGCGGTATAGACCCGTCGGATTGTCTTCCGGGACGGCGGGTGGCTTTTCTTCGGCAAACGGCATGACCCAGTTCGTGTAATGGGGGTGGTCACCCGTGTTCTGCAATGTCCATACGCCGGGGACTTTGATGTCTCGCCATGGGGCCTGGTTCGTCTCGGCGGTTTGCCAGTCTTTCGGGGCCGCGTCTGGATTTTCGACAAGCTGGAAGCGCCATGTCCCATCGAGCGAGGCCCGCAAGGAAGAGCCTTTGCCTTCGATGGCAGTTCGGGCCGTGAGGTATGGCTCGCGCGTTGTCCGCATGGTGCGGCGATTGAGCGCCAAAAGGGACGGGTCTAGCAGGACGTTCAAGTCTAATGGCAAATCAGGCTCTCTTTCAGATACGGGCATTCTCCATTAGAGGATTAGCGGCCGATTTTGAAAGAGGAAAATTGTTTCTCCCAGAAGGGGCTAAACGATTTGCCTAGCTCAGCGCATCAAAAATGTTCCAGGCGCTTTGATCAAACTTCACGCGGAGCCTCAGGAAAAATCCGGACCGGTTGAGCCGCTCGAAACGCTCTTCCTGAACTTCGGAATAATTGTACCCCAGCCCGACGAGGAAATTATCGACCAGTTTGAAGTTCATCTCGCCGCCAATGCCCCAGACGAGATTGTCCAACTCGCTGTCGCCTAACAGACTCGCATTCAGCGCAAGATTGATGCGCTGGTGGACATCGAGTTCCCCGCCGCCCTGAACCAGAAGCGTGGTCGAGCTTTCAATGAACGTGTCGCCATCAAATGCAAACTGCTGTCCGGCAACCCGTCCTCGCCAACGGATGCGTGAGCCTGGTTGCCACTCTCCGCCAACAGACCAGATATGGCGCTGTTCTTCAAAGGCGGGGCTGTCATCAACTTCGTATTCGTACCAAGCCAGAGCGTTCAGGCGATTGTGTTTCTGGGGTCGGTAAGCCGCCCCTGCGCGCAAGCGGTCCCGCTCGCGGCGTTCGCCCGCAGATTCTGTCTGTGCATAGCGATTGCGGGCCAGGAAGGTGATGTCCTTCCAGCGCTGTCCGGCGCTGGCGGAGAAAAACCATGAGCGCTGTCCGCCTTCGCCTGCGGCGTATTCAACATCGCCATCGAGAATGCGGGATTTGCTTTCAGGTTCCCATGTCGCGCCAAGACTGACGGCTGTGTTGCGGCGGAACTGTTCACCAATGGGCTGAACATGTTCGACCCGGGTGCGCAGATTAAGGCTTGGCGAGACGGACCATCCGGCGCTGAGACCGTTGGCAACGCCGCTGTCGAAAAAGCCGCTATTGGAGCGATACTCGGAAAAGGCCGTGACGCGGTCGGTCCAGCGATACTCGCCGCCGAGCCTGAGGGTGACATCATCATTGAATGTGTCGGCCAAACCAAAGCTGCCGCTGCGGGAGCCTGAATATTCGCTCTGGGCATAAAGGCGCGCCTTAGGCGAGAGCGCATAGTCAGCACCAAGGGCAAAGCGGGACTGGCTGCCGCTGGTGACTTCCTGTTCGGCTTCGAGATCGACGGTGAGATTGGCGATGGCTTTGGGCGACCAGCCGACACCAGCGATCACGGTCAACGCATCTTCGGTTGCGCCGGACGCATTTGTGTCATCGACAAAGCGGCCGCCTGCTCGCACGCGGAGCGTGTCGCTGATGACGGTTTCGTAGCGTCCGACGAGGCCATAACGTTCGGCTTCGCTGGTCTGGTCAGCGGTGTAGATGCCCTCGCCTGTTAGCGTGCCGGCGCCCACCCGACGATTGGCAAAGACCCGCGCTTCGTCACGGCCCGCATTCACGCCAGCGCCGGGGGCATTGAAATCATTTGTTGTGGTGGCCAATCTTGCGCCGAATGCGCCTTTCTCGGTCTGCTGCTCATAACTTAGCCTCAGGCCGGTGCCGGAGCGGTTCTGAGGGTCGACGGATTCGGCTGCTTCAAATTCGAGGTGACCGGATTTGCCAACTTTAGCCGCAATATAGGCGGCCCGAACGGTTTGGTCATCAGGGCTGCCTTCGGGTCCGTCGGAGGTGAGTTGGCGATAACCAACCGAAAGCCAGTCGGTGATCGAAACGCCTGCCTCACCACCGAAGAGCCAATAGTCTTCACCATTGCCAGGGTCTGTTTCGAAAGTGACACGAATGGCGACAGGGTTGAGGGCTGCATCACGAGATCCGATGGGGCGGTTGAAGATCAGCGTGCCGTTGAAGAAATCGAGCGTATAGTCGGAAAAGCGGCCAAGACGTTCGGTCCGGATAATGACGTCGGGCTGATCGCGATCACGCGTGATCAATTCGACGGTTTCGGAGTTTTCAATAACATTGCCGACGTTCAGATTGTAGGGCCCGGAAATACCGAGTGCAGGAAGCTCAACAATGATCTGCCCCGTGTCAGTTTCACCCGCATAAAGGTCAAGGCTGAACCGGCCGGCTTCAAGGTGGGCTTTGGCCCCTTCGAGCGTGCGCTGGAATGTGCCCAGCTGCAAGGCGTCTGAGGCTGCATCAAACGCGACATCGCCAAACAGGACATAAGAGCTGCCATGCTCAACTTTGGCGAATGTCTTGCCGCGTGAACGGGCATCGAAGCCGCGTTCGGATTGGTCACCATAGACCGGGTAGAAATCGTCGGGCTCGACGCTGCGGAATAGACCGCTATCGGGGTCGCGGGCGCTGTCGTGCCGGAAAGTCAGGAGGGAGTTTCCAAAAAGCCGACCTTTCAGGAAGACAGCGCCCTCTACACCCTCTTCGGTGTCTTCAAATGGGGAGATTTCGTCGCGCCCGAAAATATCGGGTAGGCTGGAGGCGCCATTGGCGGCAATGCCGAGCGCGCCTTCAACATAGCCAACTGCAATTTTGTCGCCATCAAGCGCGGGCGTGAAACGGATTTGAGCTTCGCTTGGGCCGAACGGTGTGTCCACGCGGATGGTACGTGTGCCGACAAGGTCAGACGGGCGCAGATTGATCTGGGCTTGGCCGTCTTCGATGAGTGTTTGCAAGCCGGGGGTTTGTTCGCTGCTATCAATAACGTCAAACCGGTCCTCAGGTGCATACAATGTTGCTTCCACCAATGCAGAGGCTGGCCGACCTTCAGCATCGACGACTTGTAGTTTTATCGGGATTGGTCGGGATGGATCGGCAATGGCTGTGGCGGGCGCAAGCAATTGCACTCTGGCCGCTTCGCCGGGCGCTGTCAGATGGATCGTCTCGACAAGACGTGGATTCCCGAACCCATCACGGCCTGTCAAGATAAGCTCATTTTCGCCGGGGCTCAACGACAGGGCAACATATTCGAGTGCCTGATGGGTGCCATTGGACATGCGTTGGCCAATCCGCTCGGCACTAATCGATGCGCCGTTCAGGGTCAGGTCCAGCACAAGGTTTTCCGGTGCTGTGACACGCACCGAGATGGTACGCTGGATCAGCTGGTCCTGATCGAACAGGTCGACAAAATGGATGCCGTCGGGCGCGCTCGACAGGATTTCGGGTAGGTTCGCGGTTGTGGCCGCGATGCCGCGCGTTGATGTGTTGCCGGTCAAGTCATTGGCAGCGACCGGATTGACCGAAGAGACAAGCGCAGCCGTTTTGGGGGTGCTGGCATGCTGGGTGTCGGGGCCATGGGCGATACGGTCGAATGTAACGGCCTGTCCCGCCGAGCGTTCGTCCGCCCTTTCGGAAAGATTGGTTGATGGATCCGACACGAAATGGGCGTTGAGCGCTTCAAGTCGCGCACGGATATTGGCGAGCACATCTTCCCCGCACCCAGACACGGCAAAATTCTCGGTACGCACGTCTCCTGCGCGAAGCGATACAAAGCGCGAGCCGCCGCGTCCGGCGTCCAGTGTACGGGTCACCGCAACATGGGTTCCTTTTGGCAAGGTTGATTCGCGAATATCGAGAATGTGCGTACGCGGATCTAGTTGAGACAATGAGAACCGACCCGACCCGTCTGTGATGACAGAGAGCCCTTCCTGGGTGTGAAGCTGGATGCCAGGAATGCCCGGTTCATTGGGGCCGTTCTGAAGACCGTTTGCGTCACAATCGAGGAAGACTTTTCCCAAGATGACACCTTCGCGGGAGAATACACCATTGTCATTATTGATCACGACAGTGCCCGAATCCGTATTTGATATGGTCTCAGTTCCGAACCCGACCAGCTCGCCTGCCGCAACAGCGCGATTGACCTTATCACCATTGCCTGCAGTGGGAAGGACGCGGGCAGCATAAGTCATGCTGACTTTCTCGTTGGGCTGAAGCAAACCAAGCGGGAAGACAAATTGTCCGATGGCGTTCAGTTCGGGGTCCGCGAATGGCCCGCCCTCAAGCAGAACCGAACCGCCAATAAGCTCTAAGCCACGCGGCAGGTCGTTGAACACTTCGGTCTGTTGCACAGCAATCGGAGCGGTATTCTGGACATCGATTGTGTATTGGATCACATCGCCGAGCTGGACCTCGCGCCGGTTTGCCGAAATGTCGAGCCGCAGTGCCCCATCAAGATTGGGGTCTACAGGAATATCTACGGTCAATGTGCTGCTGGCCGTTATCGCAAAAGGTTCGGCAAACGACGCATCAGCGAGCACGTTGCGCCCGAACCCGACAAAGCTTGCGCGGCTGGACGGGGCTTGCAAATCACCCTGCGGTGTCACGCGGATTGCGTGGACTCCCTGTTGATCGGGCTTGATTTCGTAGAAGCCCTCCGCGTCTGTGACGGTTTCATCAAGCGTGAAGCCGAACTCGTTGAGCAGTTCCACCCGAGCGCCGGGGACAGGCTCATTGGTCGATGACAGGAAAACTGCGCCCGCTGGCGAGAGGACAAGGTCGCCGGATATGTCCGGATCGCAATCCACGCTCGCTTCAATTATCGATCGGCGAGAGCCCTGAAGGATGCCGTCATTCTCAAGCAGGTTTGTCGCATCGCTTGTCGGAATATCGCTAATGCGAAAGACACCAGAATTGGCTGCGGTCTCAATGGCGGTATATGTTTCAAGATCGCCATCAGGAACAGTGATCAGGGTAAGCTGGGCCTCATCAATCTCGGCTGAGAGATTACAAGCACCGGACTCAACCTCGACAAAAAGAGTTTCTTCAAAGGCCGTTTCAGAGATCGGATCGGCAAAACCTGGATCGCCATAGAATGTGATGTTACCGCCCTCGCCTTCGATTGGGGTGCCGACCAGGTTGGAGCTGGTCAGGAGCGATGAACCACCGGCCTCAGGTAGAAAGAATTCGGCCTCGTTGAGGATCGTCACGCCGCCCGTGTTTTCGCCAATTTCCACCGTAAACTGCATATCAATCGAGGTGGACGGCGGAAGCGGCACAGTTGACACAAAGCCAATAGCGTCAATCTCGGTCGGCTCGCTTGGCTCAGTTCTTGTCCAGTCTTCCGGTGCGTCGCCGCGACGGTGGAAGACTGGATCGAAATTTACCGCATCGACAATGCGCTTGAAGTTTGTGTTCACAGGAATGCTATCGCGGACGAACAGCAAATCCTGCTCGATCCCGTCCAGTCGTAGTGGCAGACCGCCAAAGTCAGCAGATGGCTGGATCGGGTCATCAGAATTGTTACGCAGGTTCAGCGTGTAGGTGATCTCGCCACCGCTGCGGTTCTCGGTCACGCTGGTCGATTTTTGCAAGCTGGCAACGCGGTCCGTCACCACGACGATGCCGCGTGCGCTCAGCGGATTGGCGGCCAAATTTGCAGATGACACCGAGGAGAGGAGGGCGCGTTGCGGTCTTGAGCTCTGCGCCTCACTCATGGAGGCCTGTAGAACCCCGAACGCTGTTGCCCCGGCTATGGCTGTGTCCGGCACGCGAATGTCGACAAGTATCCCCGCTTGCGTCCCGACGTCCAAATCAACCTTGGTATCTCCGCCAAGCCGCTCGTCCGCAGCATCGATGCGGCCATTCCTATTGTGGTCGACATAGGCCAATGCGCGGGAGAAATCGAAACTCCCGCCAAAATCTCCGAACTCCGGCTTGACAGTGGCAGGGACATTTCCCGTGTTGACGATCTCGAAGGCGAACAAGGCATTGTCACCGGGCGCCCGGACAAAAGTCTGATCGGCCGTGATGTCTATGGCGGGTACATCGCCAACGCGCGTGAGCACGCTATTGCTCTGGACGGTTTCGGTCAGGCCGAGACGTGTGTTCAAATAGGTTACGGAGGCCACATTCGAGATATCAGTCCCTCCTGCTGGCGGCCGCGCCTGACTCATCGGGGCTGATAAGCCCGCTGCGAGCGCCAGGCTTGTGGCGCGCAGTGCTGGCACGTATTTCTGTGACATGACGGGAACTCCGTGGGGTACTCTAAACAACAGGATATATTGTGGGTGCGATCTGCAAGGGCGGTTGAAACCGCACCCACCAGGAACAGATCAATCGGCCGTCCGGTGCCAAGAGGCTGGCTGATCTGTTCTTGTTACTGACATCGGCAAGACGGGTTTGCCGATGCTGAAGACTGCTGGTGGGCGCGACGTAAGGGCGGAGAGTTGCGCCCACCAGGGTCAAGTCCGAAGAGAGTTGGACTTGAATTTTGCGAGGATAGGGCTGTGACCCCCTCTCCTCACGAACCTATTCATCAATCTGTACGGTGAACCGGACCTCCGCGCGTTGGCCGGGGGTCAACGAAAAGCCGCTGGTGCTGGCTGATGTTGCAACCAGGCCTGTCTCCTCATCCAGCGGAAGGACTGGAAGCGTGGCCGCAGAGCCATTTATCGTGAACGTGGCTGCGCAGGCACCGCCACAGTCTTCAAGGCTGGTAAAGGCAGGCGTCGTATCCCGAATGACAACATCCGACGCATCGGAAAATCCAGAATTGTCTGCGCGAATCTGATAGACGAGGCAATGTCCCGGATCGGCATTTTGCGACGCTTGCGAGAAGGCGGTTTCCAATGTGCCATCACAATTTTCGTCGACTGCCTGCTCTTTGACAAAAGCGATGTCGCCGGAGACAACCGTTACCGTGTCGATCACTTCATTGTTGTCGAGATTCTGATCCGTCGTTGTGCCCAGGTCCGTTTCCAGGGTAGCGCTCAAGGTCACATCGCCTGTTTCCTGAATGCCGAGTGTCGCTGTTGACGGGACCTGCATGCGGACAAAAACGCGAGCGGTTTCGTCAGGTGATAGACCTGCGACACCGTCCGGGCCGACAAGATCGCCAATATCAGTGACAACCGGATCCGTTGCATCAAGGATGCCATTGTCATTGGCGTCAAAGAAAATTGCGGCTGTAAATCCGGAATCTGTGAACGGATCCGTTGTGCCGAGGCCAATCTCACCGCCAATCACGGATGAGTTTCCGAGATTGGTCAGCGTATGCGAGGTCACCGCAACTCCGCCGGGGGCTGCCTGTGTGGTCGCGTTCGCAACGATCTCCAGATCGACAATCTCATTGACCGTGACTTCGTTCAGCACGCTGTCGGTTGCACCATTGGTGGGCGATGTAGCGAAGAACTCGACGGGGACGTCGGCCGGATCGCCCCCCTCAGGGACGGTGATGACAACGGTATAATTGAACGTTGCCGGATTGGTATTTGTTGGAATGAGCGCGCCGGTATTCTGGATAGGCTCACCATTTGGCCCGAAGAAGGTTGCCACCCAACCTTCAGGCAATGGGCCAGTTGTCAGCTCGAACGTATTGGCCGGGCTTCCAGCGGGAACAGCAACCTGAAGCGGAAAGCTGACACTTGTGCCCGGATCGGTGGTCACATTCTCAAAGGGGTCACCACCGTCATCGGTGTTGCCGGTCCCAATCCCTGTTGTGGGCGTGCCAGCGGTGTCCGTATTGACCAGATCAATCGAGGGCACGACAACGACCCCATTAAACAGCGCAGTTACCGTATTCTCAGCACCCGGATCAACCTGCGACGCCGCATTGACGGTGGCTGCGAAACCGGCCGGTGAGGCGGTCTCGGGTGCACCGACAGGGAGTGTGGCGATCAATTGCACGTGCACGCTTTCGCCGGCGGCCAGCGTCACTTCATCACCGACCAGCGGGGTGACCCCATCTGCTGCAACCAGGTCAAAACGGGTTCCGAGGGGAAAACTATCGGTCGGCACGGACAGGCTAAACGTGTCAGCGCCATTGCCGAGATTGGTCAAGACGAAATCAAACGGTATGGCGCTACCAGCGAACACGTCATCGGTGTTGGTGACACGATCATTGAGTGTGCCATCGGCATCATTTGTTGATGTGTCGGCGGAATCGAGATTGGCCGCGCCATCCGTGCCGCCCGCTGCGACGGTCAGGCCTGCCGCGTCGGCAAAGGTCAATGCCGCCGCCGGTGCCACGTCGACGATCGAACCGTTGGACGGGGTTTGGGTCTGTGTCGAGGTTGTCACGGTGGCGATGTTTTCGATGCCGCCTTCAGGGGCTGCGGTGACAATATAATTGAACTCGATAGATGCGCTGCGGCCAGCAGGGACCGTATCAATTTCAGCGACCACAGTCAGCGGACCAGCGAACCGGTAGTCAAGCGTTGCGCCTTGACCATTGGTCGCGTCGGTATTGCCCGGCTCATCGGTAATGTTCGCATTCGGCGCATCCGACCAGACCGCTGAGCCTGCGACATAAGTCAGTGTGATTGCATCGCCATTTTGGTTTGTCGCGGGTAAGATGTCTTCGATCAGAACGCTCGTTGCATCACCGATACCACTATTGGTGTATTGTAAATTGACGGAGATCGTATCGCCAACGCTGATCACACCATTGCCATCTGCATCGGTCAGAAGCGACTGGTCTTTCTGAACGGTCAGAATGCCATCTGTCGTGATGTCGACTGTGTCAGTATTGACCGCAGATTGGAGCGTTTCTCCGGGTGCGGCTGATCCTTCACTCGTCGCGGTCAGGGTGAAATCATTGCTCTCCCCTGTTCCAGCCGCGGCAGGGATGGTTGCGCGGACGACGATACCAATGCTGTCGCCTGCAAGAAGAGCCGGTGTTACAGTGATCGGCGTTGCGTTGTCGGGCACACCGTCCTGGTTGGCGTCGAGGAAGACGGCGATATCGGTCATGGTGAAATCATCGCCCGTCGCGGTTTCATCAATCACAAATGTGAACTGGTCGTCGGTATTGCCATTATTGGTCAGCGTGTGCGGGAAGAAGGCAAAACCGCCGGGCGCGCCGCTACGGGTCTGACTGGCGGTCAGTTCAAGCCCGAAGACTTCGTTTACAACGGTTTCGACAAGATTTGACTGAACCGTCACTTGCGTGCCCTCTGACGTGTATGTCGCGGCCGCTTGGTTGCCAATAACTGTGTCCGCTGGCGGGGGTTCGGCGAGCGCGGCGCCGACGGCGAGCGCTGTGACGCTAACCGCCATGGTGGGGACGAGCGCACGCTTTCTGATGGATTGATATTTGGACATGACTTTCCTGCTCCTCGGCGAGGTCAAAATACTTAAAGATTGTTTTTCTGGTATTTTTCTAGTTGTTGACTCGGATCCGGTAGGAAACCGAGATTTCCTCCCCCGGGGCTAGTGCATTGGGCATACGCCATCTCAATGCATCATATTCTTCTGGCTGAACCGTCATTGGTACCAATGCCCCGGTGTCGTCTTGAACATATCTGATGACCGGCTCAAGGCTCCAGCCTATGTCCGGCACGTGAACTTCCAATTCGCCTTGAAACCCTTCTATAGACGTCACAGACAGGTAGGTTGTCTTGTCTGGCACATCGCCAAGTATGACGAAATTTTCGAGCGGGTCTTCGGTCGCATTTCGGTAGTCGATTTCATACTCGATTATGCCGCCAGGCTTAATCTCGCTGGCAGGGCTTGCCCGTTCTGCACCATCTTCTTCGATGGTTATGGCGTAGGCGGTCAGCGTCGCTTCAACTTCTCCTGATTGCGCGAGCGCTGCTGGTGAACAGAGCAGCGCTGCCACGCAGAGTGCCGCGATCGGTCGCGGGCTGGGTCTATTGCTCGATACAGATCTCTTGTGTCTACGCATATCAGATATTGATTTCATTGCTCGCTTCCTTGGCTCCATAGTTGCAACCTAACGGGGAAGAGTTACCAAACGGCTAATCCTTTTCACTTTTTGCGTGTTTTTTATCGTTGTTTTTGTGATCTTTTCCTATATTTTTTCGACAAAGCCAATGATGCGCACTACTTAAAGGCGCAAACTGGCCGTCTTGAGAAGACTCGATTCGCGCGCCACCGTTCTTTCAATCATCATCAACGTCACACCCTCGACATCTCCAGCCCGATCGCGGATAGTTTCCGCATTCAAAGCATGGAGAGATCGGCAAATGGGTCAGGGTAAAATAGCGATTGTAACGGGCGCGAATACAGGGCTTGGGTTTGAGACGAGTCTCGGGCTGGCCAAGGCGGGGCATCATGTCGTGCTGGCCTGCCGGACAGAGGCGAAGGCGAGCGATGCGATGGCACGGATCAAGCGGGCTGTGCCGGACGCCGCGCTAAGCTTTCTGCCGCTGGACCTGATTGACCGCGAGAGCATCAAGGCGTTTGCCGTCAAGTTCTCCGAACAGTTCGAGCGGCTTGATTTGCTTGTTAACAATGCGGGCGTGATGGGGCCGCCTTATACGATTACGCCGAACGGTCTGGAGCTACAATTTGACGCCAATCATATCGGGCATTTCCTTTTGACCTCGCTGTTGTTGCCAAAGCTCGACCAATCTGAGGAAACGCGGGTCATCAATGTGTCGTCTCTGGCTGGCAAATGGGAAGGTGCAGAGATCAAATTCGACAATCTGAACTTTGAGGGGATTTATGATCAGGGTCGGGAGTTTATGGGCCTGAAAGGGATGGACGCTTACAGCCAATCCAAGCTTGCGAACATATTGTTCACGATGGAGCTGCGCGACCGGCTCGGCGCGGCAGGAAAAAAGATTAAGCCGCTTGTTGTACATCCGGGCGCATCAAACACGGATCTGTCGCGGAATATGTCGGGTACGATCCGGTTTCTTGCGCCGATTTTGGTGAAATTCATGAATGTGTCCACGCCGGCACAAGGGGCGGAGCCGACGCTCTATGCGGCTTTGCGAGATGATGTTCAAGCTGCGGATTTTATCGGGCCGACGGGGAAAGAAGAACGCACCGGACCGCCTGGCAAAGTTGCCCTGCCCCCGCAGGCAAATGACAAGGCTATGGCCGAACGGCTCTGGACGCTGTCGGAGGAATTGGTGGGGGTTGAGTTTCGGGTTTAGGTTGTGCGGTTAGACGTGGGCCATCCGTGTCCCCTGCGCAGGCAGGGGCGGCGTCCCATTTCTCGAAACCAAGGTGTGCCAGCCCTGCCGTCGCAGGGCATACGGACCCTGAGGCTTTGTTTGGCAAAAGTGCCCTAAAACTCTTCCAATCCCACCAGCGCTTTGGCGTAGGCTTCGGCTGAAAAGGCTTGCAGGTCTTCGGCGCGTTCGCCGACGCCGACGAAGTGGATGGGCAGAGCGTGGGCTTCGGCTATGGCGACAAGCACGCCGCCTTTAGCCGTACCGTCGAGTTTGGTCATGACGAGGCCGGTGACGCCAGCGGTATGGCGGAAGGCTTCGACTTGGCTGAGCGCGTTCTGGCCGACTGTGGCGTCGAGCACCAAGATGGTGTCATGGGGGGCATCGGGGTCGAGTTTCTGCACGACACGGACGACTTTGGCCAGTTCGCCCATCAGCTCGGTTTTGTTCTGGAGGCGGCCTGCAGTGTCGACCAGAACCAGATCGAAATTCTCGGCTTTGGCTTTTTCGACCGCTTCATAGACGAGGCCTGCGGCATCAGCGCCGGGCGCTTTGGCGATGACGGGAATGCCTGCGCGTTCACCCCAGACGGTGAGCTGTTCGATGGCGGCGGCGCGGAAGGTGTCGGCGGCGACAAGCATGGCTTTGGCACCTTGGCCTTGCAGGCGCGAGGCGATCTTGCCGATGGTTGTGGTTTTGCCGGACCCATTGACGCCAACGAAGAGGACAATGCGCGGGCGCGGACCATCGGAGAAATCGATGAGCTCTTGGCGCGGGCTCATAATGTCGGTGATTTCGCTCGCGAGCGCCTGTTTGATCTCGGTGTCGGTGATCTCTTTGTCGAAGCGGCCTTTGGCGATATTCTTGGTGACGCGCTGTGCGACGCTGGTGCCCAGATCAGACATGATAAGCAGGTCTTCGAGCTCTTCGAGCGTGTCGTCATCGAGCTTGCGCTTGGTGAACACGCCGGTGATGCCGCCGGAGAGTTTTGAGGAAGAGCGCTTGAGGCCCGCGGAGAGTTTGGAGAAGAAGCCTGGGGCTTTGGTTTCAGCCTCGGCGGCGGCTTCGAGGGTTTCTGTTTCGGGCGCTGGCGCGGCTGGCTCCGGCGCGGGAGGCTCGATAACAGGCTGAGGTTGTTGTGTCTCGATAACAGGTTCTGGAACAGCTAGCTGGACCTCGACAGCCTGCTCTACCCTCTCCGCGTCTTGCGTGGCGGCAAGTTCGGTGGCGTCCTGTTGGGCAAGCTCTTTGGCGGCTTGCTCTTTGGCTTGAGCCTCTTTCTTTTTCTTGCCGAACCAGAAGACCATTAGAGCGCGCCCTTTATTGTTTTGCCGTCATGGCTGACTAGACTCAAGGGGGCGAAACGTCCAGCCATGTCGGGCTGTGGCGTCTCTAGCGTGACCGGCGTGAAGTCTGGCAGCCGGGCGCTCGTGGCCGTCTCGATCAGCCCGTTGGCGCGGGTACCGACATGGCTTGTTAAGTGGCGGGCGAGTGCGACCTCTCCTGCTTTGCGCAATCGGGCGGCGCGCCTTTTTATAACCGCGCCATCGACCTGCGGCATGCGGGCGGCAGGCGTGCCGGGTCTTGGGGAATAAGGAAAAGCATGCAGGAAGGAAATGTGGCAAGCCTCGATCAGCGAGAGCGAGTTTTCGAACGCGTCTTCGGTCTCGGTCGGGAAGCCAGCGATCAGGTCGGCGCCAAAAGCGATCTCCGGTCGCTTGGCTTTAAGGCGCTGGGCCAAGCCAATCGCTTCTTCGCGCGAGTGGCGGCGCTTCATGCGCTTGAGCATCAGATTGTCGCCGTGCTGGAGAGAGAGATGCAGATAGGGCGCAATCCGGCGCTCGCCGATGATCGCGTCTTCGAGGGCGTCGTCGATTTCGATGGCATCAATGGAGGAGAGCCTGAGCTGCGGCAGATCAGGCACAAGTTTCAGGATCCGCTGGACGAGATTTCCGAGTGGAGGCGTGCCGGGTAGATCGCTGCCCCAGCTGGTTAGATCGACACCCGTCAGGACGACTTCATGATGACCCGTTGCCACGAGTGCGCGGACCTGCTCGACCACTTCTCCTGCGGGCACAGAGCGCGAAT
Source organism: uncultured Hyphomonas sp. (assembly GCA_964567455.1). Taxonomy (GTDB): domain Bacteria; phylum Pseudomonadota; class Alphaproteobacteria; order Caulobacterales; family Hyphomonadaceae; genus CALLCD01. The sequence continues at coordinate 20,929 of CAZMMU010000012.1, forward strand.
TGCCACGACCATAGGGGATGATGCAGAAGGTGCAGCGATGATCGCAGCCATTTTGCACCTGCACATAGGCGCGCGCGCGCCCTTCCATACCCTCGATCAGGTGTGCGGCGGTTTCGGTGACGCTCATAATGTCGTTGACGCGGACTTTTTCGGTGCCGCCGAGTAAATCTGTGGGCGCCCATGTTTCGCGCTTCATCTTATCATGATTGCCAATAACACGCGTAACCTCCGGCATGTCGCCGAACATTTTCGGGTCAATCTGGGCGGCGCATCCGGTGACGATGATGGCGGCATGAGGGTTGTCTTTGGCCGCTTTGCGCACCGTGCTGCGGGCTGTGGCGACAGCCGAGTTGGTGACCGCGCATGTGTTGATGATTATGGCGCGCTCAAGCCCGGCGGCTTCGGCATGGCCGCGCATGACCTCGGACTCATAGGTATTGAGCCGACAGCCTAGGGTAATGAGTTTGGGCGCGGATTTGGTCATCGTGGGAGTGATGTCGCGCTTTTGTGGGGTAAATTCAAGCAGTCCCTCCCGATTGAACATAAATTCGTGATCGGTGAGCGCTGGACATTCGAGGCGCGGACCTGTTGTAAATGGCTTGAATACCGACGCCATGCTCACGCCCAGATACCAAGAAAGCCCTTGCCCATGAAACGCACATTGTTGATCATTGCCACGCTGGTTACGCTTGGAATTGGAGCGAGCGTCCTGTTTGCCGGCGATGCGCCCGCGCAACAGAGCGCAACGCCTGTGACCGCGACCGAGACGGCGCGCACCATTGCGCAGGGCGATCTGGTCGGCTTTGTGGCACCGAGCGGTGCGCATGTCTGGCGGAATGTGCCATTTGCCGCCGATACGGGTGGCGAGAACCGCTGGCGCGCGCCGCGCCCTGCTCCGGTCTGGGATGGCGTGCGCGAGGCGCTGGCGCAGGGGCCGCGCTGTCCGCAAATCGCCAACGCGTTTACAATGAGCGACGACCCATTTGAAAATGGCGACCTTCTGGGCGACGAGGCTTGTCTGAATTTTGATATTTACGCACCGGCGGATGCTGAGGGCAAAAACCTGCCGGTTATGATGTGGATACATGGCGGCTCGAACGTGTCGGGCACGTCAGCGGATTATGACGGCTCTTTTCTGGCGGCGAATGAAAACGTCATTGTGATGGTGGTGCAATATCGGCTCGGCCCGCTTGGCTGGTTCTCACACCCCGCCTTGCGCGAGAGTGCACAGACGCCAGAAGACGCCAGCGCAAATTTTGGAACGCTGGACCTTATTGCAGCGCTAGAATGGATCAAAACCAATGCGGCAAGCTTTGGCGGCGATGCGGGCAATGTCACTATTTTTGGCGAAAGCGCGGGCGGGCACAATGTCGCCACCCTGCTGGCAGCGCCCCGCGCCAAAGGCCTGTTTCATAGAGCGATTATTCAATCAGGCGGCTTTGATAGTCTCAGCATTGACGAGGCCGAGGGCCGTACCGGTGACCAGTCGAACCCCTCGCTGGAAGTTGCTTCACGGCTGGGCGGTCCAGAGCGCTTCCATACTGCCAGCACACAGCAAGTGTTTGACGCGTTCGAGCTTGATGGATCAGGCTTTATGGATTTGCCACGCGTGATTGAGGACGGCGTTGTGTTGCCGGACACGCCACTGCGCGCGGCGTTTTCCAGCACCGAGACCTTCCATACAGTGCCGATCATCACAGGGGTCAATCGCGACGAAATGAAAATGTTTCAGGTTCTTGATCCGCGGTTTACCCGCACGCGGTTCGGGCGGCTGGTTGTGGCGCGTGATGCGAAATTCTATGCCGCCTCGGCCGAATATGGCAGCCGCGTCTGGCGCATTCGGGCCGTCGATATGCCCGCGACGCAAATGGCCGAAGCCGGACATGGGCAGGTCTATGCCTACCGGTTTGACTGGGATGATGGCGGGCGTGTCTTCATTACCAATTTGAAAAAGCTGCTCGGCGCTGCGCACGGGATGGAAATTCCCTTCGTGTTCAACAAGTTTGAGCTGCTCGGGCCGATGGACCGGTTCATGTTTCAGAAGAAGACCTTTAAAGCACGAGATGAACTCAGCCGCGATATGGGCGCATACTGGGCAAGTTTTGCACGCGAGGGCGTGCCCAACCACCCCACCAAGCCGGACTGGCCTGCCTATGTCAGCGGTGACGAGGCCCTGATCCGGTTTGACGCCGACAGCGATGGCGGGATTGAATTGCTGCGGGGTGCGGACAGTTTCGAGGCGATCTTGGAAGACATCAAAACTGACACGCGCATCAGCACGCAAGAGCGCTGCCAACTTGTATCCGATCTTTCCGAATGGCTGCCCGAGGCGGGGACCGACATGGGTTGCGGGGTTTAGCCGGACGCGCGCAATATAGCGTTCAGCCCTAGACCTCGCCGGTCACTTCCAGTTCGACCGGGCCTGTCATCATGACGTGGTCATTGGCTTCGAGCCAGTCGATCTCAAGCTCGCCGCCGTCGAGCAGGAGCTTGGCTTTGCGCTCTGTCAGACCCGCCCTTGCAGCGCAGACGAGCGCGGCGCAGGCGCCGGTGCCGCAGGCAAGGGTTAGCCCTGCTCCGCGTTCCCAGACCCTGAGCCGGATGGTCTGGCGGTCGATAATCTGCGCGAAACCGACATTCGTCCCTTCCGGGAATAGCGGGTGCCATTCGACTAGTGGTCCGATTTTCGGGATGTCATAGGCGGCGACATCTTTGACAAAGAACACCGCATGCGGATTGCCCATTGAAACCACAGCCGGGCGCGATAGGACAGGGTCGTCGATCGGGCCGATTTTCACATCGACGCCGCGCACATCCATCGCCTCAGACAACGGGATGTCTTCCCAGCCCAAAAGCGGTGAGCCCATATCGACTTTGATCAGGCCGTTCTCAGCGCGGCTGGCTTTGAGAATGTCTGCTTCAGTCTGTATGGTGACGCGGGTCTTGCCGGTCTCGGTCAGGATCAGATCGCCCACACAGCGGCTAACATTCCCGCAGGCAGACACTTCCTCCCCCGAAGCATTCCATATCCGCATAAACACGTCTTTGCCGATCGCCCGCTCCAGCGCGACGATCTGGTCTGCGCCCGCTTCGGTGGCGATGGCACGGATTTGCGCCTCTGTCGGCGTGAACGGAACCGTCCGCGCGTCAAAGATCATGAAAGCGTTGCCCGCACCGTTCATCTTCCAGAATTTCATTTTGTCTATGTAAGGGGCCGCCCGTCTATCGGAAAGCTGAATCTTCGCAATTCAGACAGAAAATGGCGATCTGACATGTGTTTTGGGACTCTATTTCGGCAAGCGGAAAACGAGCACCCAGCCCGCAATCTGTATAAGAAACACCACAACCAACGCCAGCGAGAATAGCGGATGCCCAATAAAAAATGACGCGAATGCAATCAACGCCGACCCGCCATCGACCCATTGCGAGCTAATGATGTGTCCGGCTGGTCGTCGCTCGGCAAGAACTTGCTTCAGCGTGAGATGCGACCAGACGCGCGCAAGATTTGGCGGACCGAATATATCCTGCAATTCGCGCGGATCCATAATCCCGGTTAGCTCGCACAAATCCTGCACTTTGGCCTCGGCCAGAAGGACTGCCTGTCGTCTTGTCGAGGACGCAACACTTGAGACTATGGCCGATAGAATGACGGCGAGCGCCATAGCGGTGGCCGCCAAGCCGTCTACAAGCGCGATCAAGGGGTGGCACGCGGAATGGCAGCCCAGTAATCAAAATCGAGCAAGATATCCGGATCATATTTCCCGTCCCCGCCCCGCAAAGGGAAATCATGGCAAGGGCGGTTTTTTGTGGCCACCAGACGCAGGCGTAACGCACCGGCAGTCCCAGACAGTTCTGCCTTATCGAGCACTTCGCTCCAGGCATAGACAGTGTCCCCAGCAAACAACGGACCAGTATGAGTGCCCGCATTGATGGCGATCATTTCGGCGGCGTTTCCAAGCCCGTTAAAGCTTAGCGCGCGGGCGATAGAAATCACTACACCGCCATAAATCAAACGTTTGCCGAACCGGCTGTCTTGTTGTCCGTGGGCATCAAAATGGACCTTGGCGGTGTTTTGGTAGAGCCGCGTGGCGATCTGATGCTCGGCCTCTTCTACGGTCATGCCGTCGACATGGTCGATCTTTTCGCCAATGTCATAGTCCTCATAGCGGTGCAGACTGCCGGCAAGTGCATCGTCCCAATCGGTATAGTCGCGGTCAAAATCTGCGCCCCCTGTCACCTCAACCACTTTGGCAAGCTCGGGCACCACTGTTTCTGGCGCGTCGGAGGCCGGATCGCGTTTGTGTACCATGACCCAGCGGACATAAGACAGCACGGTTTCATCACGCTGGTTCAGGCCGTTCGTGCGGACATAGACCACGCCCGTCTTCCCGTTTGAGTTCTGCTTGTGCCCGATCACTTCGGATACGGCCCGCAGGGTATCACCAGGCAGCACTGGTTGCGTGAAACGCCCCTCGGCATAGCCAAGATTGGCGACCGCGTTCAGCGAGATATCCGGCACGGTTTTTCCAAAAACCGTATGAAACGCGAGTAATGGATCAATTTTGAGCGCGTCTTGTCCCGCCAGCACCGAAAACGGTGCGGACGAATAGAGCGCATGGCGGCTGCCCGTCAGTGCGCGATAAAGCGCCGTGTCAGCACTTGTCAGCGTCAGCGGTGTGGCATGCGTGAAGACCCGCCCAAGGGTGAAGTCTTCAAAGAAATGACCGGGATTTGATTTCATAGATGGCAGGCTCCAGACCAGAGCCTGCAATATCGAAGCGAGCGTTTAGGCTTGCGCGTGCAGGCTGTAGAAGTTTTGCGCCGAAATCACGTCGGCACTGTCGTTCTGGATAAAGGAGCCAGCCACCAAAAACAAGCTTAAGGCCAGCCCGATCAGACTGACGGCCATGATCCTACCTTCTGGCCGAACGGCCAGATTGCGGACGACCACACGAGGCCCCATCAAAATCATCGGAATTCCGAAAATCATAAATGCGGACACGGCGAGCAAAAACGCGACTACCCAGAATACCAACATGGTCTGTCTCCTATTGGAGCCAGCAGTATGCTGCGTCAGACTTAATTAACAGTCGGTAGAATAGGTCAAATTTCCCCGAAATGTACGATTTTAGAGAATTTCCAGCAAACGCTCGTTCGGTCGGCCGAGTATGGCCTTATCTCCGTGAATGCCGATCGGTCGCTGGATCAGCTTGGGATTCTCTGCCATCGCCGCAAAAACTTCTTCATCTGTTGCCGTGTCAGATAGACCAACCTTCACGGCGTCCTTTTCGCGCAGGAAGACCCGCGGGCTGACATTGCCCATTTTCCGCGCCAGATCCCGGATTTCATCGATGTTGAGCCGCCCTGAGGCGGTCGTATATTTGCGAACGGTTACGTCGACCCCGGCCTCTTCAAGCAGGGCAAGGCCCTTTTTGGACGATCCGCAGCTCGTATTGTGGATAAGCGTGTAAGTCATGATATCGCCCTCAAATTCGTCGCTGTATTCCTGTTTGGTGCCCTATTTCATTGGGTATACACATAATCCTGTCAACCGGAACTGGTGGCGAAACTGTTCCGTCGCGGCAAAACTTTCTGTGTAGTGCCCACATCCGGCCTTGAAGCTGCCGCCGTTTGCCCCCAGATTCAGTCTGGTGCTGGCAGTTATGTATAGGAGGACCACATTATGAAATCCCTTCCAACGGTTCACACCGATCTCGTGTCTACGGTCCAAAATCTGGTTTACGTGCGCAAACTGGCTATTGATGAAGCGCGCAAGATTGTTCCGGCGGACACGTTCGAGATTCTGGCCGCGCCGGAAAATCTGTTCAGCGTGCATTCCTCAAACGGCGAGCGGCTTGCCATCGTCGAGGGACGCGAAGCCGCTTTTGCAGCGGCCCGCGCCTATGATCTGAGGCCGCGCAGCGTTCATTAGGCGCGGACCGCTCTTGCTTGTTTAAACGGGTTATCAGGCCGCAGCGCCTTTGCTTTGCGAGAGAAGCAAAGCCCGGACATCGGCATCCGTAGCACTGAGCCGCAAAGCGGAGCGCAGATCGGCCTGACGGAACTCCCGTGAGACATGCGCCAAGGCGCGCAGGTGATCTCCGCCTTCGCTGGTTGGGGCCAGCAGCATAAAGATCAGATCGCAGTCCTTCTCGTCCATGGCATCGAAATCAACCGGATGACCCAGGCGCGCAAAGGCACCGATGGCCCGCTCTATACCTTCGATGCGCGCATGAGGAATGGCGACCCCTTCGCCTATTCCAGTCGAACCGAGGCGTTCGCGTTCCATGACAGCTTCGAGAATATCGCGAGGCTCAAGGCCCGTAACGTCGCCCAGCCGTTCGGACATCTGCCGCACAATCTGCTGCCGGCTGTCTGCCAAGAGAGGGTAAATTATCGCATCGGGATGCAATAAATCACTAAAATCAGCCATATTTTGTGTCCAAATTAGTTATTTGCTGACGCCGGGGCCGGATCAACCCAGCCGATATGCCCGTCCGCACGGCGATATACAAGGTTTAATCTTTCCAAAGTCGCATGGCGGAAAAACACAACGGGCGCTTCGCCCAGTTCAAGTTGCATAACTGCCTCGGCAACGGACATGGTACGCATCTGCTCATCCATTTCTGCTATCACCAATGGCTGCAAGTCTTCGCTATTTTCTGTCGTACTTTCGGCCTCCTCATCGTGACTTTTAAGCACGAATGCAGGCACGGCCTCGCTTGGCATTGGCGCACGGTCAGCGCGATGATGATCCTTCAAGCGCCGCTTGTAGCGCCGGACGCGCTTTTCCATTTTTTCCAGCGCTTCTTCCAGGGCAGCGTATGGCTCACCCGCATCTCCATGTGCATTCAAAATAATCCCTGAAGGCAAATGCACCGAACAATCGACATTGATTTTGTATCCCGATTTCGAGACTGTGACATTGCCAGCGGTTGGCCGGTCAAAATACTTCGTCACCGCCGCTTCGAGCCCTGCTTCGATCCGCGAACGAAGCGCATCGCCCAAGTCGATATGTTTTCCGGTAATTTGAATTTGCACGTTTGGAGACTCCATTCTGAACTTCACTCAACGGGCCGTGCGGGACTGGATGAACAGTGCTTTGGACGCACCCCTAGCGAAATTTCAGCTTACATGAGTGTGGCCAAAAAATCACGCACTTCGTTTCAAAATCCGCCGTCTTTGAACGCTGGAGGGGATATTCAGGCTTTCGCGATACTTTGCAACCGTGCGCCGCGCGATGTCGATGCCAAACTCTCTTAGAATATCTACAATCTGGTCATCCGAGAGGACATTTTCCAGAACTTCCTCTTCAATCAGCTGTTTGATGCGGTGGCGGACGGCTTCGGCAGAATGGGCCTCTCCGCCTCCGGTGGCCGGAATCGCCGCAGAAAAGAAGTATTTCAGCTCGAACATGCCGCGTGGGGTCGACATATATTTGTTTGCGGTCACCCTGCTGACCGTACTCTCGTGCATCTCGATAACGTCGGCGACCTGTTTGAGATTGAGCGGGCGCAAATGGGCCACACCATTGGCAAAGAACGCATCCTGCTGGCGGACAATTTCACTTGCCACTTTCATGATTGTGCGGGCGCGCTGGTCGAGCGATTTGATGAGCCAGCTTGCATTGGCTGCACATTCGGAAATGAACTCTTTTTCCTTGTCACGCATCGGAAGCGCGGTGACCTCGGCATAATAGGCCTTGTCCATCAAGACGCGCGGAAGGGTCTCGGCGTTCAGTTCGACCGCGTACATCCCGCTGGGCAATTCGCGCACGAACACATCCGGGGCCACAGCAATCGTCACATCGCTGGCAAAGCCGCCACCGGGACGCGGGGTCAGCGCGCGCAACTCCTGAAGCATGTCACCCAGATCCTGCTTGTTGACCTCGCATTTGGCCGCAAGTTTGACGAGATCATGCTTGGCAACAAGGTCCAGATTGTCGAGCAGAGCCTGCATGGCCGGATCAAGCCGGTTGCGTTCGGCAAGTTGAAGCGCCATACATTCGGGGACCGATCGGGCCATAACGCCGGTTGGGTCAAATTGCTGGCAGGTCTGTAAAACCTCCTCGACCAGAGCCAGGTCTGCACCGAGGGCCTCTGCAATTTCTTCCAAATCGGCGCGGCAGTAGCCGGCATCGTCCGTATCGTCGATCAAGCGTCCGGCAATCAGGGCGCGGGCAGGATCGAAACCGGACAACATGACTTGATCGGACAGATGCTCACGAAGGGATTTGTCTGACGTTAGCCGGGACTCAAAATCAAAATCCTCGCCGCCGCCCTTGCCGCTGCCAGCCTGAGACCAGTCAGTGTCTGCGGACGGACCGGATGGGCGCTCGGCCGAACCTGTGTCTGCAGCGCTGTCGCCATTGTTGACGTCTTCGCTTGGGGCATCGAGCGCTTCTGACGCTGCGCCAATCTCACGCGCGCCGCCCTCGCCCAGCTCGGCGCGAACGCCGGCATCTTTGCCGTCTTCAGCGCGGCTGGAGCTTTCGGACGCTGCGGCGCCTTGCTCGCTTTCGGCGCGTTCGAGCAGAGGATTGCGCTCAATCTCCGCCTCGACGAATTCTGCGAGTTCCTGATTGGAAAGCTGCAACAGTTTGATGGCCTGTTGCAATTGCGGGGTCATGACCAGTGACTGGCCCTGACGCATATCTAAGTTCTGGCGCATAGCCACTGACCTTTACGCTGCGAAGCGATCGCCCAGATAGACCCGTCTTACATCTTCATTGTCGAGCACATCTTCAGGTGCGCCGTCAAACAGGACCTCGCCGTCATACATGACAAAGGCGCGGTCCACGATTTGCAAGGTCTCGCGTACCTGGTGATCGGTGATCAAAACGCCTAATCCGCGTTTCTTCAAATACCGCACCAGATCGGAAATATCCGAAATTGCGAGAGGGTCGATCCCGGTGAACGGTTCGTCCAGGAGCATGAAACTCGGCCGGGAAGCAAGCGCACGGGCAATCTCGACGCGCCGACGTTCCCCGCCAGACAGAGCCGTTGCGGGCGCCGATCTGAGATGGGTAATGTTCAACTCACCAAGTAATGCGTCCACTTGCTCTTTGCGTTTGGACTTGTCTTTTTCGACAAGCTCCACGACGGCTGCGACGTTTTCCTCGACAGACATGCCGCGAAAGATCGACGCTTCCTGAGGGAGATAACCGACGCCAAGACGCGCGCGCTGATACATTGGCAGCGCGGTAACGTCCTCACCGTCGATCTTGATCGTGCCGCTATCGGCACCAATCAATCCCATAATCATATAGAAGCAAGTGGTTTTGCCAGCCCCATTGGGTCCGAGCAGGCCGACAACTTCGCCGCGTTTCAGGGAGACCGAGACATCACGAACCACTTGGCGCTGGCCAAAAGATTTCGCAATTCCCGAGACAACAAGACCATCTTTTGAAGGGGTCATCTCAAACGTCTCTCCATCACACGGCCCGATGCCGTCCCAATGGCAAACCCTAAGGCGTGTTGCTTAAAATATAATGAGTCTGGCATGGCAAATTTAACGGTTCAGCTCCTAATTTTCACGTTCGGTCGGGTTGATCTGGATTCTGACACGCCCTGTTCCGTTGCCTGATGCCGCGCCATCACACCCCAGGGTCGAGCGTCCTTCGGAGATCTGCAATGTCAGGCACTCTCCGGTGGCAATGTCTTCGCCACGGGCCAGAATGACATTTCCGGTCATGAACACAGTATCGTTTGATGCGGTGTAAACAGCATTGTCTCCACGCGCTTTCAGTTCGTCGGTGACATAATGGACGTTGCCCTCGGCTGTCATATTGCTGATCGCGCCAAAACCACCCCCGATCCCCCCAGCATTGCTTGTTTCTGATCCGGCGAAATTGACCGTCAGGACATCTGACTGGAGCCGCGCATTGCCCTGCACGACATCAACATTGGATGTGTAGACCACACGTTTGCTCTGATCGAGAATTTCGGCTGTGCCAGCTTCGATTTGAATTGGGCCACCATCAGGGCTGAGCTGGGCGGCGGCCGGACCTGCCAAAGTCAGGGCAAGAAGGAAAGCCAGGCCAGAACGTCTTGTCATATTCGTCTCCTATTCAGATGGCTCATCAGGTAGAATAATTGTCCTGACACCGCCCGTTAACAACACACTATCATCACTGTCGCTGAGTTCATAGGAACCCGCTGTCACATCTCCAATCGGGCCGGTGCCTTCGAGCGGGCTCATGCCGATGACTTTTCCGGTCTTGATTTCAACCTTGGCGTGGCTGCTATGGAAGAGGTAACCGCGCGCATCCGTCATCAGCACATCTTCAAACAGGTCAAGCGTTTCGGCTGAGCGATTGAACAGGCCCAACGGAGCCTCAACATCGCCATTCTTCGCGTTTTCAAGTTTTGGGTTCATCAGGTCGATAAGATCATTGTTCGCGCGGCGGCGCTCGGCACTGTCTGCAGTGATGACATAGAGATCGCCATTGGCATCGCGGCCGGAAAAGCGCGGATTGAGCATCACAACCATTTCATCGGACACGAGTGCGTCGGTCGCGCCAACTGCGCTGTCGTAGGCACTGCGCGCGACATAGCCAAGGAAGATGCCCAGTGTGATGATCGCGCAGGCCACAAGGCCAAGCCGCATCCATTTGACGATCAGGGACCGCTTGCGCGCCTGCGCAAGGGAGAGCTGGCGGTGCGGCGCCCACAGGTCCAGATCTCTAACGGTTTCAGAAGTCATACGGGATACACTGATTGGCTGATTGATCCTACCTTACCTTGCCGATACGGGCTCTGCCAGCGCGAAATCCTGTAAATGGAGCAAAAGCAATGAACCTAGCCGGAATGAGCAAATATGTCGGTTTCTCCCCATCCGGCCAGATCGAGCTCGGCGCGGGTAGGCAGAAACGCGAAACAGGCCTGGGCCAGCGCCAGACGCCCCTCACGCACGAGCATGGCTTCGAGGCCTGATTTGATCTCGTGCAGGTGCAGCACATCGGAGGCGGCGTATTGGAGCTGCGCATCGCTGAGTTCGGCGGCGCCCCAGTCCGAGCTCTGTTGGGCTTTGGACATGTCAACGCCGGCAATTTCCTTGGAGACATCTTTCAAGCCATGCCGGTCAGTGTAGGTGCGGGCAAGTTTTGACGCGATCTTGGTGCACCAGACCGGCGCGCAGACCAGACCGAGATGCTTGCGCATCATGGCAACATCAAAGCGGGCGAAGTGGAAGAGTTTGAGCGTCTCGGGATCCGCCATCAGGGCTTTGAGGTTTGGGCAATCATAGGCCGGGCGATTGAGCTGGACAATATGCGCCGTGCCGTCGCCCGAAGACAGCTGGACAACGCAAAGATCATCGCGGTGGGGGTCCAGCCCCATCGCTTCGGTATCAACCGCCACCACAGGCCCCAGTTTCACATCCGCAGGCAAATCGCCCTTGTGCAGCTTGATTCCGTTCATGCGCCTGTGTCCTCGTTGTTTGTCAGTTATTGGTAATGCAGGCGCGCGGCAAAAACCAGAAATTTGTCGCCTCGCCCGCTTAGGCAAAATCGGCAATGAGGGCGGCGTGGTCGCTGAGGCCATCGCGGCGGGCCGGATGATCGGGGTGAGGTGGCCAGACGTGTCGCACCGAGCGCAAGGCGGGGAGGAGCGCGGCATTGACGAAGATCTGATCGAGGCGGAAGCCGTTTTGCCTGTGCGAGTACCAAGTGTATTCGCGGGCTTCGGGATGCAGCCTTCGGAACCCGTCATGCCAGTTTGCTGCGGCGAGATCGTCAAACCACTGGTCCGTGGTGCGAATGAAGACGGGGCGGTCTTCGTCGAACCCGATTTTGCCCGAATTGGTGTCGCCGATGAGCAGGGCCGGACCGGATTTCCAGCGCTTTGCGAGCGCCAATACGCTGGCATGATAGCCTTGTTTGCGCCCGGTATGCTGGTTGGGAATATGCATCGCGCCAAGAGCTATGCCCCGCTCGCGCTCTCGGGCCATGAGCCAACGGCCAGGTTCGTTTGGGCCGTTGCGCAGACCAACGCGTTTGAGCGGTGCGCGGGAGGCGATCAGCAATCCGTTGGCATTCGGTTTTAGCTCGTTGAGTGTGGTCATTTGTGCGGAAAGACCATCGGCTGCCAGCGCCGTCGCAATGGATTGGCTCGGGGGGCCGGAGCGATACTCAGATAGGACGACCACATCTGGCGCAAAATTTTGCAATGCGTCTGCAATGTGGGCTGCGCGTTTGCCGCCGCCCGCGCGGATGTTCCACGCAACCAGCCGCATCAATCGAGGCCACGTGCCCAGCCCCGAATCTCCTGCACGAACAGATCAGGCGCCTCCATGGCCGCGAAGTGGCCGCCATGGCTCATCTCGCTCCAATGGCTGATATTGTAGGCCCGATCAATCCAGCTTCTTGGCGGAGGGCCATAGACCGTCTCGCCGGGAAAATTGGCAAAGCCCGTTGGCGTCTCACAGCGCACGCCTTGGGGCAGCCCCGGACCGCCCTCCTCGGCGAAAGCCCGATAATAGAGCACACTTGTCGCGAAGGCGTCATTGACGAGATAGATCATCAAATTGGTGATGAGTTGGTCACGGCTGTAAATGTCGAGCAATATCCCGCCGCGCAGATCGGACCATGTGTTGAATTTTTCAAATATCCATGCGGCCTGCCCGACCGGCGAGTCCATTAGACCCAGCGCGAGCGATTGCGGCTTGGTCATTTGCTGCATCAGATAGCTGCCCTCGGCCTGCATATTGGCCTGGGACTGGTTTAGCCATGCGATCTCGTCATCGTTCTGAGGCGTGGCAGGCGTCGGACGAAGGCCGAACATGTTCAAGTGGATGGCTTTGCAACCACCTTTGGCGTCATGTGTGCCGTGATTGAGGCCAAGCCAGGAGGTGACCATGGCTCCCCAATCACCGCCCTGTGCCAGATAGGTGTCATAGCCGAGCACATCGCACATCAACCTGTCCCAGATCGCTGCGGTCGCGCGCTGGCCAAACGGCTTGTCAGGCTTACCCGAAAAACCATAGCCGGGCAGAGACGGTATGATCAGATCAAAAGCGTCTTCGGCCTTGCCGCCAAAACGGCTTGGGAACGCCAAGGGCTCGGCGACTTGCCAGAACTCGTAGACAGATCCAGGCCAGCCATGCGTGACCAGCAAAGGCCGTTGCCCGTCCGCCTCGCCGATCAGGTGGACAAAATGTACATCGAGCCCGTCAATTGTCGCCAAGAATTGGGGAAATTTGTTCAGGTCCGCTTCGGCGGCGCGCCAGCTAAAATCCTGCTGCCAGTAATCGACAATGTCCTTGAGAACCTTTGTCGACATGCCATACGCATAGTGATCGTCCAGCGGTCCGCCCGGCGGAGTGTACCAGCGATACGAGGCGACGCGCTGGTCTATCCAGTCCAGTTTCTCGTCGGGCACATCTATGCGGAAAGGGCGAAGGGGTGCGCTCATGTTTTCAGCTGGATGCTGATGGGCGCATGGTCGGAGGGTTTGTGCCCCCCTCGCCAAGCCAGATGGATAGCGTAACTATCAGCCATAACCTTATCGAGCGCGGGCCCATTGGCCCAGATATGGTCGAGCCTGCGACCCCGATTGCTCGCCGCCCAGTCTTTGGCGCGATAGCTCCACCATGTGTAAAGCTTCTGATCGTCCGAATGCAGGTGTCTGGCAATGTCGGTGAAGCCACCCTTTATGCGCGACTTTTCCAGAAGCTCGGTCTCGACGGGTGTGTGGGAGACGATCTTCAGAAGCTGTTTATGCGACCAGACGTCTTGTTCGTGCGGGGCAACATTGAGATCGCCGACGAGGATGCGCGGGGCGTCACTTGCTTTTTCGAGTTTTGAATAGTGTGTGCCGAGCTTTTTCAGGAAGTCGAGCTTGTGGGCAAATTTGTCGTTCTTGTCAGGGTCGGGCACATCGCCACCCGCTGGCAAATAGATGTTGTGCACATCGACGCCCTTGATCCGTCCGGCGACAACCCGTGCATGCCCTTCCCTGCACAGAGCCGGCGCTTCCAGCGGCTCAATCGGGAAGCGCGAGGCAATCGCCACACCGTGATGTCCACCACGTTGCCCCTTCAGGACAAGATGCTTGAGCCCCATCTGCTCGAACGCTTTGACAGGATATTCAGCGTCCAGACACTTGGTTTCCTGAAGACAGATGACATCCGGCGCTTCGGTCTCGACAAAAGCGGCAACATTCGGCGCGCGCAAACGGACCGAATTGATATTCCAACTGACAATATGAAGTGAACCCATAGGTTCGGTTTGCGACAATGTGGCTGCCGCGTCAACGCGTTCAAGCCCGAGGGGGAAGGGAAGTGGGCTTGAACGCATCAAACGCTAGGCGTTTTGTCGGATATATATCCGACCACAATCGGTCAGGCGGGACTTCATGAGGGGGGGAAGAAGCATTCAACACCCGTCCGATTGTTGATCGAGAGGTAGGGCGAGGCTGACGCGAGATCAAGTAACATATCCGTTAGAACAGCGTCCCCGGCGGCGGTGCGGCGCACCGAGGCTGTTCGGGTTATGAACCCACGCTAATCACGTTCATCGTCGGCATTGATGTCTTCAATGCGAAACAGGCGCGGGCTCAGCCGGACATCCGTCTCGACTGCGGCAAGCTGGACGGATGTGACCCCGCCTGCCGGGTCTTGGGCTTCCCAGCCCACAATGGAATAATTGCTTTCATCAAGGACCACGGTGAGCACGCCCTCATTCTCGCCGGACCGGTCTTCAAGGGTCAGCCCGATGACGCCATTGGCCTGTCGCACGTCGAGCACATTGGCTTCGGTCTCGAAGTCCAGTTCATCATCGAGCAGAATGGCCAGCGGTGTTGTGGCAAGCGGAACGCGATCCTGAGTTTCAAGATCTGCATCCTCGATGGCCACCGTCGCGCCGTCAGCAATGATCAAAAGCGGGTTTGGATCATCATAGTCAAACCGCACGCGACCTGGCCGCCTCAGATAGAAGTCGCCCTCGCTTTCGCTGAAGTCGGCACCCCTCTGGAAGAAGCGGCCCTTTGCGGTGGAGATCTGGCCGAAGCTCGCGGAGATTTCAGCGAGCAAAGCGTCACGCTCGGCCCCTTCGATTGTTCTGATTGGCGAGGGAGCCGGGACCGTAATTTCGGGCTCAGCTTCGGGGCCAGAGATTTGCAGGCTGAGGGGGATCAGACCGATCGACAGCATGAATGCGAAAACAGATGTAAGAGATGACATCTCGAGCCTCCTAGTGGCAGCTCATTTGTGTCCAGGGTCTTTTGGCAGAACAGGACACGCCCGAGCGGGAACTTCAATACAAACAAGATAAGCCCGAAACGGGCCAGATAACAGGGCAGAAATCGGGCAATACCGCCCTGATTGGTTGCATCCTATTCATACACGCATGAACAAGGGCCGAACTGGTGGTTATTCCACCGGCTCGGCCCCTGATATCGTTCGTACTGCGACCGCGTTGATCACGGCAATTGACGACTATTTACGCTTTTTCTTCTTAGGCTTGACCTTCTTCGCCTTGGTGGCTTTCGCGGCGACGATTTTTGGCTTCGCCTTGGGCTTTGCCTTCGGCTTGCGCGCGACAGGTGCCTTGGCTTTTGGCGCTGGCTTTGCTCTTGGCGCAGGCTTTGCTTCGGCTTCACCGGACTCTGCGAAGGCCGTCAGTGTCTTGAGGAAGCTGTCCCGACGTGTGGCAGGCAGGCTATCCATCAGCATACGATCTGCTGCGATCACACCAGGGGCCGCTTGGGCGAGCGCTTTACGGCCGGCCGCCATGAGGGTGAGAGATTTGGCACGGGCATCGGATTTGGAGACCGTCCGCTTGATCAGCTTCGCTTTCTCCATGCGCGCGGCCATGTCAGCCAAGGTTGACCGGTCAATGCCGGTTGCGCGGACCAGATGGCTTTGACTGACGCCTTCTTCTTCAGCGATAACCGACAGTACCGAGAATTGTCTTAGTGTGATGCCAGCGGCGCGCAATGCGGCGGCTGAGCGGTTGGCTGCGACTTGTTGCGCTCTATGCAACAAATGGCTGGCCGAATTTTCGAGATCAAACATGTGTCCCCAGGTTCCTCTATCAAATATTGTGGATCTTCTATCAAGTTTTCTAAACGCACACGGCGCTTTATAACCACCCCCGGATACGCCTGAACACATTTATAGTATAGACTCAATAACAAATTCAAATCGATTGCACACTGAAGGCTCTTCTATGGCTCCCTCATTCACTCTGAAAATACCTGACCAAGATGATCGCGAACGGCGGATTTGCGATGATTGCGGCTTCATTGACTATGTGAACCCCAAGATTGTTGCAGGCTCTGTTGTAACCAAGGGCGCGAAAATTCTCTTATGTCGCAGGGCGATCGAGCCGCGGCGGGATTTCTGGACCCTGCCCGCAGGCTTTATGGAAGAAGGCGAAAGCGTCGAACAAGGCGCTATGCGCGAAGCTATGGAGGAAGCCAATGCCGAGATCAGGATTGATCGTCTGCTGGCTGTTTATTCTGTGCCGCGTATTTCTCAAGTGCAGATCATGTATCGCGCCGAGCTTGTGTCTGACATATCTGCGGGACCGGAGAGCCTTGAGGTTGGTCTGTTCGACTGGAAGGACATTCCATGGTCGCAACTTGCGTTTCCGACGGTGGTCTGGGCGCTGACACATTTTGCGCAAGTGCGCGGACAAACCGACTTTGCGCCCTTTGCCAATCCGGCGGGCACAGAGAGGCTGACCGTTTAGCGCCTGCGCAGTGCGTGTCAGCCCGCGTCTTTGGCGGTTTCGCTGATTGTGTGTTTTAGCGTGTACGGGACAAGCGACATGGCAAAGACGAGTCCAATGACCATATTGCCAAGTTTCCAGTTTGCCCAAGTGTCTTCGCTGACCGTGGCCACCAGAATTTCATTCCACCCGGCCATGGCAATAAAATAAATGCCCCAGCAGGTGGCGAGCCGCGTCCAGGCATAGTCAGGCAGGGAGAACAGGCTGTCGAACATGATCTTCCAGAGATTGCGGCCGGTCATCAAGCCGCCGAAGATAATCGCTGCGAATGTCAGATTGATCACGGTCGGTTTGTGCAGGAAGAAACCTTTGCCGAACAGGATGCCAAGCACACCAAACACGATGACCATGCCGGTGGACATCAATAAGAGCGGCGAAACTTCCTGTTTGCGCAAAAGCTGTTTGCCAACTTCATAGCCCATGCCGACCATCAGAATACCCGTGGCCCAATACAGTGCGGTTTCTGGCGTAAACAGCCCCTCGCCTTCCGGAAAACGGCGCATGACATTGTAGACGACGATAAAGCACAAGACGGGCCAAAGTTCGCTCCACAGACCCGCCGCGCTGTCGGATACTTTAGGGCCGGCGTCGACGGACGCGCCTTCGGTCAACTCTTCAGAGCCAGTGTTTTGTTCATGCATCTGCGGGGCCTTGTCTGTTCTGCTTGTTTAATAACATGGTCCGCGCATTCCCGGCATTCAATGCCAGTGCAACGGATAGATAGGTCAGCCCGCCTGCAGCTGCCTTGACCAGCAATTCGGGCCAACTTCCCCAGTCTGGCAGCACACTTATGACGGGCCACATGGCGAAGGACGCCAGACCCACTTTGATGATCTCGCCAATCGGCACAGGCAGCGCAACATGCCGACGCCCGACCGCGCCCAGCAGAACGATCCCCAGTCCATAGCTTGCCACGGTTGCATAGACCGCGCCCATAAGACCTAAGGTTGGCAGGAGGAGGATATTCAGAATGATATTTACCACAGCGGGTATGATCATCAGCAGTGCGCGCTGGTCGGTGCGCCGGACCAGTTGGAAGCTTTCGCTGACATAGTGAATGAGAAAACCATTGAGCAATCCGGCGACCGCAATCCACGGAATGATCTCAGCGGCCTGTTGGCGCAAGTCTTCGGAGATCATCGCCTCGGATAATGGCTCAGCGACGAGCCCGAGGCCCACTGCGGCAGGTAGGCCAAGAAAAAGGATTGTTCCGAACAGGCCGCGCGCCGCCTCGGATGCCGCCGCTTTGCCGTCTTCTTCGAATGCGGCCATGATCAATGGCGATCCGGCCATTGCCGCCCAGGCGCAAATCATCAGGACGGTTTTGTCCGCGACGCCATAGCCAGCCGCATAGGCCCCGACGGCGGCCACATCAATGAAATGTTCGATCAAAAACCTGTCCGCGACAGACAAAATAACATCCAATGCAATCGCTGCTGCAATCGGAATGCCATAGGCCATCCACTCCCGCGAGCGCTTCGGATTGACCTCCCCGCCGCGCGACTGGCGCAGGAGCCAGACCCCTTCATGCAGGGCGATCACAGTGGCAGCGGCGAACATGCCAACGAAGGGGGATGCCGGACCGAGCCCGCTTTGCCACGCCAAAAGCGCGCCGATGAGGAACCCGAACACAACGCGGCTGGTCTCAACGAGCGCATAGCGGCCAACGCGCTGATGGGCCCGATGGGCCTCAAGGGCCAGTTGGCCAACCGCATTAACCAGCATGGTCGCAATCAGCCAAGGCATGATAGCGCTGTAGGCTGGATCAGCACGGAACTTGAACCACCAGACAAGGGCTGCCACCACTGCCATTACAAAAATGCCGCGCGATAGGAGCCGCAAGCCGGTGCGGTAATGGGCGGGGAGTTTCTTCTCTTCTGCGGCAATCGACGCGAACCGATAACTGCCAGCTTCTGCCCAGGTCAGCGTCATGGTGTGGATCAGCACCATGGTCGAAAACATCAGCGCATAGCGCCCATAATCGTCTGCACCCAGCAGCCTTGTGAAGACGTAGACGCTGCCAAACCCGACAAGGCCATTGGCAAGGCTGACCGGAAGATAGCCCGTAAGATGCTTGACGAGTTTCATGCCGAGCGAGGTATCAGAGCTTGGGTGAGGATGCTAGAGTTTGCATCAGATACAGATGTCGAGAAAGCGCCAGACCATGCCGAGCACAAGCCTGCGGACCCATCCGCCACATGATTGTCAGCTCTGTCCACGTCTCGCCGCGTTCAGGGACGATATCCGCGCCAAGGAGCCTGATTGGTTTAATGGTCCTGTTCCATCCTTTGGCGACGAAAAGGCGAGGCTTCTGATTGTTGGGCTCGCGCCGGGCATGCACGGGGCGCACCGGACGGGACGTCCGTTCACAGGCGACTGGGCGGGGGATCTGCTTTATGCGACCATTGCGAAATTCGGTTTCTCGCAAGGAGAGTATCAAGCGCGGATTGATGACGGGCTGGTGCTGACCGATGCCATGATCACCAATGCGGTTCGGTGTCTGCCACCTCAGAACAAGCCTGTCGGGGCGGAAATCAACCAATGCCGTCCATTTCTTGAAGCGCAGATCGATGCGTTGCCGAACTTGCAGGCCATGATTCTGCTTGGCAAAATCGCCCATGATTCGACCATGCGCACGCTGGGCCTCAAGCTTAAAGATCACCCTTTTGGCCATGCGACACAGTACACGACCCTACGGAACGGGCGCATGATCCACTTGCTGTCTTCATATCATTGCTCACGCTATAATACGAACACCAGACGGCTGACCCCGGACATGTTTGAGAACGTATTCGCGCTCGCAAAGGATCAGATGTCCTGATCGGGTAGATGTTGGACCGATTTGGGCCTATTCGACCAAAGTAATCTGGGAGAACTGGCCAGCAATATCGCTGAAGGCGGATTTTAGCTGCGATGCACTGATGACATCAAAGCTGCCAACCGCTGAATCAGACGCGCATTCTTTTAACAATTTTTCCGTTTCGATGTCGCCAACTTCAAAGGCGATCGTGAATATCTGAATGTCATTTGCTTTGGCTTCGTCGCAGGCGGCAATGAAGCGCTCATTGGCTTCGTCAATATCCGACCCGTCCGGGTTTAGCAGGTGATTGATTGATCTTGTGTTCGCGCCATCACTCATCAGGATGATCGCTTTGGACCGTTTTCGGCCTCCAGCAATATGGGCGAACGGCTTGGCCGGCGAAAGAACTCTGTGCCCCCATGCCACACCAGACGGCAAATAGGTCAGCCAAACTGGCGAGAGCGCGGCAATCGCGTCATAGACTTCATCAGCATCATTGGTCAGTGGCAGGATTTGATTACCGACACGACAGTTGGAATCTGGCCCCAATTGGCGGCCGACAATCCGGTTGGCTCCGTACGAACCATCCTCGACATCCAGGGGAATCGGTCGCTCCGATACACAGCCTTGAAATTCGGTTGGTTGAATTTGAGTTGTACAAAGCAGGTCCGGCGCGTCCACACCGGCTGGGCAAGACGCACTCCGGCTACATCCTGACTCTGGCCGGCAAGTTTCTGTGATGGTGCATCCCGCAGCCGAGATGGCAGGTTCATCAAGCTCACAGGTGGTTCTGTCTCTGCTATCGGGGTCCGTGCCCGTCAGCCAGGATTCACCTACGCTGTCGAGGCCAACATTGACATAGTGGTTAAACGGAACAATTCCCATGCGAACATTTGATGTTGTGCTTCCATTGGCCGCTTGAGGCAGAGCGAGCCCGACGAGGTCATTGGCGGCATCTCGCAATGCGTCAATCTTCGTACCGGCCATGGAGCTCGAAACGTCGAGGACAAGCGCAATATCGAGCGGTAGCAAGTTTTGCCCGCCCGCAAACTGAACTGACGAGACTGCCTTGATGGGAAGGGAACTTACCCCCATGATCCCGGCCAGACCGGTTGGCATGTCTCCGGTTATACTCAAATTTGCGACGCCGCCGTCGAGGCCGATCTGAATTGAGCCCGCCGCGAATTCGCTTTCACTTGTTAGATTTCCATCAAATACGGACTGCGCAACGGCGACGAGTTCGGCATTTGAAGCCGTCTCGTTTTCCTGTGCATGCAGCGCCACAGAGACCGCCGCATGATCAAGTGACGCCTGCACATCCCGCGAAAGCGACTGCTGGCGAGAGAAGTCGATCATGAACCCGAGAAGGAACAAGAGCGGCAGGATGCAAATTGCAACAATGATTGCAACTTGACCGTTTTCGTTTGCGCGAAGCAACATGAGAGGATTCCTGACACTGGTTTCCCGCAGGATTAGCATCTCGCATTTAATGTCTGCCTAGGAAGATCACTCAAATTTGCTGAAACTTGCGCTTACTCTGGACGCTGTAGATTTTCGGCCAGAACCTGCCCTGCCAGATATAGCGAGCCACAAATCAGAATGCGTGACGGAGACAGGGCACACGCGCGTTCGAGCGCCTTGTGCAAGGTGTCGCTGGCACGGGCCGCAAAGCCCATTTCGCGAGCAAACCGGGCGAGGTCTTCGGGGTCGGCGCCGTCATGTCCGCCCGCATTCGGGCAGGTAAAGACTTGCGAGACAACGCCAGAAAACGCCGCGAAATAACTCTTGGCGTCCTTGTTACGCATCATTGCACTGACAAGAATGGTGCCACCGTCAAGCTCGTCCAGAAAGGCTGCAATCGCGCGGGCCGCATGCGGATTATGGCCGCCATCCAGCCATATTTCGCAACCGCCCGCCAGCGCCGTAATCGGACCCTCAGCCAATCGCTGCAGACGCGCAGGCCAGACGGCTTCATCAAGCCCGCGTTCAATGGCTGCCTGCGAGACATTGACCCCCTCTGCTCGGGTCAGCGCCAGGGCTGCAAGCGCCGCATTTGCCCGCTGATGATCGCCCGAGAGCGACCTTGGCTTGGGCAGGGCGGCAATATGTTCGGGCGTTAGCAAATGCAAGGCGGCGTTCAGCGCAAAAGCTTCCTCGGCGATCACGCCCGCAGGCACATCCGATTGCATCGCAGACGTTATCGGACAGCCCCGCTTGATGATGCCCGCTTTCTCCCAGGCGATTCGGGAGAGGTCATTTCCGAGGAAAGCTTTATGATCGTAATCAACTGGCGTGATCACACTCATCACAGGCTTGGCGACAATATTGGTTGCATCAAACCGGCCGCCCAATCCTGTTTCCAGGATAAGCAGGTCAGCTGGTACATCCGCAAAGGCCAGCATGGCGGCGGTCATCGTGGCCTCAAAATGGGTGATTTGCTGATGCGGGTCGGCCATAACCGCTTTATATACCTCGTCAAGGTAACTTATCAGCGGCGTGTCCTCGATCAGGTGTCCGGCCAGCCGGATGCGTTCATTGAACCGGACGAGATGCGGGGAGGTTGCGACATGGACGGACAGCCCGGCTGCTTCGGCCATCGCTCGCATAAAGGCGCAGGTTGATCCTTTGCCATTGGTGCCAGCGACATGGATGACGGGCGGCAGGCGGTCCTGCGGTCTGCCAAGACGGTCGAGCGCCACTTCTATCCGGTCGAGCGAAAGGTTAATCGTCTCGGGATAGAGGGTTTCGAACCGCTTGAGCGCCGCTTCTAGTTCGGCACTGGCGCGGTTCAAGCAGAATTACCTTTTATGTCGTCGGGCGGCGGTGCGTCAGGCACGGCAGGTGGCGCAATTGTAGTGCTCGCCCGGTCCGCTTTGCGGCGGCGCTTTGGCATAAGATGGGTGATGACGCGCGCCAAAGTTTCGGGCAATTCGCGGCGATCTGCGACAATATCGACAACCCCCTTCTCACGAAGAAATTCTGACCGCTGGAAGCCATCGGGTAATTTCTCGCGGATGGTTTGCTCAATGACACGCGGACCGGAAAAAGCGATCATCGCTTCGGGTTCGGCAATGTGAACATCTCCGAGCATGGCGTAGGACGCCGAGACGCCGCCGGACGTCGGGTCGGTCAGGATCACCACATATGGGAGCCCGGCTTCGCGGACTTCCTGTATCGCAAGCGTTGTTCGTGGCATCTGCATCAGCGATAGCGTGCCTTCCTGCATTCTGGCGCCACCTGAGGCTGTGGCTACGATAAAGGCGGCCTTTTTTGCCACGGCCATTTGCGCGGCGGCGACGAAGGCTTCGCCAGCGGCCATGCCGAGTGAGCCACCCATGAAGGCGAAATCCTGAATCAGGATGACAGCTGGCGTTCCGCCAACCTTGCCGAACGCGGCTGACATGCAGTCATCCTGCCGGATCGGATCGCCGCCAAGTTCGGCTTCGGCCTTCTCGCGGGCGTCAATTTTCGATTTGGCTGCTTTGAGCCTCGATGTGTAGGTCTTATCGTCCTTGAACTTAAGCGGATCGCGTGGCGCAGGCGGCAGGGAGATGGCTTCCCAGCGCTGCTCGTCAAACAAAAGACGGAAGCGATTGCGCGGCGAAATCCGCATATGGGCGCCGGCAGGTGTTACCCACCAACTCTCTTCCAGATCCGTTTTATAGACCAATTCGCCACTTTTTGGGCATTTGATCCAGAGATTGTCCGGCGTGTCGCGCTTGCCAAGCAGGTTTTTAAGACCGGGTGGGCGAATGTTTGAAAGCCAGTTCATATTGTCGAAACTCCAGAATTGGGCCGCTTATATGTGCGTCGCTAAAGGGGCAGAACCGCCAAGACCGCTCTTCTATCCAATGATTGTAGCAGCCCTAATCAGTTACTTATTCGCCCCAAAAAGGCGTTTACTCATCTTCTCACGGACTTTATAGCCGCGCTGAGCTCTTTCGCCAACTCTCCCATGCCAGATGGCGCTGTCTCATACTGTCCCGAATCAGCTGCTTTGGCCGCATGGTCAACAAAAGCCGAGCCAACCACCACGCCATCGGCGATCTGTGCCATAGCAGCAGCTTGCTCGCCATTGCGCACGCCAAAACCGACACATATCGGCAAGCCGGACACACGGCGCGCCATATCGACATTGGGCTTAATCGCCTGTGGATCGGCCGACCCTGCGCCGGTTACCCCTGTCACAGCAACGAAATAGAGAAAGCCGGATGCACCGTCGGCCACCGTTTCCATCCTCGTCTGGCTGGTCGTCGGTGTTGCCAACCGGATCACTGACAAGTCGTGATCCGCATAGGCCTCACGCAGGGGCAAGTCTTCTTCGGGCGGAAGGTCAACAATGATGGTGCCATCAATTCCCGCCTCAGCCGCGCGGGCTGCAAACGCGTCATAGCCCATCGAATGGACCGGATTCGCATAGCCCATAAGGATAAGCGGCGTCTCGGAATCATGCTCGCGGAACCTTTGGGCAAGGGTAAATACATGGCTAAGCGTCGTGCCCGCTTTCAGGCTGCGTTGGCCGGCGCGCTGGATCGATGCGCCATCAGCCATCGGGTCGGTAAAGGGCGCTCCCAGCTCAATTATGTCTGCGCCATTGTCCCTGAGCGCACACATCGCCTGATAGGAGGTTTCAAGGTCGGGGTCGCCCACCATTAGGTAGGATACCAAGGCAGCGCGCGTCTCTGACCTGGCTTTGTCAAAACGGGCTGTGATTCGGGAGGTTGGCATTTGGCTGGTGTCCGAGCTGTAGGTGTTGCGATCTCATACGCACTATTGGCGCTATGGCAAGCGGCAGGTGGCTTCGGAAAGATTGTCGGCTCGCATATCTGGGCGATATGGCTCTACGACATCTCAAGATCAGGTTTGGGTGGTTGAACGACGGGTGCAACCGTTTTCGTGCTGCGGCCTTTGAGAATTTCGCCTGTGCCATGCATGATGTGATCCACAACAAGAGCAATCCCTGCGCCCATAGAGTGTAGCAATGAGCGTTGAAGCAGTTCGATCATATTCGATAACGGTACGCGCTCTGACATGGCCCCGTCGAAAAACATGATCGAGATAATGCCAACGGTTCCGAGCAGCGAATAGAATACCGCAACGACCAGATTGCCGATGGCAAACCAGCGCAGAGCCTGCGGCCTATGGAGCTGCCGCAATTCCTCATCGGACAGCGCAAGCCGCTTTGGCCTTTCGGCCATTGGCGCAATGACTGCATCGGTCTTCCGCCGGAAAACACTCCCCATCCATCTTCTGACCAAAATAGCTCCTAAATACTAAGTGCGTACTTAAAACTACCATCCGTGCTCTTTGACGTCATTGATAAGGTAGGACGTGGCGCCTCAAAAAATAATCGCCATGGCCACAATCGCTGGTGCGTGTCGTCCTCAATCCTCCCGCGGTTGGCGGGTCAAATGCTAGATATCTACCCCTAAATGCTCAGCGACGGAGAAGACGTCCTTGTCGCCACGGCCGCAGAGATTTATTATGAGTATGCCTGCCGAATCGATGGTTTCGAGGGCATCGGGAAGTCTTGCCAAAGCGTGGGATGGCTCCAGAGCAGGGATGATTCCCTCCAGACGGGTGCACAATTGGAAGGCCTCAAGCGCCTCGTCATCCTTGCAGGTCATATATTCGGCGCGACCGGTGTCACGCAGGAACGCGTGCTCGGGACCGATACCTGGATAATCCAGCCCCGCTGAAATCGAATGCGCGTCGAAGATCTGACCTGCGTCATCCTGCAGGAGATACGTCTTGTTGCCGTGAAGAATACCAGGCTCACCGCCGTTAAGGGCCGCTGCGTGTTTGCCCGTCTCGACACCGTGACCTGAGGCCTCAACGCCGATCAATCTGACCGTTTCGTCTTCGAGGAAGGGATGGAACAGACCAATGGCATTTGACCCGCCCCCAATGCAGGCCATAACGGCGTCCGGAAGCCGCCCTTCGCGCTCCAGAATCTGGGCGCGGGCCTCTTTGCCGATGATAGACTGGAAATCCCGCACCAGTTCAGGATATGGATGCGGCCCCGCTGCGGTTCCGATGCAGTAAAACGTTTCATCCACATTTGTTACCCAGTCCCGTAAGGCTTCGTTCATCGCATCCTTGAGCGTGCCAGTTCCAGAGGACACAGGTATGATTTCCGCACCCAATAATTTCATCCGGAAGACATTCGGCTTCTGGCGCTCCACATCCGTCGCGCCCATGAAAACGACGCATTTTAGACCGAATCGGGCGCATATGGTGGCTGTTGCGACCCCATGTTGCCCTGCACCGGTCTCGGCAATGATGCGTGTCTTTCCCATACGCATCGCCAGCAAAACCTGTCCGAGGCAATTGTTGATCTTGTGGGCGCCAGTATGGTTCAACTCGTCTCGCTTGAAGTAGACCCTGGCTTTACCAAAGTGCTCTGTAATCCGTTCGGCAAAGTAAAGCGGGCTGGGGCGACCGACATAATGCGCCCACAAATCATCCATCTGAGCCGCAAAGGCCGGATCCTTCTTTGCCGCGCGATATTCGGCCTCAAGGTCAAGAATGAGCGGCATCAGCGTTTCGGCGACATAACGGCCACCAAAATCTCCAAACCGGCCATTCTCGTCCGGCCAATGATCCCACGTGTTCGGCTTGTTCATGTGCTGGCTTTCGCGATGGATGAAGTCAGGACTGCTGAGCAGCCCCGACAAATTGCTTGATCAGGTCCGCATTCTTTAACCCCCGAACGCGCTCAACGCCAGAGGACACATCGACCGCAGGGGCGCCGGTCCGGGAGATCGCCTCGGCGACATTGCCCGGCGTTAATCCTCCGGCGAGAATCCAGTCCGGTGTACCTCTCTTGTCGGCGGTGAACGCGGCCAGCAAAGACCAGTCAAATGTCACCCCATGTCCGCCGCTATTAAGTGCTGATCGGGGAGCTTTGGCATCGAGCAGAAGCCGGTCAGCGGCGGTATAGTACCGTGCCGTTTCAAGATCTTCCGCACTGGCAATTCCCACTGCTTTCCAGATTTCGAGCCCTGTGCGCGCCTTGATCTGGGCAATACGTGACGGGCTCTCCTGACCATGCAATTGCAGAACAGGGAACCCCAAGGCGCAAATCGTGTCGATTTCAGTGTCAGCGGGATCAACCAGAAGGGCCACTGGAACCGTGTCGCCAACATGTAATAGGAGGTTCTGCGCCGCCTCTGGCGTCACGTAACGGGGGCTTTTCGGGAAGAAGTTAAAGCCGGCCCAATCGACGCCAATCGCCGCGGCGGCGCGCAGACTGTCTGGCTCTTTGAAGCCGCAAATCTTGATCTGAACTGGCATGGGCTCTTGCTAGTCGGTTGCCATCGTGTGCGCAAGTCATGGCGCACTGGATCGCGCTGCAACTGTCAGAGCGTTAAGGATGACCAAGCCCGTCAACCTTACAGATGCTAGCGAATGCGGGCCCTGAACGATACCGAGAAGGACGGGTCCGGATCCCCTGCGAGGAAGGTGCCCTTGGGATTGAAACAGATATAGGTTACCGCCGGATCAAACCCGACAACGGGATCATAGTCGCAGGCGACAAAATCAACTGGCGCCGCCGCATCGTCAGAGAATCCGACATCATTTGCGAAGACAAAAGGATCAAGGCCGGTTGCCACCAGTTCGGCATAGTTTACCGGATCTGTGCCCGGGCCAGGCCCATCGGCGTCCCCATTGAAGAAGGTGATCTCAGGCGGTAGCTCATCGACGAGAAACAGGCTGTCATCATCCGCCGCCCCGCCGCCGCTATTGCTGACGGTGATCGTATAGGTCACATCATTTCCCGGAATGGCAAACAGGCCGTCTCCATTGGGGTCAAACACTTGTGTGGTCTTGGTGGCCTGCAGCTCGACGGGCGGGGCGGCCAGCAGCGTGACCTGATAGTCCTCCACCTCCCCGTCCCCTGCCGGATCCTGTATGCCGACACCGGACGCGGTAGACCATCTGAAACGCGCAAAACTTGTGCCTGCGACCGTGTCGGTTGGCGGAGTGATCGTGACTGCGATAGGTGTCGCGTCATTTGCGTCATTGTCTTGCAAGTCCACAACCGCGTGCTCTGCGGCATCGTCGAAATCGCCATCAATGTTCCAGTCAATGAAGACCTGCAAAAAGCCGCCCGCGCCGCGCGCATCGGCATTGAATGTGACAGCGGTGCCACCTTCGAAATTGGCGGGCAGCGTGACCCCATCATCTCCGGCATCTGTGCTGGCGGTTGGGCTGTCGCCAGGGGCGGTTTCAGCCGTGTTGGTCGCCCCAAGCTGGATACCGGTCTCAATGACATGGATCGGATTGCCATAATTCGGGGTCACAGCCGGATCGGAATCAAATGGCGCATCGCCGAAATCTTCGTCGGTCAGTGTGCCGCCCGTATTCGTGCCCGGATCGATGTTTGGACAGTTGAAGGCCAATGAATTGAGTCGGCCTGCGGTGGCGTCCCCCAACTTACCGATCCGGTATTCAAAGATGGAGACATCGGTAAAAAACGCAGCTGCAATGTTACGAGGTTCGTCCGGATCGATCCCGGCGGCTGTATCCGCTGTTTCAGCTTCAAACCGGATGCGGGTGCCCGACGAGGGGGCCGAAGCTCCCGGATCAGGCGGCGTGTTCGCCTGGGTGATCAAGCGCGTTGGCGGGCCCGTTGGATCGGCTGGAACAGGTACGCCGTTAAGGGCAAATTCAACGATATTGTCTGAAACTTCGACATATTCACGCAATCCAGCGCTGTTACCGTCAACATCGATCGCGCTTCCGGCAAAATCGAGCGTCCCCGCTGTGCTGGTTCCCGATGAGACGAATGTGAACTGGAAGTCGACGGACACATCCCCGGCAGGGCCAACGAGGGTCGGCTGAAAATTGTTCGGGACGCCGACCGGGGCCCCGGGGGTTCCATCATTATCAATACCGGCAAGGCTCGCCCCATTGTTGAATGCGGTGACCTGAACGAGGGCATCTACTCCGGGCGACGCATTGGGGAAGCGGAAGATATCTCCTACTTGGGGGTTCGCAACGCTCGCGCCCGGCGATTCGGGGATGGGATTGGCGAATATGAGCGGCTGAATTGGACGGCCAAGGCAAAACAGGGGCGGCGGCGGGGTTGCTGGCGTCAGGGTCACAGAATCCGTATCGTCTTCAGCGGCGTTTGTTCCGGCATTGCCTGGCGTTGAATCGGGATCATTTTCATTGGCAGTCAGCACTTCTGCCAAGAGGGCATAGCTTCCTGTGCTTTGGACTTCGACAATGACCCTCAAGCGCGGATCGGACCCGGCGGCAATTGTTCCAACGGTCCAGACGCCCGTTGCCGGATTATAGGCGCCGCCCGCATCATCGGACACAAAAGTCAGACCCGTGGGCAGATCAAAGTCGACGCTTACACCCGTCCCGCTTGCTGGACCCAGATTGCTCAGATTGACATCGATGAAGATGTTCGAGCCGACGGCCGGAGAGGTCGACGCCGGGCTCAGTGTCAAGGAGATGTCGGCTTCGGTTGGCAGGCCAATCTCGGTTGCTGTTACATTCAGTGTTTGACTGATGTTCTGAGAGGCGCCACCGCCACTGGCAGCGCCACACGTGCCGCCAATACCACCCCAATTGTCTGCCACACCCGCATTTGGGCGCAATGTGAACGCGCTGGTGGCCTGACAGCTACAGATCGCAACATCGATGGAAAGCTCTACGCCACCACATGTCCCAATTTGCCAGGTGTTGCCATCACACGGGATGCTCGCTGCGGTATCCGTATTGAGCGCATTGGCAATCGCTGCAATCGCTGCGGGGTCGCTACATGTCGTGTCCGGTCCGTTCGTACCGCCGACCCTCAATTCGGAGTACATGCCTGTCAGCGCATCGCGGAAGGCTTCCCAATTGTCCGTTTGCGTGCTGCCTGCGCCGTAAGTCGTTGTGACGACAAAATCTTCCGAATAGGTCAAGGACTGCGCCTGCGCTGTGGCAGACATGTAAAGCACGGCAACCCAAAAGGAGGTCACGAGACGGCCCGCAACATGCAACATTGCCAGCAAATATCGGCTGAACTTGCGGATTTCTAACATATCTTGCCCCTGAACAGGCATTGCCTGCTCATCCTATGATGCACCCATTTGCCCGATTATGTAGGTCAAACCCTACTGAGAATTTAATAGTTTCAATGATGTGCGATCAACGCTGCTGAAACTCGGTCCAAAAGCCTCCCCCTTCCCGTGCAGCCCTAGCGGCCGGGCAGGATCCGATCGAGCAGGCCGCTTGCGGTGTTCTGATCGAACTTCACGCGGAGTTTGATAAACGGTCCGTCACGACTAAACTCGGCCGCTTCGAAATCGTCATCGCGGAAGCCTTCAATGTTCCAGCCAAGCGAGATCCATGTATTGTCCACGGGAGAATAGCCTACCGATGGGCCGATCTGGAAATCGGTCTGACCGTTTTGCGAGATCAGCGCCGAACCTGACAAGCCAAGGTCCAGACGTTCAGTAACATCGAAGCGGGCCTCACCCCCGACAAGCTGGGTGATTTCGTTAAAGCGGTCGCCGAAGAATTCGGATTCGGAGTATTTGAAGCCGTAGAATGCAGAGACCTGAAACCGCTCGCGCAGGACAGCATTGATGCCAAAATTATTGACCACTTTCCAAGTCTCGGACTGGCCAGTGGCCTCGTCATAGCTTGCATCGAAGCGGTTGAAGATGACAGCACCCTTGCCGCGCGGACGCCATGCGAGCCCCAAGCGGGCATCAAGACGGGTCGTGTTCGCGCTCTGGTCAAGCAGGTTGCGCTCAACGCGGCCAGCCAGGGCAAAAGAGACGTCTTCTGTCGCTTCGCGTGCGCCGCCAAAGACGCCCGTATACCGGCTGCCCAGCGCACTGTCGCGGATTTCAAACCGGGTTGATGCGGCCGTGCGGTCATTCTGATACCCAAGACCGGTATAGACAGAGGTAAAGGACTGATCGAGCGTTAGCGGGCTTTGCGGCGCTGTTTCGAGCGGCGAAAGCGCATCATCAGGCACCACATCGAGCGCGAAATCATCGCCCGAGATCTGCGCGCGACGTGCGGCACCCAAGCCTGCCGTCCAATTGTCTGACAGGCGGAAGGTCTGGTCGACGCCAACTGTTGCGCTGAGCCGGCGCGCACTGTCCTGGGTCACAAGATCAGTCGCAGCACGGACCTCCCCTCCCGTCCAAGGCAGGACGGTGACACCAACCGTGGTGTTGTTGCCTGATGCATTTGCGCCATCAAGAAATTCGTGGCGCACATTGAGGGTGGCGCGGCTACCAATGGACTTGTCAGCCCCCAGAATGGTGCGTTGCGGGAACAAGGTCGACTCGTCGCTCTCGCCGCCGAGCGGCTGTTCGTGGGCTGCGGATACGGTCAGGCCGAGCTGGTCGAACGTCTTGCGAACCGAGCTGGTCAACAGGTGGGACCGGCGCGGGCCATTGTCATCTGCATCCAGCCGCTCGGTTACAGTCCGTAGACCAACAGATGCTCCAAAGAGTGCGCTTTCGCGGCGCAGGGCCGCTTCGGCCACGGTGCGGTTGTTGCCATTTGCCAGGCTCTCTTCCCGGTAAACTTCGCCGTCGACAAAGTGCGCGGCGCCAGTATGGGCGGCTGTCTTTTTGGCGGTTCCAAGTTCTGCGCTGATGGCGGCTCCAAAGCGGCGAATGCCCAGGGTTCCGGATGACTGCTGGCCAAGGCCAAACCCGGCTTCATCTTCGCGATAGTAGCCAGTGACGGTCAGGGCTTCCTGACGGCGCACAACCTCGATAAGAAACGCGTCCGCATCAGGTTCGCCGCTGATCGCTTCGGCATCAGAATCGCGGCTTGTTCTGGCGTATTCCGCATGAATTTCAGTTTTCTCGTCCAATCTCGCCGTAATATCGACACCTGCCAGCTGGCTCACTGCGCCCGTGACATTGTCATCCCCCTCTTCGCGGACATAGGTGGCCCCGACTTCGAGCCGGTCATTGAAGGCACGAGCAGCGACACGGCCACCGGCTGTGATATTGCGCTCTACGGCCGCGGAGGTTTCAAACTCTGCAACGATGACATTCGGATTGAATGATGGATCGGTTGCATTGATCGGGCGACGGAAGATGAGCTCGCCAGTGTCAAAATCAATGTCATAATCAACATAGCGCGTCAGCGGCAGGACATTGACGATTTCATCGGCCCGGAACCGGTCGCGCGTTTCAACGAAAATCCGTTCGGAATTCCGGATCAGTGGCGCATTGTCCAGTATGAATGGACCTGACGTTCCGTCGGCTGCGATTTCCTGCCGATTGAAGCCCTGATTGGTTTCGGCTGCAAAGGCGGAGAATGAGACGTTCTCGCCCTCATAGACGGTCTTGAAGCCAGAGAGGCGGCGTGTGTAGCGGCCAAGCGTCGTGTCCGAAAGGTCGGTATCAAAATCACCGAACAGCGCCTGGAACGTGTTGCGCTCAAGCTTGACGTAAAGCGGGTAGCGGCTCTCAGCTTCTTTGTTCTGGAATGTTCGATCGCCATAAAGCGTATAGACCGCTGACGGATCAATTTCGCCGCCAAACAGATCGCCGTCAGCATCCCCTCGCCGCTTGGCGGTGTCGAGAGCCAGCGTCAGCAGCCAGTCACCTGCGATGACACCTTTGGCGAAGAAAGCCAAGCGGCCCTCGTTCAGCAGATCGCTCGCATCAATCCCGTTTGGACCATCAAGGCGCTCCAGGCCGAGTGAACCTTCCGCAAGACCGACAAGGATCCAGTCGCGCTTCTCGGGCTTGAGATAAACATCAAGGTCCTCCTGGCGACCATTGTCCAACGTAACCGTAATCCGTGCACGTCCGGTTTCGAGCGTCGGTGTCAGCTCGACGAGCGCAACACCATCTGGTCCAACAGTGACGGTTGTCAGATTGCTGAACTCCGCTACGACAGGCGCGTTCTCTTCAAAAAGATTGGTGTTCTTCAGCGTGTATGGGGCGGCAACCGTGATCTGCACTTCGCGCCCGGCATGGACGGGACGGCCCGCCGCATTCGTCACGCGAACGGCTACGGCTGGATTT
This sequence comes from uncultured Hyphomonas sp., assembly GCA_964567455.1. Taxonomy (GTDB): domain Bacteria; phylum Pseudomonadota; class Alphaproteobacteria; order Caulobacterales; family Hyphomonadaceae; genus CALLCD01. The sequence continues at coordinate 53,471 of CAZMMU010000012.1, forward strand.
GTCCGGCCATCGGCGACCAGCACCGAACGGTCATCGACCAGAGTGGCGCGTTCAATTTCAGCCACGAACCAGACGTCCTGGGTCAAGGTCGTTTTGACGACGCCGTGCTGGTCTGTCACGGTGGCGGTAAATCTATTCCGGCCCGCGCTGATATCTACACCGCGCCAGCGGCTGATCTCTACGCTGCCGTCGGAGGATGTGTCTGTCCCCGCAAAGTTGAGCCCCTTCACACGCGCACCGTTAAGTTCCAGCGTGACGCGATCGAATGCTGCGTGTTTGATGCCGACATTGATTGACGGTGCCGACGGGGTCCGCGTGGTTTCCGGGTAGACCCAGGCGACATCTGCCGTCTGACCTTCGAGCCAGCTCGTGTCATAGTCGAGATATTCGGTTTGATCATCAAAGTTCTCTGCGGCCTCATCAGCGGCAACCTCACCGTCTCTTTCGAGATAGAAGTTGGCACGCCAGATTGTGCCGCCCGTCGCATCGACAAATTTCGAGATCGCGCTGCCGGCATAGCGCGAGTTCTCTTCGCAGATCACGGCGCGGTAGCCTGCAGGCAGGGTTTCAGTGTCCATCTGGACGACGTGCGTGCCGGGCAATACGTTTTCAAAGTGGAAGAGACCTTCTTCATCGGTTACAACATAGTCGCCGGTCTCCAAGTATAGACGAACATTTGCGACGCCGATCCCGTCATTCGTTTTGCGCGCCCAATCTGCATCGACCTCACATGCCTGTTCGGCAACGCGGCCAATAATGGTGAGCCGTGAGCGCAGCAGATCTTCGCGGATAAAGATCGCCGCTTCGGCCCGGTTCGATATTGGCAGGCCTGCGCTGTTGACCGCGAGCGCCTGATTGACCGCTTCGCCAGTCCGCACACCCGCGGTTGCGAGCGCGATATAGGTCAGGTCCCTGGATTCGCCGGGCCGGATAATGTCCGCAGTGAAGTTCAAAGTCGAACCATCTGCCGATATTGCTGGATCCTCTATTCGCACTCCATCAATTCGCGCTGTTCCGTCACGATACCGGAACCCTTCAGGCAAGATGTCCTGAACGCGGAGGAAGAGCGGCACAGTATCCTGATTTTCAATCCGTACTGTGTATCCCACAGAGTCACCGGCCGCGGCCGTCTGGACATTGGCTTCCTTCGTGACAAGAAGCTCACCCGTTCCATCAAGCGGCACATCGAAGTTCAAAGGTCCAAGCGAGGTTTGAGTGAAGGGATTGCCAAAGGATCCATCGATAATGGTGAACGGTCCACCAGCTAGGGTCCCGAAATAGCCCTCATCGAACGAGGATGCGAAGACGAAGCCAGCAGGTGGCTCAACAAGCAAAGTGTAAGTCCCTGGCGCGAGAACCGGAAAGAGGAACTCGCCTGGCTCTAATGGATATTGCAGGCCGCCACTATCTGTCGCTGTTGCACCTGAAAATATTGTTGATGGAAATGTAGATACACCATCCACACCAAGCACTGTTGCTGGTAATCCTGTCGCCGTATCAATAATCGTTACGCGCGCGCCATCTATAGGATCGCCTGTTGCACTGTCGAATACCCGACCAAAGGGCTGAACAATTGCCGTGTCGACTGAAACTTCCGTCTCATCGAACGTATCGACATAGGTGGCCGTAAGACTCTCCATCCCGGGCAGAGAGAGCGTATTGTCGTCCGGTGCCGTATCTTCGCGGGTTGATGGGATATAGGCGAAAAACTCACCCGTATCTGGCCCACCTTCGAAGAGGCGCAGTGTAATCGTATCACCACTTTCAACAGATACAGTGATTACGACGGACTCAATTGCGTCCGGATCTCCGTTCTGACCTGCATCCATAACACGAACGAAGAGCAATTCCCCTGCGAGATAAGATTCCGCTGGCGCCAGTCCAACTTCTCCTGACAGATCTAGCAGCAAACCGTTCGCCGTCACAGGTGGCCCAATATCTGTGAAAGGCCCGCTAAGTGTTCCATCCGAACTGAACTCGGAGCCATTGAGCGTCGTGGTGATGCCGTTCGGCGCATCTGGCGCGAACCGGAAGAATTCGATTGTTGACGGCGTGCGCGCAGCTTCAATCACAAACTCGGCCGTGTTGGTCGCGAGTGTGAGCGTGACCTCACCCTGATCGTAGCTGACATTTGCCGTGTTGACGACACGGGTCCCCAATTGCGCATAGGCAAGATTGGTCGTGGTCGGCACAGACAGGCCGCCAAGCATAATAACGATTAACGCTACCAGCGCAAAAAACTGCTTCCGGGAGGAAGTCATTGCAGTACACCATCATCACGACCACACCTTTTTTGGAGATGCTCAACGCGCCGCCATTATTGGCTGTACACGTCTGGTCAGATGGCAGATTGACAGATCAAGGTAAATATTTCGGAAAACTGACCTGTAAAAATACAAAGACCCCCGCACTTTTTGCAGTGCAGAGGTCTGTTTTACTTGCGTAAATTAAGACGTATTCGTCTTAGTCGACGATGGCTCTTATGGTCAGCGTCGCCGTGTTGCCCGGTGCGATCGATCCGCCGCTTACCTCAACCGAACATGTTGTTGCCGTGCCGTCGCAGGCCGTGTTTGGACCCGGCGCTGCCAAGCTCGGCACGGGCGCGGTTTCAAAGCCAGCGAAGGCTGCATCAACGAACACAATCTCGTCGGGCAGAATATCGAGCACGTCGACATTACTCGCAATGGCTGTTGCGCCATTGTTTACGACGGTGATCACATACTCGATACAGGCTCCAGGGATTGAGAATTGTGCTGGCGACGTGATGGCTGCACCTGCTGCACAATCAAATGGCGCTTCCCCTTCGGACGCGATCACAGCAACCGTCTTGGATGCATTCAGATCCGGCGAGGCGACAACAAATGTACCTTGCGCTGAGAACAGACCATCATCATCAATTTCTTCAGCTGTGCCGAAGCCGTCTGCGAGAACGTTCTGAGCGACGTTTTCAAGGTTGTTCGCGCCTGTTTCGGCTGCCGTAACATCACCAGAAGACCCCGACGCGCCTTCGATGACCCAGTCAACCGGATCGCGGGTCTCGGCAATCAGGATCAGATCATCGGCCGTGCCGTCTGTTTGACCAGATGGAATGGTTCCGGATACCAAAACGCGGAACGTGGTGTCGGCCGGAATGTCGGGGGTCCGCTGAGCGGCAGTTGCGTTGGCTGTGCCCGGGGTAACAGCCGGGACCGTCACGACCGTATCACCGGGGCCGAAGCCAGGTGTGCCGTCATCATCGATCTGGTAGCTGATGGTTACGCCCGTTGCATCAAAGTTGCCCGCCGCGCCATTGCTGTCCACGCCATCTTGCAGGCTGAACGTATATGACTGGGTGTCGTTACCCGTATTGGTGACTTCAAACACCAAGGTGGCGTTGGGGCCCGACGCGCCCGGAGTGACTGACAGGGGTGAGTTAACCGCTGCAACGGTCAAATCGACCAAGCGGTCAACCGTAAAGAGCGTTGGCGTGCCCTGCACGATCGCCCCTGGCGGCTGAGTGGTCGGGTCCGTGTCGTTCGTAATCGGAGGCTGAACAACACCCTCGACTTCATAGTTCAACACAAAAGTGTTTTCGACGCTGGTACCGGCGTCTGTGCCGTCCGCATAAGCCGCGCCGGCCATTGCGACCAAAGCACCAAGCGCGGCAATGGCGCGCCAGCCCTTCCGGAGGGATTGATTAGGGTTAAAGTTTCGCATGTTTGTCTCCGCATTCGTTGCCTGCCGATAACACTCGGACAAAATGCTTAAGATCGATCTAATCATCTTAATCAAAACAACGGGTTCACTGTGATTGAGCTGCTCTTTTGTGAGCTGGATTTATGACCTGAAAGCTGGCTTGTTTGCCGCCTTGCGTAAGTCTGGCGGGCTTGGTTATGATTAACGCACCACCGCGCCATAGGTGACTTCACCGACGGCTCCCGGGACGATCTGGCCTGAGAATGACCAGCGAATGTGTGTGATATCTTCTGACGTCGCAGGCCTGCGGGTGCCATCGGAGGAGATGGTCAACTCGCCGCGCGGCGCAAATGACTGTCCGCCATCAGTCGAGAAAGCGACGGACGTGTTGTCGCCTGATGCGCTGTTCTCGTTGTAAGTCACCTCGGCGGGCACGGCCATAACCAGGCTGGCATTTTCGATCGCATCGGGCGTGCCATTGGTGTAGCTTAATTTGTACAGGAGTGCATCGCCCGGCTGAACGCGTTCAGCTTCCTGAAATTCGACAATGGCGGTGCCGTCAGCGTCTTCGCCGGTGATGACAGCGCGCTCGACGATTTGTGTCGCATAAAATTCCTGTGCGATGGCAGGCGCAGCCGAGGCGGAAAACAGAACACCGGCCAGCATGATGGAACGGAACATGGGACTCTCCTATTGATTGGAATGGTTACAATATGGAGCCGTACGGTTAACAGGTTGTAAATTTCGCTGTATAAACAGCGCTGTCTTCAAATAGATTCTGGCCTATTTCCCACTCAAAGAGCTGTGGATTGCAGCGGGAATGGCGGTGAGACAGGGATTCGAACCCTGGAGACAGTTGCCTGCCTACACACTTTCCAGGCGTGCGCCTTCGACCACTCGGCCACCTCACCAGCGCAGGAGGCCTTATACGCCGCTCTCAGACACGCGCAAGTGATGATTGTGATCTGCATCGTTCATGCTAAAACGCATTCGTTAACGATGGAGCCCGATTTGTTTACGAAAAAAGCGAAAAGCCTGCCTGACGCCGAATCCGCACTGCCTGGCCGCCCCGATCCAATTCCCACATCCAGCCTGAATCTTGTTTTCAATCGTAAGCTGCAAGCGCCCCCTCCCCCAGATCATGAAGAGGTGTGGTTAGCGCTTGGATGCTTCTGGGGTGCGGAACGCAGATTCTGGCAAACGGCGGGCGTGTGGTTAACGGCGGTGGGCTATGTCGCCGGTCATACGCCTAATCCGACATATCGCGAAGTTTGCTCGGGCATGACGGGGCATACCGAGGCCGTCCGGGTCGTGTTTGACCCGTCCATCATCAGCTTTGAACAGATTTTGAAGGTTTTCTGGGAAGCGCATGACCCGACCCAGGGCATGCGTCAGGGCAATGATGTCGGCACGCAATACCGGTCTGGCGTCTATACGTTGACACCGGAGCACGGTGCACGTGCACGACACTCCAAGGCGGACTATCAGACTGCGCTTGCCAAGGCTGGCATCACAAGCGAGATCACCACAGAGGTCCTTCCCGCGCGCACGTTTTATTATGCCGAGTCCGAACACCAGCAATACCTCGAAAAGAATCCGGGCGGGTATTGCGGGCTTAGCGGGACTGGCGTGTCATGCCCAATAGGGCTTGGGGTGACGGAGGCGTAAGACGGCAATAAAAACAGGGCAGACCAGACCGACTTTTGGTCTGACCACGGTAAGACCAGTCCTACTTTTTGGCCAAAGTCAGACCCAAAACCTTAACAGTCATACCGAAATTTCGGCTGATTATTAATTTTAGTGCCGGCTCATATTTACGTAAAATTTTCACTTGAGAATAAGTCGCACGGACATTAACTGGGTATCGAAAAGCGGTAAAGTTGAACCTTGCGAGTTTGGGCGGATCTCTGGATCTCGAATGGCCTTCAGGCGTGCTATCCTGCCTGTGTTTCGATTTCATACCGAGCCTACCGCGATCGGCTCAAACCATTATCAGACCTGCAGCCGCATAAAGCAGCGTCGCACCAAGAGCTGCCAGCAGTGCGTAGGGTAGCTGGGTGCGAATATGCGAAATATGATCACACCCGGACGCAAAAGACGCGACAATCGATGTGTCTGAAATTGGCGAACAATGGTCACCAAACACGCCGCCACCCATCACAGCTGCCAATGCGAGGGGCAGAGGAATATCAAGGCCGATTGCAACCGGAAGGGCAATCGGCACCAGAATGCCATACGTGCCCCAACTGGTTCCGGTGGCGAAACTTGTTATGCCTGCTGCAACAAAAAGAACCGCTGGCATCAGAAAAGGCACTGGAAAGCCGTCTGCCAATTGGGCCATCAAAGCACCCGTACCCAGCGCGCCGAGGCTGTTGCCAAGCGCAAACGACAAGAAAATTACCGCGACCGCTGGCAGCAAATCATTCATGCCTGCAAAGCCTGTATCGATCAGCTTGTCTGTGGCCCATCCTGCATCGAACCGTAGCAGGGCAAACGCCACCAAACACGCCAGAACAACTGACCAGAGCACCGATTTTGCCCCTTCCCCCGCCATCATGTTCCCGTCACCCGTCCACCACATCAACGAAAGCGTGCCGAATACCATAATGCCAAGCGGCAGCGCCATGTAACGCGCCTTGCCGTTTGATTCCGGTTCCGCAAGAGCTTCCGGGCACGGCGCGGCCAATCGGGCAGCCTCATCTGCCATTTTCAGCGATCCAAATGTCCGGTCCGAGGCAACGGTGGCCAAGACACCGATCAGTGTCAGGATGGCGTAGAAGTTTAACGGGATCGTTGCGATCAGAATTGGCAATGGATTGGCGACGTTCTGATTGGCCAGAAGGCCGAGCAAATAGGCTCCCCAGCCATTCATGACGACCAGAACGCTGATCGGGGCACACGTGGCGTCAATCAGATAGGCCAGCCGTTCGCGGCTCATCTTTAAGCGATCAAATAGCGGACGCCCCATAATGCCGGTCGATAACAGGCTGACATTTGTGTCCATAAACAAGATCGAGCCTGTAAGTGCTGTGACAAGGCTTGCCTTTTTGCGCGTGTCTGCAAGACGTGCTGCGACGAGTTTCTCAACCATGGCGGTGACGCCGTCAGAGCGTTGCATGAAGGCAATCAGCGCACCAATAATCAGACAGAACAGGATCACGCGCGTCGAATAACCGGACGAAAAGACGTCCGCACCGCGTTCGATGGTGGCGAGTAAGCCCAGTAAGGGATTGCCGCCCACAATGATGATTTCCGACACCCAGATCGCGCCCCCCAAAGCCCAGAACACGTTTCGCGTCCAAATGGCGATCACCAATGCAAGGATTGGCGGCAGGAGTGGCAAATAGGCGGCGATGGCTTCAAGGAGCGCCATCATCCGCGCCGCTTTGCAGTTTTGCGTCGCTGGGCATCAAAAGCTTTCAGAACGATTTCGAGTTCCGCGCCACGTTTGAGAATGGTCCGGCCAACCCCAGAGACGGCCCATAATCCCTGTTTTCGGGCCAGTGCGGGGATCTTTTCAATCCGCCAGGTCGGGTTTTCAGCAGCGTGCTTGAAGATGGAGAAAACGGCCCGGTCTGCCAACATGGAAATACCGTAATCCCGCGCATGTCCATTGGCGACCAATTGGCCATATACGACAAGGATTCTATCGAGGTCTGTCCGATGGAACAGGACCCGCTCGGATGGCTTGAGATGTGTGCCTGTCGGGTCTATACCACCGCTCATGAAATACCTCTCGGTTAGACTCTCATCCTGCCAGATCGTACCGCTCTTGCAACGCCTTTCGGCAAATTAATCATACGCCTTGAAACGGCCTTATTCGCGCCTTGCATCAGCCTTGCGCTCCCCCCATCTTGAAAGCGTCGGGCGGCGTCTACACCTTGCACCCCAGACCCATCAGCCCCCCCAGCCCCTGGGGCGCTAGGTTTCTGTCGCCCGACACCTTTCACCACAATCAAACAAATATGCGGATACCCACGCTGCGGTTTGTCACATGGGCGGTTGGCACGTCTTATCCTAACCACAGGCTTTGGCCGACAGGAGTTTGATATGACCAGCCCCAAGCTTGCCTATAGCGCGCTGATTGGGTCTTTGCGGCAGGACCCCTCCGGTCTCTGGCACACGCATATTCCAGCCGGTTGGCTGCAAGGGCGCACCACTTATGGCGGCTTGAGCGCGGCGCTTTGTCATGAAGCGGGCAAGACTCTAGGGCGGGATATGCCCTTGCGCTCGGCCCAGATTGCTTTTGTCGGGCCCGCTGGGGGCGACGTCAGCTTGCAAGCTGAAACGCTGCGAGCTGGCAAATCAAGCACCTATGTGGGTGTTGATTTGATTGGAGAGAAAGGTCTGGCCACGCGGGCGATATTTGTATTTGGTTCGGCACGCCCGGAAGGCAAAACCATGGCATCAGGGTTGGTCGCGCCCAAGGTTGCCGCGCCTGACACGTCAAACCAGATGTTCCCTGATCATGTTGGCCCTGTGTTTATGTCCAATTTTGATATCGAGTTGATCTCTGGCGGATTGCCTATGTCGGGCAGTGATGATCCGGAGAACCTTTACTGGATGCGCCATCGCGACCGCGCAGCGCCGCCAAACGTCACATCACTTCTGGCGCTGGGAGATGCACCACCGCCTGTTGGCCTGAGCTTCCATGATGGGCCGTTGCGTATCAGCTCCATGAACTGGTCAATCGATATTCTGACCGATCGCTTTGACACCGAAGATCATTGGTGGCTCTCCCGCGCACAGGCCGAAACCCTTGGCGATGGGTACTCCGCCCAGTCGATGACCTTATGGAATCGCCACGGCAGGCCGGTTATGGCCAGTCGACAGACAATCGCGATTTTTGGTTAGAGCTTTGCAGGCAGCGGACATGCAGGCTGAACAATTAGTTCGCAACGGCCCCTTGTAAGGCTTCGAGGAAAGCCACACGATCGGCGGCGACCATGTTATCCGGCTCAGCCTGTGCTGTCTCACGCGCCGTTTGCAGGCGATCGGAGACGGCGCTGGCATCGACATCGGCCAGATTGACCGCTTCTTCGGCCAAAATGGTCAGCCCGTCCGGCGTGACGTCCGCAAATCCGCCGCGCACAAACACGCGCATGGCAACCTTGTCGCCTTCGAGCACGCGGACCACGCCGTTTTTCAGCGTCGACATGAACGGTGCATGCTTGGGGAGGACGCCAAAGTCACCCTCCGTCCCCGGAGCGATGACATGGTCAACTTCGCCGGCAAATACCTCACGCGCGGGGGACACGAGTGAGAAGTGGAGTTTATCTGTCATATTTGCAATTCCGCTGACTTATTGATCGGCCAAGCCATCATTTCAAGGACCATGACCTTATCAGAGCCGACGCTCCATGAAAACAGCGCTGCGACATCATGGTCGGCCGCAACTTGATCCGAGATGACGAGACGAACCATGCGGTTGCCAAGGGTTGGATCAGCGGATGCGTCGCCTGCAGGTTCAAGTGGCTTCTGCTCGACCGGGGTAAGGTATTCGGCAGATTTCAAGCCGTTGAGCACCGCATCGATGATCGCCACGGCTCCGCCCCCCTTTACAAGCACGCGCGACAGGCCGGGCGTATTGGGCGGATTTGTCTCAAATGCGACATTGCCATTGCCAATACTTGCTTCGTAGATCTTGTGCGCCACACGATCCATCGTCTTGGCATTGCCTGCTGCGCGCGCTTCGGCGTTCTGAAACTCGATCCCGAACCGGCTATTGGGGTCTTCCAATGCGAACGCGGACTGGACGCTTACATTGAAAAACATACGCGCAGCCGTGCCCTCGATCAGCGACAAGCCATTCTCTGTTATCATCATTGCCCCCAAAAGACCCAGGGCGCGATGCGCCCGTTCGGCTGTCTGTTATAGTTTCCGGAATTTCAGCGTCATCCGGTCCGTCTCGCCTATGGCCTGCATCTGCGCGCGCAGATCGGCGTCTTCGCGGCTCGTGCCCAAGGTTGGCGGCAGACGCCAGACAAAGTCTTCATTGGTGGGAATATCTTTCGGGTTGGCATTAATCTCGCTCTCGCCGACAAGCTCGAAGCCAGCTGCCTCAACCCAGCGCACAAGTGCTGAGCGTTTAACGTACCCATTGTCACCATTGGCCCAAGCGTCGGAATTGCCTTCAGGTGCTCGGTGCTGGACCACTGCCAGAATGCCGCCCGGCTTGAGCAAAGCATGGGTGTCGGCCAGCGCTTCGGTCATGTAGTTTTTTTCGTCGCTGTTGAACCGGTTGAGGTGATGCAAGGCGCGCACAAACAAGGCGACATCTACGGTGCCATCCAGAGCCGTGTCGCGGCTGCCAAAGGCAAACGCGTTCAGGTCGCCCATTGTGTTGGCTTGCCAGTTATTTTCAATGGCATTGACCATCCATGTCTCGGCCCATGTTTCCTTGCTTTTCAGGAAGGCCTCGTCGGCAAATCCACCGAATTTCGACCACATATCAATTGAATAATCGACGCCGATCAGCGTGCCCTCATCGCCGAGATAAGGCAGGAGGATTTTGGAATACCAGCCGCCGCCCGGCAGCACTTCCACAACTGTCATACCTGGCTCAATGCCGAAAAACTCTATGGTTTCGCGTGGATTGCGGTCATCAAAGCGGGCCTTTGCCGCATCGTCCTGCGCCTCCAGAATACTCGTCAGCCGCGGATTGGTGTCGACCACAGACGCAGCCACTGGCGCGGCCACCGTTTGGGCGGGTCCGGTCAATCCGGCACATGCGGCGAGCATGGTTGCTGTGATCGCTGAAATGGCGAGAGTTTGAATACGCATGGGGCACTCCTGAGTTAACCCTTTATTAAGTTGCAGAATGTGGCGCGGCTGGCAAATAAAAACCGAGCGGACACATCCTGTTGGCCGCAAAATAAAGGCCGCACCCTGTTCAAAGCGTGCAGCCTCTATCTATTGACTGATCGCGAAGGCTAAGCCGCGTCGGTCATCATTTTTTCTGCCTTCTTGATGGCTGCGTCGATGCCGCCAACCATGTAGAAAGCCTGCTCTGGCAAGTGGTCATATTCGCCTTCGATCAGCCCTTTGAAGGATTTGATCGTGTCTTCGAGTTTGACCTGTTCGCCCGGAGAGCCGGTGAAAATTTCAGCAACATCAAATGGCTGGCTCAGGAAGCGCTCCACTTTACGGGCGCGGGCGACGGCGAGCTTGTCGTCTTCAGACAGTTCGTCCATGCCGAGAATGGCGATAATGTCCTGAAGTTCCTTATACTTCTGGAGGATTTCCTGCACACCACGGGCCACTTGATAGTGCTCTTCGCCAACGATTAGCGGATCGAGGATACGCGAGGTGGAATCAAGCGGATCCACGGCTGGGTAGATGCCTTTCTCGGAAATGGCACGGTTAAGAACCGTGGTCGCGTCAAGGTGGGCAAATGAGGTCGCAGGCGCCGGGTCGGTCAGGTCATCCGCAGGCACATAAACCGCTTGCACAGAGGTAATCGAGCCCTTGTGCGTCGAGGTAATACGTTCTTGCAGACCTCCCATATCGGTCGCCAGTGTCGGCTGGTAGCCCACAGCGGATGGAATACGGCCGAGAAGCGCCGACACTTCGGCACCGGCTTGGGTAAAGCGGAAGATGTTATCGACGAAGAAGAGCACGTCCTTGCCTTCGACATCGCGGAAGTATTCCGCTTGGGCGAGACCTGTCAGAGCCACCCGCGCACGCGCACCTGGAGGCTCGTTCATCTGGCCATAAACCAGTGTCACGCGGCTTTCGCCTTTAAGATCGATCACTTTGGAGTCGATCATTTCATAATAAAGATCGTTCCCTTCCCGCGTCCGCTCGCCAACACCGGCAAACACGGAATAGCCGCCAAAGAGTTTCGCGATATTGTTGATCAGCTCCTGAATAAGAACCGTTTTACCAACACCCGCACCACCGAACAGACCGATCTTGCCGCCCTTGGCATATGGGCAGAGCAAGTCGATCACTTTGATCCCCGTGACGAGAATTTCGGATTCGGTTGACTGGTCAACAAAGGCGGGCGCAGGTGCGTGGATCGGCATTTTTACCGACGTTTCAACAGGACCGCGCTCATCAATTGGCTCACCGATCACGTTCATGATCCGGCCAAGCGTTTCAGGGCCAACCGGCACCATGATCGGCTCACCAAGATCAGCGACTTTCTGGCCGCGAACAAGCCCCTCTGTGGAGTCCATCGCAATTGTGCGGACCGTGTTCTCACCCAGATGCTGGGCCACTTCGAGCACGAGGCGGGTGCCGTTATTGTCGGTTTCCAGCGCGTTGAGAATATCAGGCAGCGTGCCTTCGAACTGGACATCGACAACCGCGCCGATGACTTGGCTGATGGCGCCCTTGGCGTTTGCAGAATTGCTCATCTTATAGGTCTCCTTGGGAGCAGATGTTGTTTTGGCAGCGACGGGCGCTGGAGATGGGGTTGAGACGGGTTTCGGCGTCGCTGTCAGCGCAGATTTCTCGACAGCAGGCGTATCGGCGACGGAAATGGTTGTGGCGGTCTTGGCCTTGCAGACGCCGCAAGGACGGGCATCCTTCTGACCTGTCCCCTTTGCAGCCGTATCGGCCTCGCCAAAAGTTTCAAACGGCCCGTGCCAATTGTCGTCACTGGCGCCATCATCATCTGTGACACCGGCACCATGATTGCAGTAGCGGCACTCCCCGATATGGATGCGCGCCCGCTTGGCAATTGTATTTTCGTAAACCCAGTAGGCCATCTGCCCGCTCCCTAAAGTGCTTCAGCACCAGAGATGATTTCGATCAGCTCTTTGGTGATTTGTGCCTGACGGGCACGGTTATACTGCAAGGTCAGCGCAGAGATAATGTCTCCGGCGTTACGGGTTGCGTTGTCCATCGCGGTCATCGAGGCGGCCTGTTCGCCGGCGGTGCTTTCGAGCATCGCCGAGAGCAACTGTGTGTTCAGATAGCGCGGTAGCAGCGTTTCGAGGATTTCCGGCTCGGACGGTTCGTATTGGTAGATTGCGCCTTGCAGATCGACGGTTTCGGTGCCTTCGGGTGCAGAGGCGGGAATAAGCTGTTGCGCTGTGGGCACTTGGCTCAGCACATTTTTGAAGCGCGAATAAACAAGCGTGCAAACGTCGAACTCTTCGCCATTGAACCGGGCATTCAGGGCGCTGCCAAATCCAATGGCCAGATCGCTCTGGGCGGCCGCATTGCGCGCTTCTGACGTGTCGAGGTGATCGACAAAGAGATCGCCATATTCGGAGCCAAGCTGCTCACGGCCCTTTTTGCCCACGGTGATGATTTTCACCGTCTTGCCGACCGCACGCAGTTCATCGATGGTCTGGCGGGCGAGCTTGACCGTATTGGCGTTGAAGCCGCCGCAAAGACCGCGTTCGGCCGTCATGACGACAATCAAGTGGGTTTGGTCCTGTCCCGTGCCAGAGAGCAGTTTCGGCCCACCGGCTCCCTCGCCCATTGCGCCCGTGAGATTGGCCACCACAGACGCCATACGAACAGCATAAGGCCGCGAGGCTTCAGCCGCTTCTTGCGCACGCCGCAATTTCGCAGCCGCCACCATTTGCTTGGCCTTGGTGATCTTCTGCGTGGATTTCACGCTGGCGATCCGGTTTTTCAGTTCCTTCAAGCTGGGCATAGCTGAAGTCCTTGTCTCTCAAGCGTGGGTTTAAGCGAAACCGCCAGTGAAGTCTTCGAGCACTTTCTTGATGCCGGCTTCGACATCGTCCGTCAGGGCCTTCTCATCGCGGATTTTGGCAAGCAGATCGGCATTGTTGGCGCGGAGATTGGCGAGCAGATCACGCTCGTAGCGAGTCACATCTGACAGCTCGATGCCATCAAGATAGCCACGCGTACCGGCATAGATCACAACGACCTGTTCTTCCATCTGAAGCGGCGAGAATTGCGGCTGTTTGAGAAGCTCTGTCAGGCGTGCGCCGCGATTGAGCAGTTTCTGGGTTGCCGCATCGAGATCGGAACCGAATTTCGCAAAGGCCGCCATTTCGCGGTACTGCGCCAATTCACCCTTCATCGAGCCTGCGACTTTCTTCATGGCTTTGGTTTGCGCTGCCGAGCCAACACGGGATACGGAGAGGCCAACGTTCACAGCGGGGCGGATGCCTTGATAGAAGAGGTCCGTTTCAAGGAAGATCTGGCCGTCGGTAATCGAGATCACGTTGGTCGGGATGTAGGCCGACACGTCATTGGCCTGGGTTTCAATGATCGGAAGCGCCGTTAGCGAGCCCGAGCCGTGGTCTTCGTTCAGTTTCGCCGCACGTTCCAGAAGGCGGCTGTGGAGATAGAACACGTCACCTGGATACGCTTCGCGGCCCGGCGGGCGGCGCAGCAGAAGTGACATCTGGCGATAGGCGACGGCCTGCTTGGACAGATCATCGTAAATGATCAGTGCATGCTTGCCATTGTCGCGGAACCACTCGCCAATGGTGCACCCTGTGAACGGAGCCAGATATTGCAGCGGCGCCGGCTCGGACGCGGTCGCGGAAATGATCACCGTATAATCGAGTGCGCCGCGCTCGGCCAATGTTTTGACCACTTGAGCCACGGTCGAGCGCTTCTGGCCAATCGCAACATACACGCAGAAGAGTTTTTCAGAATCGTCTTTGGCCGCCTCATTGATCTGCTTCTGGTTCAGGATGGTATCGATGCAGATCGCCGTTTTGCCTGTCTGACGATCCCCGATCACAAGCTCACGTTGGCCACGGCCAATCGGGATCATGCCGTCAATGGCTTTCACGCCTGTCATCATCGGTTCGTGAACCGATTTGCGCGGCAAAATGCCCGGCGCTTTGACATCCACACGCTCACGGGCCGCGACATCGGACAGCGCGCCCTTGCCGTCGATTGGCTCGCCGAGCGGATCAACAACGCGGCCGAGCAGACCCATGCCAACTGGCGCAGAGACAATCTCGGAAAGGCGTTTGACATTGTCGCCCTCTTTAATACCCCTATCGTCGCCGAAGATCACAACACCGACATTGTCTGTCTCAAGGTTCAGCGCCATGCCTTTGATGCCGCCGTCGAACTCGACCATTTCGCCAGCTTCAACATTGTCGAGGCCGTAAACGCGGGCGATCCCGTCACCAACGGAAAGCACTTGCCCAACATCAGAGACTTCGGCCTCGGTGCCGAAATTTTCAATTTGGGTCTTCAGGATGTCGGAAATTTCCGCAGCTCTGATATCCATGAGCGTTAAGCTCCCTTCATGGCAGTGTTCATACGTTCAAGTTTGGCTTTCAGGCTGGCATCGACCAATTTGGACCCGATGCGCAGCTGAACGCCGCCGATAAGGTCTGGATCGACCTCGGTTGTCAGTTCGACATCGCCGCCAACCGATTTGGCGATAATGCCCTCAAGCCGCTCGCATTGGGCAGGCGTCATCTCTTTGGCGGTGCGGACAATGGCCCGCTCAACGCCACGCTGCTTATCGTAGAGCCGCTCGAATGCGGATTGGGTTGCAGGTAAATCGGCTGCGCGGCCATTCATCGCCATCGTGCCGAGGAATTTTACAAACAAAGCAGGGAGACCTGCGCTTTCGCCGAGCTTGGTGAGCGTGGCGGCCTTGTCTTCGCGCTTGAAGAGCGGCGAAGCGATCAGGCGGGACAGGTCATCATTCTCAGAAACCGTCTCGGCAAATCCGGCAAAAGCGGTGTGCATGGCGGACAATTGGCCACTCGATTGCGCAAGATCGAAAAGCGCCGAAGCATAACGTCGCGCGGCTTCGCTGGTCAGGGCTTGTGCCAAGGCTTCCATCCGTCTGTTTGGGGCTGAACGTCCCGAGAATAAGGCATAGCGGGCTTAAAGCGATTTGCGCCCCAAACCCATCAGTGCGCGCGACTTAGCACCTCGAAAACACTCTGACAACATAGCGCTGCCACTCAAGGCGCGACCGAATGGCGCGGG
>CAZMMU010000013.1:0-2209 GCA_964567455.1 uncultured Hyphomonas sp.
AAACCGGACCAAAACGACCCGTTTGCCCTGCTACTCGCCGCTCTCATCTGCCCAGACATCGAGTGTGGCGATCTGGACGCAGCCAGCAGCCATATCGACCTCTGGCACATCAAGCATAGTGAACGGGACCATCACGGTTTTGCCCGTCTTTGTGACGCCCTCGTCCGGGGTAATCTCCAAGAGGTCCCCCGCGCCGAAATTATGCACGGCTTTGATCCGGCCAAGCTTTACACCGTCAGGAGAGAGAACCGCCAGCCCGACAAGATCTTCGATGTAGAAATCGTCGGCATCCGGCTCCGGCAGGTCGGCGCGGCGAACATGGAGCAGCGTCCCTTTCAGCGCGTCCCAGTCTTCCTTCTGGCGGCGCTCCTGAGGGCTAACAATATACTGGTCTTTGGTGGTGCGGGCTGATTTTGGCGTGACCAGCACGTCGCCGCCCTCCCCGCGCAAGGGACCAAGCGTCAGAACGCTTTCAGGGTCAGCCGTAAAGCTCTTGATACGGCAATCCCCACGCACACCATGGGCACCGAGCAGAACCGCAACCGCAATCAAATCGTTCTGGTTCTGCTTCAAAATAGCCCTCTAATATCGCCTGCGTCTATTATAGGGCGCTATGGACGAGATATTATCGTCAAGGTCAATATCATCGAGATCATAAACCGAGTTGGCGAGCACATCACAGCGGCCTTCCAGATCGCGTCCGGTGCAGACAATCCACTGCCCGCGCGAGATCAGAATGGAATCCGCTTTGTCATTGAAACCAAGATCACGCAGGTTCACCGGGCCCGATATACCAACCGAACGGCCACGGAAATCATCCTTGGTAAACAGGGTCACCGGCGCGCTGTTCCGGCCAAACTGTCCACCACCGCGCGGGCCGCGTCTGTCCCCGCGTCTGCCGAATCCGTCATCCCTGCGGCGTCGGTCAGAAAAGCCGGTATTGGAATATCCGCTCTGATAAAACGAGGTCAGTTCGCAATCCAGCCCAAGCCGACCCAAATCCGCCACCGAGTTTTCAATGGTCCGGCAACGGCCCTGCCCGCCGCGATCCTTGCACAGGGTCCACGCGCCACCGACAATCTCGACACTGCGGGCGAGATCGTTAAACCCGTCGCGCGCCAGTGTTTCAACGTCGCCATTATAGACGCGCGCTTCACCTCGAAAATTCGTGTCGGAATAGAGAATGATCTGGGCTTGCCCGCCGCGCAGATTGTCTCGCTGGAAGCCGCGATCAAACTGGGCTTCGGCAGGTTGCGGCGCGAAAAGAGCGGTCGCAATGGCAAGGCCCAATCCGGCAAAAAAATGTGTCCGCTGCATAGGAAGTCTCCTTCTATCGTCAGCGGACACAATGTTATAGTCAACCTGAATGCTTGGTGAGCCTAAGCTTACATTCCGGTAAGGGGTGATATTACTCGCCCGCAGGTGTTTCTTCGGCTGGAGCTTCTTCAGCAACGGCCTCTTCAACTGGCGCGTCTGCTTCAGGCTCAGGGGCCGGAGCTTTGGCCGCTTCCTCAGCCGCTTTGGCTTTCTCGGCGCGCTCTTCCGCGCGCTCTTTGGCTTTCGCGCCCGGCTCACCCTTTTTCGGGTTGTTGCCATGCTCCCACGCCCAGACAGGTGCGGATGCGCCTTCGACGGTGATCTGGCTCAGGAAACGCGCAACGCGGTCTGTCGGGCGCGCGCCTTTGGCAATCCAGTCGGTCGCTTTCTGGCCGTCAATCTTGACGCGGTTTTCCGAATCCTTGGGCTGACGCGGATCATAAGTACCGATTTTTTCGATGAAGCGGCCATCGCGCGGCGAGCGGCTGTCAGCCACGACGACGCTGTAGAAGGGACGTTTTTTCGAGCCGCCACGGGCCAGTCTGATTTTAAGGGACATTGGTATTACTCCTGAAGGATATTTGAATTTGGGTGATAGGTTTGCGAGGCGAACATCATTGATCGTCCCGTATTTTTTCGTGGTGGCGGATGACTTCAGCCACGATGAAATTGAGGAATTTTTCGGCAAACTCAGGGTCGAGCGCGCTGTCTTCGGCGAGCGCTTGGAGGCGCGCAATCTGGCGAGCTTCTCGGTCTTTGTCCGCAGGCGGCATATCATGTTCGGCTTTGAGGCGGCCGACGGCCTGAGTGACCTTGAACCGCTCAGCCAGCGTGTGCAGCAGAATAGCATCGAGATTGTCAATGCTCGCACGGAAGGCTTCGAGTTGGGCTT
>CAZMMU010000013.1:2309-17931 GCA_964567455.1 uncultured Hyphomonas sp.
GCTCCCCCCATTTTCGCCAGATCCTGCGGCGAGACGCCCGCTGCGCCCATAGCGCCCATCATGCCTTTGAGACCGCCCTTTTTAGACATTTTCTTCATCATGCCGGCCATCTGCTTATGCATTTTGAGGACCTTGTTGACGTCCTGAACACTGGTGCCGGAGCCTGCCGCAATGCGCTTGCGGCGCGAGGCGTTGAGCAGCGCAGGCTTGGCGCGCTCTTTCTTGGTCATGGAGGTGATAATGGCTTCCTGACGCTTGAGCACTTTGTCGTCGAGGCCGGACGCGTCCATCGCCTGCTTGGCTTTCTTAGCGCCGGGCAACATGCCCATAATGCCGCCAAGCCCGCCCATACGCTGCATCTGGCGGAACTGCTCGGCCATGTCATCGAGATCAAACTGACCCTTGGACATTTTCTTGGCCATGCGTTCAGCTTTTTCGGCGTCCATCTGCTCGCCGGCTTTTTCGACCAGCGAAACAATGTCGCCCTGCCCCAGTATGCGCCCCGCAAGGCGCTTGGCGTCAAACGCGTCGAGCCCGTCAAGCTTTTCGCCAACACCGAGGAATTTGATCGGCAGACCCGTCACCGCCCGCATGGACAGAGCGGCACCGCCGCGCCCGTCGCCATCCATTCGGGTGAGCACGAGGCCTGTGAGCTTCAGCCGCTCATCAAAGCGCTTGGCCGTTTCGACCGCATCTTGTCCGGTCAGCGCATCGGCGACGAGAAGGGTCTCGGACGGATTGGCAATGGCGGCGATCTCTGCGGCCTCGCCCATCATCTGTTCGTCAAGCGTGGTCCGGCCCGCGGTGTCGAGGATAAGGACATCATGCCCGCCAATCTCGGCCGCTTTGATCGCGCGGCGGGCAATATCAGCTGGCAATTGGCCATCGATAATCGGTAGCGCTTTGACATTCTCGCCAAGCTGATCGGCGAGAATCGCAAGTTGTTCCATCGCCGCCGGACGCCGCACGTCGAGGCTGGCCAGAAGCACGCGTTTCTTCTCTTTCTCCGATAGCCGCTTGGCGAGCTTTCCGGTCGTCGTCGTCTTACCCGAGCCTTGCAAACCTGCCATCATCACCACGGCGGGCGGGCTGTCGATGCGCAAGCTGGTGTCAATCGCTTCGCCGCCGAGCATGTCGACCAAGCCGTCATGGACGATCTTGATCACCTGCTGGCCAGGCTTGACCGAGCGGATCACATCTTCGCCGACCGCCTGTTCCTTGATCGACCCGATGAACTCTTTGACGACAGGCAGCGCCACATCGGCCTCAAGGAGCGCCACGCGGATCTCACGCAAAGCGGCGGTGACATCTTTCTCAGACAGAGCGCCGCGTCCGGTCAGCCCGTCAAATATGCCGCCCAAGCGGTCTGTCAGTGCGTCGAACATAAGCTCGTCTCCTCGTTTTACGCCAGATTGAACCTTCAAAATGGTGCGCGCAGCCATCATGCGCAAACCAAAAATGCCCCACTGAGCGAACCTTCGCCGGGCGGGGGGCCTCGCCGGTCTCCAATTCGCAAGCCGAACCTGTACCAGTCAAAGCGCGCTTCTTGATTTTGCGCGGAATGTCCGAGCGTCAAAGCATAGCGCGGGGCAAAAGGCAACTTTTTAGTTTGTCCCCAGCGCCGTGGGCGCAATGGGACACCGCGCTGCGGGCTCAGGGCTGTCTCGTTTCTCTCCCGCGCTAAAGCGCGATGAGACGCCGCGACGCGGGCTCAGGGCTGTCTCGTTTCTCTCCCGCGCTAAAGCGCGATGAGACAAACAAAAACATCAATCAGGCAAGCATCCATTATCAATCAGGATGGTTCTTGGCGCATCCGGCGCGCCGCCCGAGATAATTGCGCGCCCGCCAGCCGCTTTGACAATCGCAATAGCTGCGGCGACATCCCAAAGACGCGCTCCACTTTCAGCGTACCGGTCAATCCGCCCACACGCGACATAGCCGCCCGCCAGCGTGGCCGTACCGAGCATCCGAACTTTCTTCCACGCCGCAAAATCAGCGGCCATGGCTTGCAAGGCTTCGGCGCTATAATCTGCCATGACCGGCAGTCCCGTGGCCAGAATAGCGGTTGATTTCTCACGGGTGCCGCTGACCCGAATGGGCACGCCCTCAAGGGTAGCAGGCTGTCCCTCTGCGCCCGTCATCATCTCGCCGGTGCCGATATCATAGATCACCCCCAGCACAGGCTCATCATTGCGCATCAAAGCGATAGACACAGCGCAGAGCGGCAGACCACGATTATAGTTGGCCGAGCCATCAAGCGGGTCAACCACCCAGTAGAGACCGGACAGCAAACCCGACGCGCCGCTTTCTTCCGCGAGAACAGGAAGATCCGCGCCCGCGTTCAATACACCAAGAACAAGCGCCTCGGCCTTTCGGTCTGCCGCTAACTTGATGTCGCGGCCCACTTCCTTCTCGACGCCTTTCGTCTCTTCACTCCGGCCAGCGAGAAATTCCCCTGCCGTCCGCGCCGCCTTGCTGGCAAGGGCGAGATATGGAGTAAGGTCTTGGCTCACCGCACTGGCTCGGGCGTTTCAGCGCTCAAGGGCCGATTGAGCAATTGCGCAACCGCATCGCTCACATCAAGCTTGCCCGAGAGTATATCGGCAACGGCATGACAAATCGGCAGCTCGACGCCATGCCGCTGGCCCAATGCGCAAATCGCGGGCGCGGAGCTGACCCCTTCGGTCACCTGCGCTCGCGCGTCCAGTATCTCGGCAATTGGCGTGCCGCGTCCGAGCGCCAGCCCGCACGACATGTTGCGCGACATCTCCGAACTGCATGTCAGGATAAGATCACCAAGTCCGCAGAGCCCTGTCAGCGTTTGCGCCTCCGCTCCCATTGCGACACCGAGCCGGGTCATCTCTGCAAAGCCACGGGCGATCAGCGCCGCATGGGCAGACTTTCCAAACTCCAATCCAACAGCGATACCGCAGGCAATGGCCAGAACATTCTTGACCGCTCCGCCGATCTCTGCGCCCATCAGATCATCCGTTGTGTAAAGCCGGAAAGACGGTGCACTGATCGCATCAGCTAGGTGTTGACGTGTGTCAGCATGTGCACAAGCAAGGGTGACGGCGGTCGGCAAGCCTCTCGCGACATCTGCCGCAAAGCTGGGCCCAGACAGGACCGCCGGAACGCTTCGCGGGACTTCTTCGGCGAGCACATCGGTCATCATCAGAAGCGACGTCTGCTCGATCCCCTTGGCACACAGCACGACGGGCAGTTTGTCCCTGGCGTGAGGACTAAATTCCCTCAGCACCCCCCGCATATGCTGGGCCGGCACAACAGCAAGCAAAATATCCGAACTCGCCAGATCAGCGAGACGGCTCGTTGCCCGCAATGCAGGATGAAGCGTGACATCTGGCAAATACTGCGTGTTGACATGATCAGCGTTGATGCTTTGTGCACAGTCGGTTTCAAACGTCCACAATAGAGCATCATGGCCATTGCTCGCCAAAAGGTTGGCAAGCGCCGTACCCCACGCCCCTCCGCCAAGAATACCGGCCTTCAAAACGCGTCCTTCAACTCTTCACCCAGCCTGACAAGGCTGTCTGCGATTTCATCCTTCACCAGAGAGAAAATCGCCGTGTCACACCAGCTACCATCATTCATGCGATAGGCAGAGCGCAGCACACCATCCTGCTTGGCACCAAGTCTCATCATGGCGCGCATCATGCGGTCATTGTTGGACGAGACACTCCAGATGATCCGCTGCGCACCCCACCCCGATGCACGCCGGATCATAGCGTCTTGCAAGGCCGCAAAACTCACCCAGTTGCGAAAGCGCTCACTCAGCAGAACAAAGCCGATCTCGACGCTGCGATGGGTTCGGCTTGGCCTCAGAAAAGACGCGCCACCCACAAGCGCATTATCGGATTTTCGAAAAACGGCCATTGGGAAAAATCGTCCCTCTTCGGTCAGCTTAACCACGCGGCGACAATAGGACTCAAAGCTGGTGCCGCCGCCGGAAATCCGCGGCAGCCAATCCCACATCCCCTGCACTGCATCCGTAAGGTGCAGCATCTCAATGATGTTCTCGTCAAATGGCAGCTCCGGCGTACCAACAGGATAAACTGTCAGCCACTGGCTTTCGACATTTGGATCATTTAGGCGCATATATAATAGTAGCGCGCTGACTTCTGGCTGCACAACACAAAAAATTGGAATTGTCTATTTTTCCACTGACAGGTCGTTCTCATGCATTTGCCCACTTTACGCCAGTTGCAATTTCTCTGCGCGCTTGCTGATCATGGCTCATTCTCACGCGCCGCGGAAGTATCGCTCGTTGCCCAGCCGACCCTGTCTGCGGCCATCAAAGAGGTTGAAGAACTGCTCGGTGTACGCCTGTTCGAACGGGTCGCACGCGGCGCCAGACTGACGCCAGCTGGTCGGGACGCGGTTGAGCGGGCAAGGAAAATTCTGGCGGACACACAAGACCTGGTGACCACAGCGCGCAAAACCAATGCCCCGCTTTCGGGCACATTCCGGCTTGGCGCCATCCCCACCATCGCCCCCTTCATCTTGCCCCAGACCCTCAAACGCCTCAGGCAGGATTATCCGTCACTGGCACTCTATCTGCGCGAGGAAAAGACCGCTGAGCTTGTGCTGGCTTTGAAGAGCCAGACCATTGACGCAGCCCTGATCGCCTTGCCCTGGCCGATGCCCGGAACAGAGACGATGGAGATTGCGCCGGACGCGTTCTGGCTGGCCTATCCGAACGGCCACCGTCTGGAGACAGCAAAAACCGTCACGCCTGCAGATCTGGCAGACGAAACGCTGCTCCTGCTCGAAGAAGGTCATTGCCTGCGCGGACATGCGCTGACGGCCTGCTCACTGCCCGGGGTCGAGCGCGGAAAAGAGTTCGCTGCGACCAGCTTGCAGACCATGGTACAAATGGTTGGCGGCGGGCTGGGCGTCTCACTTATCCCTGAATTGGCGGTCAAAGCGGGCATCGCCGAGGGGACAGGCACGGCGGTTCGCGCTTTCTCGCAAGCTATCCCGAGCCGGACAATCGGCATGGCCTGGCGCAAAGGCTCCGCCAGCGAGCCCGATGCGCGGTTAATCGGGTCCGTGATCAAGGATCTGCTAGCCGGTCAAATGTAAACCCGACCGCAATCGCGATGATGCCAGACCATTTTCGACGGCAAAACTTGCAAGACCAGCCCCGCTGGCGCTAACTGGACCGCAACAGGCCGAAAAATGCCCATTACCGCTTCAGGCACTCCAGAAGGACGAACCATGTTAGAGAGATTCCACCGCATTCCGCTTCTATTGTTGGTCGTTATCGCTGCGGCTCTGGCCACACTGGTTTACAAGACAGGCACAACCGAGTTTTTCGTCAGTAATATTGGCGCAGGCCAGCTCAGCCTGGACCAATCCATCGCCAGCCTTGCCAAAGCCTCGCTTTTTGCGCCGCTCAAGCCCCTTATGTATGCCTTGATCATCATGTCAATCGGGTCATCACTGGCCATTTCCCACGGCGGCCTGGGTGCAAAATTCGTGCGGGTATTTGCATTTTTTATCACCTTCTCCACGATTGGAGCCATTGTCTGCATTGCCGGCTTTACCGCTTTCTCGCACCTCACCGTTCTGGCCGATCCGGCGACGCTGGATCTGGGCAGCGGCGCGAGCGTGAAGCAGATCCCTTTTGCAGCCAAGATTTATAGCGTGATCACTTCCGAACTTATGATCTCGATCTATGCGGGCATCATTTTCGGACAAGCTCTGAAGAAACTCGATCTTGGCGAGAAAGCTGATCAGGCGAGCGACCTGTTCCAGAACGGCTTCCGCAAATTCCTCCAATTCACCATTCCGCTTGCTGTTTTCGGGTCAATTACGCTCGCGCTCAGCCGGCCGGGCGGGGTCGAAACACTGCGCAATCTGATCCCCTTTGTAGGCGTCTATCTGCTCACCTTCATCGCGGTGTGGCTCATTATGATGGTTGTGACCTCATTCGTACTTGGCAAATCCATCGGCTTCGTGTTTCGCGGGGTCTTCCCGCAAGCGGTCGTCGCGCTGTCCACCTCAAGTTCGATTGCAACCTTGCCCGCAACAAAGGTTGCCACCAGCCAACTCGGTGCAAATGGCGATGAGGCAACACCATTCTTCACCATTGGCGCGACCATAAATATGGTCGGCACACTTATGGGCCTGACGCTGCTATCGCTCTATGCGATGAGCGCTTACGGGCTCGACGTCACCATGGCCGATCGCATCATCGTTGCGCTGCAATCGCTGATCTATTCGGTTTCTGCGGCGGGTGTGCCATCAGCCTCTGTTGTGCTTCTCGGCGACATTCTAACCTCCCAAGGGGTCTCGCCTGAATACGCAACCTATGTCACCGGCCTCATCATCACAGTCGACACGCTGATCCTCGACCGCCTCCGCACCGCGCTCAACACCCAGTCAGACAGCATGTCAACCGCAATGGGCTTGCACACTTATTACAAAAAGCCTGCCATTCTCGGCGAAGCCTAATCGATCCGAACGGAGACAAAAACCACCGGATCTCCATTGGAATAGTTAAGCGCATAGTGGGGCTCGGACCGGCTGATTTGCCGGCCTGCCGCTTTGGCCAGGGCTGATAAGTCAATATCAGCCTCACGGCCTGCTTCGTCTTCAAGATTTAGCAAATAGACAACCGGATAACCCGCCTCGGTTTCGGGCAGCGTTACCTGCGTCTGCGGCGGGATTGTCGTATGCGTGCCCGTCGTGAAAACAAGGCTCGGTTCGGCATAACCCACCGCCTGCACGCGCGCGGGGAAAGGTGGCCTACACGATTTCAGATAAAGCAGACCGTGGGCTTTAAGGCTGCACGTTTCAGCCAGCGCCAAACGGGCGGTTGTGGTTGGCTGCATCCAGACGGCGCCCGGCAGAAAGATCGTGCGGATATGCCAGCCTAGAAAGATACTGGCGAGAATGCCGAGACAGAGGCTCGCACCATATCTGCGACCTGCCCCGAACCCCGCAGCCGCCAGCACCATCAGCAGGCCAAGCCCGAGCCAATGCAGCTTCATATCGGGCAGTTGCCACCACGCGTTCAAAACATCGCCCTCACGGGCTGCCGCCTGAAACCCTCGCGCCGCATCCAATTGCAACAATTCGACACCGAACGGCGACGTTGCCAAACACAAAGCCAGCCCCCCAAAGCTGAACAGGGCCACCGAAGCAAGGCGCGACAGATACATGCCTCCGTCCGATTTAAGCTGCCCCATCAACTGCACAGCGCCCCAACCGCAAATCAGCGCCAATGCAGGATAGGCGGGCAAAATATAATGCGAGAGCTTGGTCGGCAGCAGCTCAAAGAAAATCCATGTCGGGACCAGCCATGCGGCAAGAAAGATCAACCCCGAACGTTCCGACGCCAACACATCAAGCGCACGCCCTCTGAGAGTTTTCACCAGCAGCACAAGCGACGGGATCAGAAGCAAAGTCGCAGGGAAGAAGTGAGTGACAACGAACAGCAAGTGATAGCCGGGCAAACCGCCATGCCCTTCGGACGCGCCGACAAGCTTGTCTTTGAGATCCTTGCCCACCGCCCCTTCGAGAAACTCGCCCGAGGTCGCCAATTGCACCCAGATAAACCAAGGCAGAACGAGTAATCCGAACAGCAACAGTCCGCGCCAATCCAACAGCCGTTTCATCCAGTCTGTGTCCCGGCGGGCAAGCCAGAGCGCCAGGAGCGTGAGCCCTGCCACCAGCATCGTCACAGGCCCCTTTATCAGAAAGCCGAGCCCCATCGCCGCCCAGAACAAGAGCCCCAGTCCCCTTCGGCCTCCCCCCTTACCTTTCTCTGCCTGCATATAAAGCCGCGCCAGCGCGCCCATGGTCAGCGCGGTCAGGCAGACCAATACGGCATCAGTTTTCGCAATATGCGCTTCAGAGGTCAGCAGCAGTCCAGAGCCGAACATGGCCGCCCCTAGAAACGCCCCCCGTCTGCCAATCAATGCAATACCGCACCAGAACACGGCAAGCGTTGCCAGCACCGCCCCGAACAGGGATGGCAGTCTATAGCTCCATATCTGGGTTTCGAGCTCACCCGCAAATGCTTTGGTCGAGCCCGCTTGCAGCCAATGAATACCCGCCGGCTTTTTGTTGCGGCCTTCATCCTGATAGCGGATCTGGATAAAGTCACCTGTTTCCAGCATCTGTTTGGAGGCCTGGGCAAACCGGCTCTCATCTCGGTCGAGCGCGGGCACAAAGAACACGCCGGGCACAGCTGCGGTGAACGTAAGCAGAGCCAGAAGCAGCCACGCTTTCCAGCTCGACGACAATCGCGAAAGCAAGGTCATATCGCGCGCGCTTTCGTCAACTAGTCTTTCGCAAGCAAGGACAAGGCACCCGCCACCATGGCTTCGGTGCCCAGCTTGATCGACGGTTCAGGCTGGATACGGAAGAAGGGCGAGTGGTGCGAGGGGGCGTTTGCAAGATCGGCCTCGGGTGTGCCGCCCACGCTGAAATAGACGCCTTTCACCCCGGATTCGGGGGTTACGAAATAGGCAAAATCTTCCGCGCCCATTCCCTCTTGCGCCTTCTCATAAAGAACACCGTCGCCAAGCTGGGCGGCGAACACGGCACGCATATGGGCTGCTGTTTCAGCGTCGTTGATGGTTGGCGGCGTGGTCTCGATCGGAGAGCGAATGACATCGGGGCGTAGGTCTTCAGGCACGCCCAGAGACACGGCCACCCCCTCAGCCACACGATCAATCGCATCAAGCAACTGGGTGCGCACTTCGGGCTTATTGGAGCGCACGGTAAGTTGAAGTTTCACCTCGTCGCCAATAATATTGTGCTTCGAACCGCCATGGATCGAACCAACAGTAATGACGCCCGCTTCCAGCGGAGCAATAGTCCGCGAGACGACCGATTGCAAAGAGACCACAATCTGTGAGGCAATCAGTACCGGATCAATCCCACGATGGGGCGAGGCACCATGCGCGCCAACGCCATGTACGACAATGTCCACACTGTCCGAGCTTGATGCGGTAATCCCCAGCGGCACAACAATCCGTCCCGTCGCAACATCTGCCGAGACATGGAACGCCAGCGCATAGTCAGGCTTTGGGAAGCGCTCATACAGCCCATCTTCAAGCATCATACGCGCGCCTGAAATACGCTCCTCAGCAGGCTGGCCAATCAACACCAGCGTGCCGGACCAGTCGGCTTTGCGTGCCATCATCTGCCGCGCTGTGCCAACCAGCGATGTGATATGCGTGTCGTGACCACAGGCATGCATGACGGGTTTGACCACCCCATCAATGTCTTCCTGCGTGGCCCGCGAAACATAGGGCAGATCATTGTCTTCCAATACGGGCAGCCCATCCATATCGGCCCGGATCAGCACAGTCGGCCCCGCCCCGTTCTCGAACACGGACACAACGCCAGTGCCGCCAACGCCTTCGGTCACCTGGAAACCGAGCGCACGCATCTCTTCGCCAATGCGCGTAGCCGTCTTGAATTCTCGATGGGACAATTCTGGATTGGCATGGAAATGCTCGAACAGCGGTTTGAGATTGGCGTCATAGTCAGCTGCAATCGACGCGCGCAAGTCTTCCTGCGCCAGCGCCGGACACGACAGGCTGAGGGCTGATACCGCAAAAAGTGCAGCTTTGATCGGAGCGTTCATAACATCATCCTCTACGACATTGGGTTTAGGCATGAGCAAACTATAACACCAAGTCTCAAGGCTTCCAGAGCAGAATAAATACGTCAGCCGGGGACGTTTTACACGCCGGGACCAATCCTGCCGCACTATTTCAAGTATGCGCCTTGCAAGCCCTTCCCAAACGGGTTCCCCACGTGTATGCTAGCTCAGTTAGTGCAAACCTGCATATCGCCCTGACCGCCCGGCCCTAGCGCCGGGCGAGGTCGTTCTGGAGGCGGTTTTTTGAAAGGATTTGAGACCATGGCCGATATTTTGATGCCCAAAGCCACCGCTGTCTGGCTGATTGACAATACGACGCTGACTTTCGACCAGATTGCCGACTTTTGCGGCCTGCATCATCTCGAAGTCAAAGGCATTGCCGATGGCGATGTTGCGGAGAATATGCGCGGCGTGGACCCGATTGCCGGTGGTGAACTCAGCCGCGAAGAGATCAAATCAGGCGAAGCAGACAGCGATTACCGCATGAAAGTGGCCCCGTCCAAGATCGCTCACATCCCGCAACCCAAACGCAAAGGCGCGCGCTACACACCCGTTGCACGACGTGCCGATAAACCGGACGCCATTGCATGGTTCATTCGCAACCACCCCGAAGTGACCGATGCGCAGATCGGCAAACTGATTGGCACAACAAAATCGACCATCACCAATGTCCGCGACCGGAGCCACTGGAACGCGCAGAACATCAAGCCGGTTGATCCGGTGACCCTCGGTCTGTGCACACAAATCGAGCTGGACGCGATTATCGCCAAGTCTGCGGATAAGCGCCGCAAGATCGAAGCCGAACGCGCCGAGAACGAGGAAGGCCCGGGCATTGCCCCAGCTCAGGAACCCGCCCCGTTTGCAGCCGAAGCTGCGCCAGACGCGGACGAAGCCTCACCAAACCTCTCGGCCGACGATATTTTCAAGAATTTCTCGTAAGTTTCTCTGGCGCGCCTGACACCAGCCCTTCACATCTGACGCTGAAGGCTTAAGGTCGCGCCAAATTACAAATTACAAAGGCAGGCTGGGAAAGCATGGAAGCGTTCGAGAAATTCATTGAGGATCTAAGCGGATTTATCTGGGGTGGCAGCTGGGGCGGAACTGAAATCCTGCCCGTCGGTCCGGTGACGGTCTTGCTGCTGGGCACTGGATTGTACTTTATGATCCGGCTCGCCGGACGGCCGCTAAAGCGGTTCTTCCCCACCCTTGGAGAAGTCTGGCGCAGCCGCAAAGGCGACGGCGACCCAAGCACGATCACCGCCTGGCAAGCCCTGTCGACCGCACTTTCCGGCCAAGTCGGTACGGGTAACCTCGCCGGGGTCGCAACCGCAATCACGCTCGGTGGGCCCGGCGCAATTTTCTGGATGTGGATCACTGCCCTCTTCGGCATGTCCCTCGCTTTTGCCGAAAGTTCGCTCGCGATTAAATTCCGCGAGAAAGACAGCAATGGCCGCATAAATGGCGGACCGATGTATTACATTAAGAACGGATTAGGCAAAAACTGGACTTGGCTCGCCGTTATTTTCTGCATTGGTACC
This sequence comes from uncultured Hyphomonas sp., assembly GCA_964567455.1. Lineage (GTDB taxonomy): Bacteria > Pseudomonadota > Alphaproteobacteria > Caulobacterales > Hyphomonadaceae > CALLCD01. The sequence goes on from CAZMMU010000013.1 coordinate 13,491, forward strand.
ATGTTTTCTGCGACCGCCACTGGCGGCATGGTTCAAGCCAATTCCATCACACAAACAGTGGTGCGCAGTGGCGGTGAATTGGGTATTGGCGTTCCGACATGGTCCGTCGGACTCATTCTTGCCGTGCTGACTTTTGCAGTGATCATTGGCGGCATCAAATCCATCGGGAACGTCGCCGGTAAAGTGGTTCCGCTCATGGCGCTTTTCTATGTCAGTGCGGCCTTCATCGTGCTTGTCATGAACATTTCTGAAGTGCCATCGGCTTTCGCTCTGATCGTAAAATCAGCTTTTGGCTGGCAAGAAGCGGCGGGCGGATTTACAGGCGTTATGATGCAGCAGGCCATTCGGGCTGGTGTGGCGCGCGGCTTGTTCTCGAACGAAGCCGGCCAAGGCTCAGCACCGATTGCCCACGCGGCGGCGCAAACGAAAAACCCTATTAAGCAGGGCGAGATTGCCATGGTTGGCGTGTTTATCGACACACTCGTCATTTGCACGATGACGGCGCTTGTCATCCTCTCCGTACCGGGAGACTTCAAGTCGAGCCCTTCACTGGCCGCCTATCAGGCCTGTTCGGGCGCCGGCCTCGTCTCCCTGCCAGATGGCGCGGAAGAAGCGGATTATTTCCCTGGGGCCTATGTCACCAATCGCGCCGATAAGATAACCGCAAACGGCGCCGCAGCTGTAGCACTTCTAACCAGTTGTCAGGCAGCAAATGCCGCAAGTCCCGCTGCTGATAGAATCTCAGATAGCATACTCAATACTGCCGCCATTGACGCAGCCGGAACGGGCGCCGTTTTGGAAGTTGATCGGGCCTGGAAAGCCGATCTTGAAGCGTCGGCGATTACCAATCAGGCCTATGCTTCCGCCCTACCTGGCGGCGGCTGGATCATCACGATCTGTCTGGCTTTGTTTGCGTTCACAACCATCATTGGCTGGTCGTATTATGCCGAGCAGGCGATCACATTTCTTCTGGGCGAGTGGGCGACCATGCCCTTCCGCTTTGTCTGGGTGTTCGTGATCTTTTACGGGGCACTGGCCAAGGTTGGCTTTGTCTGGCTGTTCGGCGATCTGGCCAATGCCTCCATGGCCTTCCCGAACCTGATCGCAATTATTGCCCTCTCGGGCGTTGTAATGGCGATGCACAGGAAGAATGGCGATCCGGATACGGAGAACGGCGATTCTGTCATGCTGAAAGGCGAAGGCGTCCAATAGCCTGATCTGGCTTTGACGATGAGAGATGGCGGACTTCCGGGTCCGCCAATTTCATATCAGGCGGGGATTTCTTTACCGGCCCAGTCAAAATGTTTGCCGCTGCTGGTCGCATCAAGTTTTGCCAGAACATCTAACAATTGACGCGCAGCCATGTCGGGGGAAAACAGGTCACGCTTCGTTGCATCAGCAAACGGCGCAGAGAGCCGCGTGGCAACCGTGCCCGGATGAAGGCTGACACAGATAGCCTGGTCATTGCGGCGCGCCAATTCCAGCGCATAGTTTTTCACCAGCATGTTCAGCGCAGCCTTCGAAGCCCGATAGGCATGCCAACCGCCAAGCTTGTTATCGGTGATCGAACCAACGCGCGCGGACAGGACCGCGAATCTGCTGGGTGATCGGCGGCGCAGGACAGGAAGAAAGTGTTTTGCAACCATGGCCGGACCGAACGTATTGGCGGCAAAGACCCGTTCGAACGCCTCAATCGATTGGTCGCGCCAGGACTTCTCGGGTGTCAGATCATCGCCATCAGACAACAGTCCGGCTGCAACAATCACGAGATCAAGCGGGGCCATCTCCGCAACCTGCTTTGCCAAGCGGCCCATCAACTGGTCATTGGTCAAATCGGCATGCACGGGCACTAAGCGCGGATCGATCCCCTCAGGGGCCACGGCTCGGGCAATTGCATAGACGGTTTCGGTAGCCGGATCGTCCAGGAGCTGCCGGCACAAAGCCCGTCCTATGCCGCCATTGGCTCCGAAGATTGCTGCTCGCATGGGATGACCTATATGTTACGTTCAGCAGCTTTCGCCACTGCGCGGGCGTATGCCATGTCGACTAGATCGGCCTCTTTCAGCCCCTTCATATCGACCACCGACGCCAAATTATGCGCTTTCAGCACAGTCTTGATCTCCGACAATGTCATGGCGGCAAAAGCAGCGCGGAAGCCCGCCTCATCAGACGTTATGGCAAGTTCTCGGGGGTTGACCAATTTTGCGGCAAGCGCCCCTTCAAACGTAACTTCCGCACCGATCGCTCTAACCAGCCGGGCCGCCAGATCGGGATTGGCCCGTATCTCTAGCCGAAGTTCCTCAAAGAATTTGTCAAGCCTGGTGAAAGCGTCCTGATCATCTTCGCCCAACATGATTACGCCCTGACCTGTTGAAAGTTCTCATTCCATTTGCGGGCATGCAAGAATTTGACGAACTCCTCAGCAAGCACACGGACATCGCCCCGCATCTTGCCATATTTTCCGCGGAACGTGTCATAGCTGTCAGCTGCAGGTCGATCCATTGCGGCCAATACCTGAACGGATTCCGTAATGGTTGGGCCAAACCAAAGGTCTTTGAGGTATACGTTTTGCAGCTCGCTGCGCATCTGGCGCGCATAATTGGTGTTCTTGAAACGCGTAATGACTGAGAAACTGCGATTGACAAGATCAGCGCGAACATTCTCCCCCACCCATGTCATGAATTGCTTGGTGCCCCACGACGATACCGCATCAGCAAGGGTCGGGATTACGAAGACATCCGCCACCGCAAGCCCCGCCCGCGAAAGCGGTGACAAATGCGGCGGACAATCGAGCAAGATCACATCATAAAGGGGCAACAGATCCGCAAAGCCATTTTCAAAATGTCGCGCCAGCGCTTCGGACAATGTCGTGGGCGTGCCTGTGCGCGAATACCACTCTTCTTCGAGGGCTAATTCGTCCAGGCGCAATTGCGGATGCGCAGGCAAAGCGGAAATCCAGCCGAGCCGCTCGGACTTCATTTCCGCGACACGGAGCTCTTCGATTGAAACGGCATTCGGCATGATAAAAGGCCCGGCCATCGCCTTGCGTCCATCAAGAAACTGACCCAGCAGGTGATGGGTGCCCTTGCCTTGCTCGGACGCGGCATGCACGCCTTGTTCAGTCAGCAGCATCTGGCTGGAATTGGCCTGAGCATCAAGGTCAAGCACCAACACGTTCAACCCAAAATGATAGGCCAGACTATCGGCCAGCATTACGGTCGTTGTTGATTTCCCGACACCGCCCTTCAAATTGGCGATCGCTACAATAGTCGCAGACATTATCTGGCGTTTCCTATATGTCTCGCACGCCCCCAGCAGCCTGCAAGTGTTCAGATCGGAAATTTATACAACACGTTGGCCAAAATGCACCCCTGTATTTCGATACATAAGCACCAGGGCATACTTTTTTCGATTACACCTGAAGGCGCTTCTTCAGCTGCTTTGCCAACCGGGATACGAGATCGTGGATGACTTGGGGCGGCGCCAGGAAACAAGCGACCGCATTGAGCGCCTCACGGTTGTGATACGCTTGGCGCAACCGGGCCCAAGCCCACTTCTTATGGCTGAATATCGCATGTTCATGAAGGTACTTACGCGCTTCGGGACTGATCGCGCGCATGGCTAAAAGACGGCGGTCGGCCCGCAAGATTTCACGCAAATCCTCGGGTCGATGATGACGGCTGAGCGAACCGGGCGTCTCGTGCGCGACATACCCCATAGGATCGACAAGACCAAAGCGGCCGCCCCGTGCCATGAACCGGCAATAAAGGTCGTAGTCTTCACCCAGCCGCATAGCCGAATTGTAGAAGAGATCATTCTGCTTGAGAAACTCGACCCGCATAACCGGCTTGATATAGCCAAGCTCACGGCCAAGGCCCGTATTGGTCATGATATTCTCACGAACAAATCGCGCGAGCGACAGATCCATCATGCCAAAGTCATCATCAGACCAAAGGCGTCGGCTATTGGACATGTCAGACCAGTTCTCAATCCGGATCTGGTCATCGCCAATCGCGTCCCAACCGCGCTTATGAGCGACATCCATCATACGTTCCAAACGATCCGGTTCCATCGCATCGTCAGCATCAAGCGGGGTGACCCATTCGGTCTGCACCAGGCGCAATGCCGCATTGCGAGCAATGGCAGGACCGCCATTAATGTCCTGACGCACCAATATAGCCTTCGGATAGTTGGCAATGATATCCCGAACAACGTCAACCGTACGGTCAGTAGACGCATCATCGACGATGATGATGTCAGGCTGGCACGTTTGCGCCATAGCGCTGCGCAAGGCCCGTTCGATAAAGCCCTCTGCATTGTAGACTGCCATTATTATCGAGATACTCATCGTCTGCCCGTCAAAATCTACACTGCCACCTCGCGGTGGCTTCCCTGCCTAATGAACCCTCCGCCTGCCTGCCAGAAGCCCGCCTGCCAGAAG
>CAZMMU010000013.1:18031-67204 GCA_964567455.1 uncultured Hyphomonas sp.
GCCTGCCAGAAGCCCGCCTGCCAGAAGGATGTCCCAAAATACGACGGTGACAGAATCCGACGCCTTGGCGATGCCAAACGCATGCCAGTCGTTTCACGTCGTTGAAGTCACAATTTCTTTGTTCTACTCATCGACGCGCTTGACAAGGCTTATCTCCACTAAAGCGAGAACAAATTTAATTTTGAACCGAACTTCTTTCGAGGCACGAATTTTGCTGTTCAATATTGCTGTTTGGGAGAACCAATCTATCCTCAGAGCCCACGCCGGGTTTTCGACGCCCATCAAGGATATCCTCAACTGATCGTTCCTATGACCGCCAATGACCCTTCCTCTATGACTGTGTCTGCGATTATTCCGACCTTTAATCGGGCTGATCTTCTGGGCGAAACCATCCGCGCCGTCCTGGCCCAGACGCGCGCGCCTGACGAAGTGCTGATCATCGATGATGGGTCGGATGATCACACGACCAGTATTGTCGAGACATTCGGCATGCAAGTTAAGCTTATCTCGAAAGCTAATTCGGGCAAAGCCGACAGTCTCAACCAGGCCCTTGCAGCAAGCTCCGGCAGTCATATCTGGATTGTCGATGATGACGATATTCCGCTCGCGGATGGGCTTGAGATGTTAACCACGCTTTTGGCTGCCAATAAAGGTGCGCAGATCGCCTATGGTCGTCACATCCGGTTTTCTCAAACAGGTCCCGGCGCGCCGAAAACCTATCAGGAAACCGGCTATTGGGACACGCGCGGGCCAGACCACTTCCTGATCGCCACCCTTGAAGACTTCTTCGTGCACCAACCGGCTATGCTGGTTTCGCGCGCACTCTATGAACGCGCCGGTCTGTTCAACACGCAGATGATCGCATCCGAAGACTATGAAATGCTGATCAGGCTGGGCTTGCATGGCACCGCAGTCGCAACCGACGATATCATTTTCGAACAGCGCGTTCATTCCGGCATACGTGGCCAAAAAGGCCACCAGTTTTCCGCAAGTGACCGCAACGCAAAATGGATTGCATATGATCAGAAAATCTTCACCGCCGTATATGACGAGCTACCATTGGAAGCCTTCCTGCCGCGTGGGTTCACTGATCCGGACAACGCGCCAGCCCAGAGGCAGGCATTGATCCAGCGGGCCAGCATTATGGCTCGAAAAAAGCTCTGGCCGCTCGCCATCAAAGACCTTGAAACTATCAGTAATTCACCTTTCAGAAGACCTCTCGACGACACAGAACGCGCCATTCTCAGACGAGCGCTCTTGTCAAAATATGGCTGCAGCGAAGTGTTCGATATGCCCGAAATCGTCGCAGACTTACGTGCGCTCTCGGCGTCCTCCCGGCTGGGCCGGGCATTGGTCGCCAGTATCGGCCGAAGCCTCTTGTGGCATTTTAGAACAGACCTTGCTAACGGGAAGATTGGCCGTGCCTTCCACGCGATACGCACCTATTTCATGCTTCGTTAGCCATGCCTGACAGAAGATCCCCGCCGCACCTGGCTGGAACAAAAATTCTTGATGATACAGCGGGTAACAAGATTAACCGCCAAGATAGCGCTTGATTGGGACACGCTGGCATGATCCACGCATATAACTCCCATCGAACAAAGACCGCCTGGACCAGCAGACCGATATGAGCGACCTCACCCAGACCGCCACCAAAGGCACCGCTTGGAACACGGCCGCAAGCCTTGCCCGGATTGCTTCGGCGCTGCTCATCCTGCCAATTCTGACCCGACTGCTTGACCCTGCCGATTTTGGGATTCTGGCGGTCGGCATGCCCGTCGTGCTGTTCATGATGCTCTTTAACGATATGGGGATTGGGCCGGCTCTGGTGCGTGCGGACAATCCGTCCAAGGGCTTCTGGTCAACGGCCTTTTTCACCAACCTCCTAATGGGCACGCTGCTGACCTGTTTGGTTTTTGCAACGGCAGGCCTTGCCGCAGATGCGTTCAGGCTGCCGCGGGCCGAACCAATCCTGCAGGCTCTGGCTTTTGCGCTGATATTGAACTGTTTTAGCGTTGTGCCGGGCGCATGGTTACTCCGAAAGTTTGACTTTCGCGCGCTCGCAATCATTGAAATCGTCTCAAGCTTTGCGGGCATTGCTGTCGCCATCTACACCGCATACGAAGGCGCAGGCGCATGGGCGCTGGTCTGGCAACAACTGACCATGTTCGCGCTCAAATCACTCATGCTCTGGCTGCGCGCGCGTGTTCCTTTGGCGTTTACCTTCGACTGGAACGAGATCAAGGCGGTCCTCCCATTCATATCGAACTTGCTCAGCTCGCAAGTTATCAATTTCTTTGCCCGCAACAGCGATAATTTCATCATTGCCCGTGTTCTCGGTGAGACAGCCCTTGGCTTCTACTCGATTGCCTACAGGATCATGCTGTTGCCGATCCAGTTTTTCGCCTGGGGCATTGCCAGCGTCTTGTTACCGACCCTCTCAACCTTCAAGACCGACCTGCCGCGCGTCAAAAAAGCTTGCCTGCGCGTGTTTCGGATTATCGCCCTGATTACCTTTCCCGCGATGGCTGGCATTGCGGCATTATCAGAACCGATTATCAGCTTCGTTCTAGGCTCCAAAATGCTGCCAGCCGCACCAGTATTAGCCATTTTGGCACCAATCGGTGCATTTCAGAGCCTGTCCAGCTCCCAGGGCGCCATGTTCATGACGCTGGGACGAACCGACATTCTCCTGCGCTATACGATTTTGACGACCATCGTCGTTTTGATCGCGTTCCTGATCGGCACGAGATATGGCCTCGTGGGCACAGCAATCGCATATCTGATAGGCAATATGATCCTCGTCGTGCCAATATTTCGGTCGCTTCTGGGGCTGATGGACGGCACTTTGAAGGATATGTGGGGCGCTGTGGGCATGACCGGAATAAATGCCACGCTCATGGGCGCGCTCGTCTATCTTCTTGCCGACCATTACAGGTTCACGGGCGCAACCGATTTTAACATCCTTCTGGTCTGTATCCCCGCGGGGGGGCTGATCTACGGTACGCTTTTGCTCCTGACCGATCGGCGCGCCTTCCCCGAACTCTTCGATTTGGGCCGAAAAGCTATCACTTAGATCAAAATTGGCATATAGATTGCAGCGAAAACGTGCTACTATCACTCTAAAATGGCCATTTAGGACGATATTCAAGGGCATAAACGGAAATGAGCAGCAGACCTTCACCAGCGGCGAGTCCCTCCAAAGTTGCCGTTCTGACCCCAGTCTATAATGGTGGCGCTTTCCTGCGCGAAACACTCGAAAGTGTGCAGGCGCAGACATATCCCAACCTCGTTCATATCGTCATCAACAACGCTTCAACCGACGCAACTGCCGATATTCTAGCTGATTTCGCCGACCGAACCGTTCCAATAGTCGTCGTGCAGCACTCCAAACTGCTTCCGCAAATGGAGAACTGGAACAGTGCGATCGAAGCCATCCCCCCCGATGCCACATGGTTCCGCATGCTGTGCGCAGATGACACCATTCACCCGGATGCGATCGAAAAGACAGTGGCTCTCGGCGAGAGCGACCCGGAAATCGGCTTCGTTGGCTGCAAACGAGACATTAATGGCGCGATTCACGATCCATTATGGCCAAAAGATCAGACGATATTTGACGGAAAATACGCCTTAAAGCGGTTTTTCGAGAACAAAGGCATGATTATGGGGCCGCATATTCTGGTGCGGGCGGCGGCCATTGAGCCAGATGGACCTTTTTATGATTTGATTGAAAACGCGGCGGACACGGATGCTGCTCTTCGGGTCCTGACCAAGTGGAAAATGGGATTTGTTCACGAGCATCTGGCCTTCACGCGGGTTCATGACACCACCGTTACGGAACTGGAGGTCAGTCCGCTAAAATTGCACCTTTTTGACTGGTATCTCTTCTTGCACCGTTATGCCGCCTCAGCTTTTGGCCCTGTAGACGGCAAAGCCATGATGGCCCGTTACAGACGTCACTATGTCAGGCGGCTCATCAATCTGCGTCGCAGTGATCCCGACGGCCAGAAGATCTGGGATACGCATGCCGTACGTCTGGCGCGGCTTGGCGCGGAAATCCGCTCAACGGATTTTATCAGCGCAACCGTAGACAAGGGCATGATCAGGGCGGGGTTCCGCGAGGACTGGTACGCCTATCCATGGTAGCGCAGCATGTCTGATTTGAACGTCCTGATCGCGACCCACAATGGTAGCGACGTGCTCGCACGCACCCTCGAGGGGTACGCCGGACTAGACGTACAAAATACAGACTACAAACTCATTATCGTAGACAACGCCTCAACAGACACAACAAAAGCAATTATTGATCGCTTTGCCCCTCGCCTGAATATAGATACAGTATTCGAACCCAATCCCGGCAAGAACCATGCGATGAATACGGGGCTAAAAGCGATCAACGCAGAGATCATCGTCATGTCCGATGATGATTCGATCCCTCATCCGGGCTTTATGCAGCATTGGCTGCAGGCGTTCACAGACGCGCCGGATATTGATCTCTTTGGTGGCTCAATCATTCCCCTATTCGACGAAGAACCCGCTTCCTGGATGATGCTTCAACAGCCCCGATTTGAGGAGCTCTTCGCACAAAGGGAAGATATTCCAGCCGGCCCAATTAGCCCAGATAGGATTTATGGACCCAATATGGCGATGCGCGCATCAGTCATTCGCCAGGGACTACAGTTTGATGCCCGTGTCGGTCCCGACGCGTCACGCAAAACCAGCTACGCCATGGGCAGCGAAACAGCCTTCTTGCGCGTGGCCGTCCAGGCGGGTTTCAAGACAGGATTTGCACCAGCGCCAACGGTTTCGCATATTGTTCGTCGTGCCCATATTCAGCCTGATTATATTGCTGGCCGCGCCTACCGGATGGGACGCGGGGCCGCCTTCAAACATTGCGAAGACGGCACATTCACACTCCGCCGCCGCCCCCTTCCCTTACGCGCCATCGGCAAGCTAAAACGAACACTCGACTCCCAGATCAACCAATTGCGCTCAAATTTCGGAACAGACGAACAGCGTTTTCACGCCCGTTGGAATGCAAATTTCTATCGCGGTTATCATGACGAGATCGCCGAACGGAAGGCCGAAAAATTCCGGTCCACAAACTGACATAAAGGCAATGTAAGACCTCAAAACGTTTTGGATTCGGAATGATTAACCTTATAGTCAATTGGTCCTGAATTTGCTTATTAGTGTCTGGAACTTTCCGATAACTCAGACGGACAAGATAATTGCGTAGAGAACTGGATCAGTTGAGACGATTTACCTATGAAGCGCGGCGCAAGCTGTCGGCGCGTTTCTATGCAGGGTATGACGCCGTCCTCGGCCAGCTTCGCAATGGTCGCGCCCGGCTTTCCGGCACCCCGGTATCGACCGACGCCCCACCAGAAAGCAAATCAAGCGCAGACTCCAGCCCAACCAAAATCCCGACAAGCCGTGTGCCAGACGGGATATGTGTCTATGCATTTGGCGATGTCCACGGCCGCGCCGACCTGCTCGAAAGATTGTTTGAGAAAGTCGAAACCGACATTGCCGAAAACGCGACCGACCAGAAAGTGGTCCTGGTTTTTCTGGGGGATTACATTGATCGGGGGTTCCAATCGCGGGATGTCGTCGACTTTCTCCTGTCTGAACGGGTCACCAAACATCAGTGCATTTATCTCAAGGGCAACCATGAGGAAGCCCTGTTGAAATTCATGAGCGATCCAACATTTGGGCCACGCTGGGCCGGCTATGGCGGTCTTGAAACCCTGACATCCTACAGCGTCAGACCCCCGCGCATCCGGACGGTGGGTGAGGAATGGACGCTCGCTTGCGATACACTGAACGAAGTGATGCCAGCCGAGCACCGCAGCTTCTTCAATTCATTGGAAATTTCAGCGACCATTGGCGACTATGTTTTCGTTCACGCGGGATTAAGGCCGGGTAAGCCAATTGAAGAGCAAGTCGAAGAGGATGCCCTCTGGATTCGCGATGAATTTCTGAACGATGATTCCAGCTTCGGTGTCATTGTCGTTCACGGACACACGCCGATCTCCGCGCCGCATCGTGACTTCCGTCGGATCGGGATCGACACCGGTGCCTATTTGAGCGGCAAGCTGACGGCGGCACGCTTCATGCGTAGCGATGTCAGCTTTATATCAACTTAGTACAGTCTGACCAGATTTGGGACAGATAAACAAAAAGGGTCTGAATAATGACGATACAGAGATGGCTTCTGATCTTGTCGAGCATAGTCGTGTTAGCTTGGGCTACAGGGTGCCAATCCGCCTCGACGCGAACAGCGGAGAAAGCACCACTGCAAGCACAGACACAAACATCAGCGACATCAAATCTCGGCTACAATCTGGGCAATGGCGACCGTCTTCGGGTAACCGTTTTCGGCGAAGAGGATATGTCTGGCGAGTTTCTGGTTGATGGGACAGGGCAGGTCTCCATCCCGCTCGTTGGCGAAGTGCCCGCAGCGGGCCGATCAGTTCGGGACTTCCAACGCGTTCTTGAAACACGTCTTGTTGAAGGCGGTATTCTGCTGAACCCGCGCGTCAGCGCCGAAGTGATCAACTTCCGTCCCTATTACATTCTTGGCGAAGTTGGCCTGCCTGGCGAGTATCCCTACACAGATAACCTGACCGTACTGAACGCCGTTGCAACGGCTCAAGGGTTTTCCTACCGCGCCAACAAAAAGACCATCGGCATTCGCGGCATTGATGACGCCCAGGAGCAGAGAGTGCGCCTGTCGCCCGATCTCAAAGTTCGGCCCGGCGACACAATCCGTGTTCTCGAGCGGATTTTCTAGCGGACCCCAGTCATATGCGATCTGAGCACCCCATGTCGGAAAGGCTGGGGTGCTTTTTCGTGGAGGACAGGCGAAATCTGCGCTAGTGCGTTGCCGGACTTGACTATTCAGTATAGTTTGGGCCCCTCAACGTGGACAGATAGGTTAAGAGTAGCAGCCAGAATTTTAAACATCTGCCACTTTGAGCCGCCATGTGTTGACCTGATTTTTATTTTGTCGCGCCATATTTCGGTACCGATTGTGAGCGACCTAGTCAGGATCACTCAGGATGGACTTCGATGTAGACTGGCACCGAACTTGCTAATCTCGTCTACAGTAACTTTTGTATTTTGCCGCAAGGCACCAGGGATTAGGGAACGTGTATCATGTTAGGACTTAGAGCTGCAGCACTTGTAGGGGTCGGACTTGCCGCACTAACAGCGCAAACCGCAACAGCACAAGAATTCTTCAAACGCGATAGAAATGTCGGCGTTCTCGAGCGACCGCAGCCCGAATTCGATCCGGAGCCAGTCCGGCTCGGCGCCGTCGAAGCGCGCCCTAGCCTCGGCGTTGGCGGGTATTATATCGACAACGTGTTTGCAACGGATGAGAATGAAGCCAGCGATTTCGCGTTTACGATCCGGCCCGAAGTAGACTTGCGGACAACATGGTCACGCCACGAACTTGGCGCCAATGCTGGTGTCGAGCACTTCGAATTCATTGATGAAGGCTCTGAAAGCGTCACAAACTTCGGCGGCGGTGTCCGCGGACGTCTGGACGTGAACCGCAATCTCAGCGTAACCGGATTTGGATTTGGGCGTCGTCGCCACGAACGACGCACCGAGATTTCCATCCTTGATGAGTTTGGTGAACCCGTACGCGTCAATGAATTTGGCGGCGGCGTAAACAGCACCTATGAACGCGACCGTGTCCAGCTGACGCTTGGATATGATCTGCGCGACCAGAATTTCAACGATGTCGAAACCACAACCTTTGGCGACATTGACCAGGATTTCCGTGACAATCTACGTCACACTGTAACCGGTCGAGCCGCTTACGCTGTTACCCGCGATTTTGCGGTGTTCACGCAAGCAAGCTACTTCATTCGCAACTTTGACAATCTGACTCCACTGGCCAATGGCGTTCTTGCAAGCCGGGATTCAGACGGCTTCACCGTACAAGGTGGCATCAATTTCGAACTGGCAGCTCCGTTCCGCGGTGACATCGCGGTGGGTTATCTTGAGGAAAACCGGGACTCTCCCCTGTTCGCCGATATTTCCGGCTTGAGTGTTGATGGCCGGCTTCAATGGTTCCCGACCCGTTTGACAACCTTCACGCTGATCGGTTCACGCCGGACAACCGATGTAGGTCTCATCGAAGCGGCAGCGGCCACATCAAACAGCGCAAACCTTCGTGTCGATCATGAGTTGCGCCGCAACTTTACGGTCTATGCCGATGGTGGTCTGTTCGATACGGAGTTTGAAGACTTTGATCGTGATGACACTTTCTTCGATGTCGGCCTTGGTGGCATCTACAAATTTAACAAGCGTGTCCATCTCGAAGCATTTTACCGCTATACCAATCGCAACTCGACGGTCCTGACCGAAGAGTTCAACCAGAACATCGTCGGATTTGAGTTACGGTTCCACCCGTAGGTAAAATTCCTCTCATAGAACGTATTAGAGTAAAGTCCGGAGACCGGTTTCGTGAACAAAGCGTACCCCCCTATCGATGTTGCATCGACTTATCCCAGCTATGGCCCGCCGATCGTCGCAAAAGAAGACGCGCTGATCGACATTCAAAAGCTGTTGCAAATCGTGCGACGGCGCTTCTGGATCATGCTGCTGGTCTTCGTTCTGACTGTCGCAGCTGTAACGGCGCTGACGGTGCGGATGACACCGGTTTACACAACAAGCACACGCGTGATCGTTGACAGTCGCGATACGCAGATCGTCGAGGGCTTTCGCGAAGGGATCAGCACAACCACTGCAGCCATTGATACGGAAGTTCAAGTCATCCGTAGCCGGACGCTTCTCTCAAAGGTCGTCGAGCGGCTGCAATTACAGACCCTGCCCGAGTTCAACCCGTCTCTGAACATTGATCCAAACGCCAAGCCCGGTCTTGTCGATCGCGCAAAGACCTTCGTCAAAGGCATCTTGCCGGGTGGATCGGATGAAACGAACGCAGCACCTGCAGAAACCGAAGCAGAGAAAGCCGAGCGGGAATTCCAGACCGCCGTGAGTATTCTTGGTGGCAAGGTCAATGTCACCCGCGTTGGCGCAACGTACATTATCGATATTCTGGCGACCAGCGAAAGCCCGACGCTTGCAGCCCAAATCGCAGACACAGTGGCCAAGGAATACGAAGTCGACCAGCTCAATGCGAAGTTCGAAGCGAACAAGCGCGAGACCGGATTTCTTGAAGAGAAACTCAGCGCCCTGCGCGAGGAAGTCCGCCAGGCCGAAAGCGCTGTGACTGCTTATATGATCGCCTACAATCTCACAGACGCTGAGGGCAACTCCATCGCCGAACAGGAGATTACCCGCGTCACGACAGATTTGACCAATGCCGAGGCCGAACTGGCCGCAGCCCAGGCCCGGCTCACCAATGTCCGATCCACCCTCGCCCGTGGCGGCAGCACCGACAGCGTCGCCGAAGTGCTCGGCTCGGCCGTCATCGGTGAATTGCGTCGCCAACAGGCCGAGATTGCACGCCAACGCGCTGAATTATCATCGCGCTATGGTCCGCGTCACCCCGAGATCCTGCGAATTTCCAGCGAAGCGGCGGACATCAACGCCCAGATCTCTGCAGAAATGGGCCGGATCGTCTCCAGTCTGGAAGGCGAAGTGGATGTGGCCGAGAGCCGTGTTCGCAGCCTCCGGGCCAATCAGAGCCGTAACCGTTCCAATTTGGCACGAGACAATCGCGCCCGCGTCGCACTTGGCGAACTCGAACGCGAAGCCGAATCCAAGCGGCTGGTCTATCAGCGTTATCTGGAGACCAACAATGAGCAAGGCTCCTCTGAGAAATACGCTCAGGCCGATGCCCGCATCCTGTCGACCGCAGCCATTCCGACCTCGCCAAGCTTCCCGCGCACCAAGCTGAACATTGCCCTCGGCATGATCCTTGGCCTTATGCTGGCAGCCGGTCTCGCTCTACTTGCCGAATTGATGGACAACTACTTCAGCACGCCAGAAGACATCGAGCGCATGTTCGGCCAGTCCTCGATCGGCTCCATACCTCTGCTCACCAAGCTCAAAAGCTTTGGCAAGAAAGAGATGTCGCCTGCCGATTATCTCATCGCCAACCCTCTCTCTGCCTTTGCAGAGAGCGTGCGGAACCTGCGCGCGTCGATCATCTTCGCAGATCTCGACAAGGAATCGAAAACGGTCTCGATCACCTCATCCCTTCCCGATGAAGGCAAGACCTCGATGACCTATTGTCTGGGCCGCATGTCAGCCATGTCTGGCGCCCGCACAATCATCATCGATGGCGACTTCCGCCGCCGTCAGCTCACCGAAGTCATTGGCTTTGAACCCGAGCGCGGCTTTATCGAACACCTGTTCGGCGAAGTCACACTCGAAGAAGCCACCTATATTGATGAGCAAACAGGGCTGCACATTCTGCCGCTGACGAATGCACGCAATACGCCGCGTGACGTGTTCGGATCGAAAGCCTTTGATGCCCTCGTCGAAAGCCTCAAGGACTCATATGATCTGATTGTCATTGATACCGGTCCTATCCTCCTTATGGCAGAATCCCGCGTGGTCGCCAGCAAGACCGATCAGGTTATTGTGGTTGCCAAATGGCGCTCGACAAGCCGCTGGACAGTGCAGGAAACCCTGAAGATCCTGAACGACTTCAATGCAAATATTGCTGGAATTGCGATGACCTTTGTCGATATGTCCAAGCGTAAAAAGCATGGCTATGGCGGGGCGACATACGACTCCTATAGCAAATACTACACATCGGGCTAGCACGCACCGAGCCACCCGATATCGGTACGCCCTCAAAGTCCGGCACCGCTATTGCGGTAGCCGGATTTTGTTCGGGAAGTGTTCATCTGAAACACTGTTTAACACGATCGCCGACGCGCCCAGTTCAACGGCTGTCATCATTGGGTTCTCTGGTAAAAATATGGGGGAAGCGCGGATCTGGCATTGAACTCGCAAGGTCGCGGGACAGGACTGCCTTTGCGGACAGGGGAATATTCGAAAGCGTATGACGCAACACACAGACACTTTGGATACGCCTGGCACCGGCGCAGAGCCTGAAGGCGCCCTCGGGCGCGCGTTCAGCTCTGCGGTGAGCTGGAATGTGGCCGAGATGCTGGTTGCCCAACTCGTGACCGTAGGCCTCTACTTCTTTCTGGCCACGCAAATTCCGCTCGAAATTTTCGGTGTTTTCTTTGTGGCCGCAATCCTTGCAGACTTTGTGTACTTTCAGGGACGATCCTCTTCGGTTGACGCGATCATGCAGACCCGGGATTTCTCACAAGACAATCTTTCATCGGCCTTCTGGGCGATGTTTGGATCCGTCATTGCGATCGCGATAGGTATTTGCCTGATGAGTCCGCTTTTTGCCTGGGTGCAGGGCAATCAGGCATTTTTATTATTCATGCCCGCCTTGGCGCTGACGCTTTTGCCACTCCCGCTCGGCGTTCCGGCGCAGGCCAAGCTCAATCATATTCTCGACTTCAAGGGGATCGCCGCGCGTGGCATTACAGCCTCACTCGCAGGCGGCATTGCGGCGGTGTTGATGGTATTGTTCACTTCATTCCCTGAATGGGCGCTGGTCGTGCAAAGAGCGGTCAGCACGATCTTCTCTGTCCTCTTCCTGGTCTGGCGAGCCAAATGGCTACCAGCTTTTAGGATCAAAGCCAGTTTCGCCCGCCGCTTTTTCTCCGATGTCAGCCGCATCTTTTTCGCGCAGGGACTTCATGCATCGATCCCACGTATTCTCGTATTTATGATCGGTAGCGCGTTCGGGCAGGCTGCAGCTGGCGCCTTTGAATGGGCCCGCCGTCTGGCCGAGATGATCTATGGCGCGGTGGCTGCACCGATGGGATCGCTCTGGGTGATCATGTTCAGCCGCTCGGATATGGACAAGGCCGAGCGTCAGGAATTGTTCGGACGGCTAACAACAATGTGTGCGATGATCTGTCTGCCGCTTTTCGCCGGCCTGGCGCTGATTTCAAATAATCTGATCGAACTTGTATTGCCCGACAGCTATGGCGGCATTGCACCATTGCTAATCATCCTGAGCGGTATCGGCCTTTTGGCACCGCTGTTCTACTTCCGCAATGCCGCTTTCACCGCGCTTCAGAAACTCGACCTCCTTGTCGGTCTGGCCATCGTAGATGTTCTTGTTGTGATAACGACATCCATACTGACAATTTTCGTATTCGAACTCCAGGTGGAGTATGTCGTTCTGGCACTCGTCATCCAGCAAATTGTGACAATTGCCCTGTTCCTGCCGACCCTGTTGATCGCGATGGAGACGTCATTTGGCAGCATGATTATGGCGATCGCGCCCGCCTATATTGGAACCCTGGCGATGGCCTTCTCGGTCTTGATTGTAACGGGCCTGGTCATGGACTTGCCGCTGCTGGTCCAACTGATTGCAAAAATTCTGACCGGCGGCCTTGTCTATGCCATCTTCCTGATCTGTTTTCACAGGCATTGGCTGCTATCGGCCGCTGAAATGTTGCTGCCCAGATTAAACAATCGGGCAATTGGTCAAGCTGTATAGTTTGGCGCAACACTTGCTTTGGACTTTGGCGTTACACAAAGGCTCTGGCCAGCTATAGTTACAAGGGAACGGCACTATGAAAACGGTTTTGCTTGCAGGCGGATTCGGCACGCGCATTAGCGAAGAGACGAGCATTCGGCCCAAGCCCATGGTCGAAATTGGCGGTCGGCCAATCCTCTGGCACATCATGCGCCACTATGCATCTCACGGCCTGTCCGATTTTATCATCTGCTGCGGATACAAGTCCGAATTTATTCGCAACTATTTCCTCAATTACCGAAATCATCTGTCTGACTTCACGATCAACCTGAAGTCTGGCGACACAGATTTTCATCATACCGAGGCCGAGGACTGGACGGTCACCGTCGTCGATACGGGCCTGCACACAATGACCGGCGGGAGAATCAAAGCGGTGCGTGACTTTATCGGAGATGAACCCTTTTGTCTGACCTATGGCGACGGCGTTTCCGACGTCGACATCACTGCCCTGCTCGCCCATCACAAAGCTTCAGGATGCGACGCGACGGTCACCGCCGTGTCCCAGCCGGGCCGCTTTGGAGCGCTCAGCCTCGATCCACAAACCGGCGGCGTGCGCGGCTTCCGCGAGAAGGCAGCCAAGGATGGCGTGGTCATCAATGGCGGTTTCTTCGTGCTAAACCCGAGTGTCATTGACCTGATCGATGGGCCAGACACCGTCTGGGAGCGCGAGCCGCTGGAAAAGCTGGCCGACAAGGGGCAATTGTCCGCCTTCCGCCATGAGGGCTTCTGGCAACCCATGGACACGCTGCGCGACCGTAACGTGCTCGAAGACATCTGGAACTCCGGCAAGGCCCCCTGGGCTCCCAAAGCTTAGCAAACTCAAGCGCCGCACCAGCAAGGATTGTGATGGCCAGCAATATCGTCTTCTTTGGCCATGATGCCGCAGATGCCGCGATCCGCCGCCGCATGCGTTCGTTTGCCGATGACGGCTGCAAGGCAGTGGGCTTTATGATGCGCCGCAATGCGCCCAAGCCAACCGAATGGACAAATATAGATTTGGGCCAGACCCAGGATGGTGCCTTCGCGCAGCGCATTGCTATGATTTTCCGAGGGGCAGACCGGGCAGTTGCCGAAGGCGAACAGGCCCTGCGAGCTGCGGATGTCTTTTACGCCCGTAATCTGGACATGTTGGCCTCGGCATTTCTGACCAAGCGCAAACTCAAGCTCAAGACACCTGTGATCTATGAGTGCCTCGATGTCCACCGGCTCATGGTTGGCAAAGGCCCCATCGCTCGCATGCTGCGCTTTGTCGAGCGACGCCTCCTCAAACGATGCGCCGGACTCGTTGTCAGCTCACCGGGTTTCCTGAAAAATTACTTCGACGTATATCATAAGGGGCTCCATGACGGTTACCTGGTCGAAAACCGGCTGGTTTCGGGAGCAGATTATGGCCCACGCCCGACCCGCACCCCGTCCGCAACTGACGGCCCCTTGCGGCTCGGCTGGTATGGCATTCTGCGGTGCTCACGCAGCCTCGATCTACTGGCCGCACTTGCCGACAAACTTGGCGACAGGATCGAAGTTCACTTGCATGGCAAAGTGGCCACGACCGAGATCTCGGATTTCGATCAGGTCATCGCCAAGCGCGACAACATGCTCTTTGCTGGCGCCTACAAATCGCCCGAAGATCTGGCGCGCATTTATGAGGGGTCTGACCTTGTCTGGGCGGGCGACTTTATGGAAGCAGGTTACAATTCAGTCTGGCTTCTGCCCAACCGCATCTATGAAGGCGGCTATTATGCAACCCCCGCCATCGCCCCCAAAGGCACCCAGACGGGCATCTGGCTGGAGACCCATGGCTGCGGATTTACCATAAATGAGCCGCTGGAAGAGACTTTGGCCCAACTGGTTCAGCATTTGCAGGAACATCGCGAAGAGATTAAGCAAAAGCAGGAAGTTCTGTTAGACTTGCCAAGCGAGACATTTATTCAGCCACATGGCGAGATGGGGTCCATCATCGCTCATGTATTGCAATCGAGGCCTTAGCCATGACGCCCCCGACGCAGACACCACAGATCGGCTATCAGGAAGTCATGATGCCGCGCCAGCCCGCCCAGTGGTGGGAGCTGCTGCCTGTTTCATTATGGTTTATTGTCACTTTCATCCCCTTCCCCAATGATGAATTACTCCTCTACCCGCTCGCGCTTTATTTCGCGGGGATGTTTGCGCTGCGATACACACAAATGGTCCCGCTTACGCTCAAATGCTGGCCGCTTTTCCTGCTGCCCGCCTTGGCTTCCATCTCCATGTTCTGGTCTCCCGTTGGCACGGTGGCTTTACGCTTTGGTATCATGATGACGCTGACGGTCGTCATTGCCATCTACATTAGCGGACGCTTCACCCCGCGACAGATCATATTGGCCATTTTCGGCGCGTGCGCCGTCTCCGTTGTAATTGCCATCCCCGAATCTCGCAATCTCGACGATCAATTGGGGCTTTATACGCAAAAGAACATCTTCGCGATTCGCATGATGCTGGCCATGTTGCTGTCACTTGGTGTGGCGCTCGACGCCAAACAGCCAATTCTGGCGCGCGGGCTTGGTTGGCTTCTAATCCCTGTCACACTCTACCTCGTCTTCATTGCCGAGTCCGCGACCGCGCTGGTCCTGTCGCTGGCAAACCTTTTGATCCTCGGATCGATCTGGCTCTTCTGGATCAATCTAAGACACATCAAGCATTTGCGAACCGTTGTCCTCGCCTTTATGGTCTTGCTAGGACTGATCGGGTTTCTCCTGTTCGTGAACCTGCCCAACAATGTGTTTGTCCAGAACATTCTGGAATCACTTGGTAAGGATGCCACCCTGACCGGTCGCACCGATCTCTGGACCAACGCCAAGCGAATATCGGCCGAACAACCATGGTTCGGCGTGGGTGCCGAAGGCTTTTGGCAGCCCTGGGTTGGTGAAGCGGAAACCATTCTCGACTGGTCCTATAAAGACCCCGGCTCCAAATTCTCGTTCCACTCCGTCTATTACGAAGTGCTTGTGCATCTGGGCTATGTTGGCCTTGGACTCATGATCTTCCAGATCATGTGGTGCTTCTTCAATTGCGTTCGCAGTTGGATCGCCGACCAGAACATTGCCACCTCGACCTTCCTGCTGATCGGTGTGATCACGGTGATTACAAGCTTTACAGAATCCTATCTCTACAGCGTCTTGGACATCAGCACGATCCTGTTCTTCTGCGCCGCCATCATTCCATTGTCCGGACAGACCCGCATGCGCAAAATGCTGGTCCCCGTAGCCTTGGGCGAGCCAGCACCCATGACAGCATCTGCGTGACCAGAATGACGGGGATTGACGTCAGCGTAATTATGCCGGCCTGGAAGTCGGCCGCGTTCATCGAGCGCGCCATCGGCTCGGTTCTGGCGCAGACAGATGTCTCCTTCGAACTCATTGTCGTTGATGATGCCTCACCCGACGACACTGGTGCAATCGTAAAGCGCTTCGCCGCTACAGACCCACGCATCATCTATGACAGACTGCCCGAAAATATGGGTCCCTCGGGCGCGCGCAACCGGGCGATCGAATTGGCAAGAGGCGCGTTCATTGCCGTGCTCGATGACGATGATGTCATGGCACCAGACCGGCTCGCCACCTTGCTCGCCACCGCCAACACATTCAATGCAGACATTGTCGTTGATAATATGCAACCGATATTTCATCCGGCAACGGAGCCAAGCGGTGCGCGATTCCTCGAGATAGCTCCTGACGCGGCCCCAAGGCGGATTTCTCTGAAGGACTATATCGATCCAGCCACAGAGACCGAACTCGGCCAGGGGCTCGGCTATCTCAAACCCCTGTTTCGTAAATCCACGCTGGAGCGGCTGGATCTGCGCTACGATCTAAGCCTGCGCAATAGCGAAGACTTCTACCTTGTCGCAGAAATGCTCGCGCGCGACTGCATCATGATGCTGATTGCGGAAGCGGGCTACTTCTACACAATCAGAGAGGGGTCACTGTCCCATAGGCTCAGTACAGACTATGCAGCGGCCATTGTTAAAGCTGAACAAACCTTCCGCGCGGAATATGCCAACGGATTTGATCGCCCCACAGCCCTTGCCTCAAGGCGCCAGCTCAACCAGCGACTGGACTATCTCGCATTTGCAAAAATGGTCGACGCCCTGAAAGCACGCAATCCGGTCAAAATTGTCCAGACAATGCTCGCGCACGTCCGCTCTGTTCCCTACATTATGCAAACACTTCTGAAAATTGCCGGGGACAAGCTTCGAGCCTAGCGCCTCCGCCCCGCCGGGCCGCGAGTGGTCAACGTCGGTAGCGGCCAATATGGATTCTCTGGAGATAAAATTCAGCTACCCAATCGTGCCGCAGATACGAATGCGCGACGAAGACCGAAAAACGTTCGGAAATATTTAGCCAAAAAATTGAAGTCCGAAATAAATGACCGCGGCCCAGAATGATCCACATACACCTATCACGAGAAGTGTGGATTGCCAGATTGGCCAACGGACGGTGTCATCGTAATAGACCACACCGTTTTTGACAGTACGCGTGCCAGATTTAAGTTTGAAATCGGCAGCGCCATGAGCTTTTGTATGCAAAGCCTGGTTCGTGTCACGCATATTTCCGATCCTCTCTTCGCTATTCCAATTGAGATTCTCTATTTCGCCACTGGAAGTGGTCAAACAGTAAGCCTCATCAACTATTCGATTTAATCTTCAAATAATTAAATATCAGCTAAAGAATCGCGTAAATTTACAACGAATTAAATCTAACCCTACTCTACACACAATTCATCTTTCTCAAACAATCTAATTTAATTACACCCCCACTTAAAGGCAAAAGTAAGGTCTGTTGCATAACGACTTGGTGAGCCGTATGTCAGTTGGGCGCCGAAATAAGGATAGATTTCGTAGATTGTCTCTGTCATTCGCCAATATTTTCGACCAGACGAGCAGCCTTCTAGCCACCAAAAAAACCTTAGGATCGACAGGCCATCTACCAACTGTTTCGGGCAATGTCCGCGATCGGACGCAACATGCTGCGCGACACAAAAAGCTTTCATTCGTGGACCTGGGAACGTCAACTGAATTTTCTATTCGCCTAAATGGAGAAAAGGCTGGGCACAAGCAGGTAGATCGTCTTTACACTTGATTAAGGTTGTAAGAAAAGCGAAGAATAAATTGGACCACGCAGAAGCCTGACAAAATAGGAGGCTCTGTGGTTCTCCTGATGAGGTTGATCCCTGGGGAGGGGTGTAACCAACGGCGAGGGGCTGCTCAAATCTTGGGGGGTTCATAAGTAGTTCAGCGAGAACAGTCCAAGAGTTGGCGTAGAACTTGTTTGGTATGTGTCAAACTGGTTCAACTTAGTAAATTGGGACAAGTCTATGAAATACGAGTCAGCTGTAGAAAGCAGCGCGAACAGGTCACCGGCTTCAGCGGAAAATCCGCCGACGACCTTTGACAGATCGTCATTGAGCACTGCCAAGCGGATTTCTGATCTCCTGATCGCTATTCCGGCCTTGTTCTTTCTGTCGCCAGTTATGTTGCTGGTTGGATTGTTCATCCGTCTGCAGGATGGCGGCCCGGTCTTCTTCGTTCAGGATCGACGCGGCCTCGGTGGCGCATCCTTCGCGTGCATGAAATTCCGCACAATGAGGACGGACGCAGAAGACGTCTTGGGCAACCTGCTCGCAACCGATCCCGAAATGGCAGCCGAATGGCGCGCAGACCAGAAGCTACGCAAAGATCCGCGGATTACCAAAATCGGTCATTTCCTGCGCAAGACAAGCATCGATGAACTCCCCCAACTGCTCAACATTATCCGTGGCGAAATGTCCATCGTAGGGCCCCGTCCGATCGTGGAAGATGAAGTACGTCGCTATGGCGACAAGATCGACACCTACGATTCCATCCGGCCAGGCGTCATAGGCCTATGGCAGATCAATGGCCGGAACAACACAACCTATGAAGAGCGGGTCGAAATGGACGTCGAATATGCTGAGAACATCTCTGTCTTGGGTGACATGGCTATTCTCATCCGCTCCATCCCGGCGATCTTGTTTGGGCGCGGCGCTTACTAAATCGAGCCCCCGCCAAACAACCGAAATAGGTAAAATAGACTTTTCCAGACGCGTCTCCTCTTCAAAAGAGCGAGGCGCGTTTTTCCTGGGCATGCGATGTCCCGCCCGATATGCCGAAGACCAGACCGACTGTCCTGTCGCAATCAATCCGAACAGGCGCAATTAGCGCAGTAGCCATTGACGCAAAAAGCCCGCCGCCCAAGTGATATGCATGGTGCCGGACGCCAGCCCCGCAAGCAACCCACAAGCCGATTTGTATTTCACCGCAATAAGAACCGACGCCATGATCAACGCAAACAAATAGAACAATGGATAAGCCGCAAAGATCGGCCAAACCAATGCACCCAGACCCGCCGCAATGAGCCCCAGCAAGTTCGCCACCGGGATAAGCTGGCGCAGTTTCGGTCTGGACTTGTGCTTGATCAGATTGCGGGCCCGTCCACGCCCATAGGCATAATACTGTCGACCAAGCGCCCGAACATCAGGCCTTGGAAAATACGACAGTCGAATGTCCGCATCGAGCCAGATCTTTCCGCCAGCCAGAGCCAGACGGTGGTCATATTCAGCATCCTCATTATGGGAGAAGCTTTCATCATACCCACCCACCTGACGGAAATAGCCAATATCAAACCCGGCATGATGGCCATGATCATAATAACCCGACGCCGTGCCGCCGCGATGGGCTGACCCACCCGAGCCGAGCGGCGTATCAACGATCCACGCATTCGCTTTCTGGAAACAGCTCGTCCCCACAGCATCCATGCAAACCACGACCGAGGCCGCTTTGGTGCGCACCAAAGCATCCGCGACCTGCGTGATGAACCCAGCCGGATAAATCGAATGTGCGTCGCAACGGATCAGATATTTAACCTCTGGCGACGCCGCCTCCGCAACACGATTGATCGCTGCGCTTTGCAAACGCTTTGGATTGTCCAGCACGGAAAGATTAGGGAACTCAGATACGAGCGACCTGACAATCTCGACCGTCCGGTCCGAACTTCCGCCATCGGCGACGACGACTTTCACATCTGCCAGACGCGCGTCCCCAACCAGTAAGGAGCGTATGCACGTCTCGATATGGGCTTCTTCGTTCAGCGTCGGAATAGCAACAAGTATGTGCTTTGCCTCTGCACGAGCCTGCTCGGTCGGTTCAGCTTTGATTTCAGTGTCCATTGTCGCCGCCCCCTATTCTCTGTCGCTTATCGAAATGGCCAGATCGCTGTCACTTTGGGGCTTAACCCCTGTCCAGCTATTGGAGCATTGAGGTGTGTCCAAATCGTCAAGACGGCGGAACGACATGCACTTGTATCCCGCTTGAACGGGCACGGAAAAAGCCGGCACACCATGCCAGCTGTATTGCTTGGTCGAGCCGGTCCACAAATTGGCGATAATCCGACCCGGTGTCTGCGGCACAGGCAATGCCCCTTCCGCGCGCTCATAAACAAGCTCATTATCGACATACCAGCGGATGGTCTCAGGGGTCCATTCGAACGCATAAAGGTGGAAGTCCTTTGCCGCATCAAATCCAAGCTCGTGCCAGCGCGGTTCACCCTCTTGGCCATCGGAGAACCAGTTCAGATAGATGCGCTTGGTATCCTTGCCGAGCACTTCAAAATCAATCTCGTCATGCGGATCACCGAAATACGGACCCGTATGGGTAAAAAAGGACGTGACCAATCCGCTGCCTACAGGCGCACGCATGACAACTTCGTACCGGCCGAACCCATACCGGCCGCGCCGTTGATACTCGCCAGCGGTATGCCGATTTGTTGGGCTTGGCCGATCCGAGAGCTGCAA
The DNA here is from genome assembly GCA_964567455.1 of uncultured Hyphomonas sp. GTDB lineage: Bacteria > Pseudomonadota > Alphaproteobacteria > Caulobacterales > Hyphomonadaceae > CALLCD01. Next base: position 38,439 of record CAZMMU010000013.1, read on the forward strand.
CCACATGCCTTCTGTATCAAACCGAATATGGTCTTCCGCCCAGCCAACCTGCATAAAATGCCCGACATTATCGAAATCAGAGCGATACCATCCCTTGTCATCATGCGCAGTCTGAAACCAGGTCACGAAGCTTTCGCCAGAGGCATAAGTGTCAACTGACAGCTTTGGCGTCACGGGCTCCGGCTTGGGCAGAAGGAAATATCCGACAATCAGCAAGAACAGCAATATGAGCAGGATCAGCCAGACCCAGCCCCGGGTCGGGTGCTTGCGAGAATCATCTGCCATCGGCCGTTCCTTCCTCTGTTCAGGACACTTATCGCGTGTCCATCACGAAAGCACGGGATTAAATCCCTGCAATCATTCCGCCAAAATCTTGCAATAGGGAGGCCAGTTCGAGAGGGGCTGAAACGATTTCGAAAATGGCACCAAACGCCCGGAAAGCCAGATTTCGTAGGCGTTCGCCCTGAATAAATGAACAAAAGATTAACACTTGCGCCGAAGATCACTTTGTGATGAAAGCTGCGCTCGTCCTAAAAGGTGAATAATTTCTTAATTTCAGGTTCTCGGCACGCCCAGAGTCTCCACGAACCTGCCCCATCTTGAACACATTCGGAGTGTCTTCAGACAGTTCTGTTTCTCAGATTATGGAGTTCCCCATGAACAGACCATTACGAACGATTATGATCTCTGCTTTTGCCCTCGCCGCAAGCGCCCCCGCGCTCGCCGATGACCAGATACACATTCTTGGCTGGCTCGAGCATGCCAATGTCACGTCCGTGGACATTCGCATGGACGCCAAACTCGATACCGGCGCCAAGACCTCGGCCATTCACGCTGAGATACTGACCCGCGACGCACTCAATGAGGACCAAGTACGCGATCTGCGCAGGGAAACAGACGAAGACGAAGAGATTCTGGAGGAGAGCTCGGAAACCGAAGATGGCCCCCTCAAAGCCGTCGTCTTCCGGATTTCCAATGAAGACGGCGAAGAGCGCATTCTCGAACGCCAGATTATTCGCACCGTTTCGATCAAAAAACGCGGCGGCGGTGTCGAAAAGCGGCCCGTGGTTGAACTGGAATTGTGCATCGCTGGCGTTCTGGTCGATGGTGAAGTCAGCCTGGCGGACCGCACCACATTTAATTACCCGCTACTGATCGGCCGCGACATGCTCGAACAAGGTGATATTGCCGTCAATCCTGACGCTGATTACACGGCATCCTCGCGGTGCTAGACGCATAGTCGAAACCTGAGGGCCATGCGCCCGATAGGTTTGGCGCGGGAGGGCGCATCAACATGGTTCGCATGCAAATACTTGTTGTTGTGCTCATCTTGTCAGCAATTGCCGGCGCCGTGTTTGCTTACAAGGTAACCAAGCTCGGCTTTCCGGTGATCCCCAATCAGGACCAGTCCGAATTCTACGTCGAAGCCCGCGTCTCCTTCACTGGCGGAACCGGCCCCGTTTCGGTCAAGGCAGCACTGCCCAATAGCGCCGCTGGCTTCGCGGTTCTCGAAACAGACGCCTTGGCCACAGGGTTCGGTCTGCTCGAAGAAGCTGACGAGAATGGCAACGCCATGTTCTTTGAACAGCGTTCAGCGGAAGGTCCTCAAACCGTCTTCTATCGCGTACGCGGATACCGGATCGATTCGTCCAACGTCGCCCGAAGCGGTGGCCGCGCACCAGAGGTGGCATCTCCTTTTGCAACGGATTTGCGCAAACGCGCCCTACGCACCGAGCCAACCCCGTTCCTGCTGGCGCTTGATGACATCATCGAACTTGGACAGGCGCGTTCGGCAGATGACAGAAACTTTGTTCGCAACATTGCCCTGATCCTCGCCGACACACGCGACGAGCGGGTCGAAACCCTGATCGAGGATGCCGTCACCGACCTGCGCGAGCCTGAACGCTTACTCGTCACTGTGCTACAAGCCGCAGAAATACCTGCACGACGCGTCACCGGACTGCCCGTTCGCATCGAACAGGCTGCGGTCACGCCCCGCATCGCGGTTGAGGTCTATTTCGAGGAACAGTGGCATCGCATCTCGCCGCGGACAGGCACCGTCACAATGGATGATGTGTTTATCCCCCTAAGCTATGGCGACGCGCCGCTGATCAGTGGCGAGGGCACACGCGGCGAACCGGAAATCAGCTTCAGCGTGCGCAATGTCATCAATGACAAGCTGGAACACGCTTTGTGGACCAGCCGCTCGGCCGCCCCTATCGTCAGCTGGGCCTCGCTTCTCTCCCTGCCCTTGAGCACGCAGATTGTCTTCAAAGCGATATTTCTGGTCCCAATCGGGGCACTGGTGATCGCGTTTCTCCGGCAAATTGTCGGGGTCAGCACATTCGGCACCTTCATGCCCGTCCTTATCGCGCTCTCGTTTCGCGAGACCGGACTTCTCAACGGGATCGGACTATTTGTCGGACTGGTCGGCGCCGGACTTTTGCTCCGGGCCTATTTCTCAAAGCTACACTTGCTCCTCGTTCCACGACTGACGGCAGTGCTCGCCATTGTGACGCTGCTTATGGCGCTGATTGCGCTGGTCGGAAACGCTGCGGACTTCAGGCTCGGCCTGTCCATTTCTCTGTTCCCGCTTGTTATCCTGACCATGACCATCGAACGCATGTCGATCATGTGGGAAGAAGTTGGCGCACGCGAGGCCCTGATCCGTGGCGCTGGCTCGATCTTCGCCGCGATCATCGCCTTTCTCATTGTCTCTAACGAACAGATCGAATATCTCGCCTTCGTCTTCCCTGAATTACTCCTCATCGTCGTCGCGCTGGCCGTCCTGCTTGGCGGGTATAATGGCTATAAGCTTTCGGAATATCTGCGCTTTAATATGTTTGGCCAGAAACTGCCTGACCTTGGAGACAGCGGATGAGATTGATCCCCCGGCTCGCCGCGCCGTGGCGGCTGAAGGCCAACTCAATTCTGGGCATCAATGGCCGCAATCGCGATTATGTTGCCCCGTTCAACGATCGGCGCTTCTACCATCTCGTAGACAACAAGCTCACCACCAAGGCCATGGCGCTAAAGGCCGGTGTGACCGTTCCAAAGCTGATTGGCCGCGTAGACTATACCGGCCAGGTGAAGACCCTCCCCGATATGTTAAAAAACGCAGGGGACTTTGTGATCAAACCGGCACGGGGCGCAGGCGGTGGCGGCATCATTGTCGCTGACGGCGTAGACGAAAACGGCCTACGCAAAGCCAGCGGCACGCGGATGAGCTGGGCCGAGGTCAAATTCCACATCCAGAACATCCTCTCGGGCATGTATTCGCTTGGCGGCGACGGCTCCGACATTGCCGTGATCGAAGAACGGCTCTACCCGCATTCGATTTTCAAGACACTGGCATTCTCGGGCGTACCGGATGTCCGCGTCATTGTGTTTCGCGGTGTGCCCGTTATGGCGATGCTACGCCTGCCCACATCTGAATCCGACGGCAAAGCAAACTTGCATACAGGCGGCGTTGGCGTCGGCATCGACCTGCCCACCGGGGTCACGACACGCGCGGTACAGCATGACGAAGTGATCGATAAGCATCCGGATTTTCTGACCCCGCTCACGGGCCTGCAATTGCCGCGCTGGGATGATGTGATGGCACTGGCCACTGACATCGCCACCGCCGTCCCCCAACTTGGCTATGTCGGTGTGGATGTGGTCATTGATGAGGTTCGTGGACCGACCCTTCTGGAGTTGAATGCAAGGCCAGGCATCGCAGTCCAGATCGCAAATCGCAAAGGCCTGTCCGCACCACTCAGCGCGCTGGCCCGAATGGACGAGATCCCCGAAGGGCGCGACGTGCGGATCGCGCTCGCAGAAAAACTCTGGGCCGGAAGCACAAAACAAAAGCCTAGCTAGAGCTGCCAAAAAAATCTGCATAAAGCGCACGGGCCTCGTCCGCCATAAGCCCGGTCTCCACAAGGACACCGCCCGCCCGCAATCTGTCAAAACCGCCCGCCCCATTGGGGTGTTCATCCGCAATCGGGCAAACGAGGCGCGCAATACCGGCCTCGAGCAGACGCTGAGAACACGATAGCCCACCGGCCGACCGCTTGCGACATGGCTCAAGCGTCACATAGGCCGTCGCCCCAACCGCCTCACCTGAACTCAGAGCCTTAAGGGCAAGCGCTTCGGCATGATCCGCCCCGCCATCTCCAGTTGCACCTTCAGACAAATGCCGCCCTTGCGCCGCTATCAATACACATCCAACAGCCGGGTTCTTTCCGGTTCGGCCCGATTGCGCCTTGGCCAGAACAAAGGCGCGCACCATTGCGGCCTTGTCGGCGTTGGAAAACCCACCGCTCACTCAAACACCACAGTTCGGGTGCCATTAAGAAAAATACGCCCCTCTGCATGCGCCATCACAGCGCGGGCCAGCGTCCGCGCCTCAATATCGCGGCCCTGCGCAATCATTTTAGCGGGGGTGGCTCTATGATCAATCTGCTCAACGCCTTGCGAGATAATCGGCCCTTCATCGAGGTCGGCAGTCACGTAATGCGCGCTCGCTCCGATCAGTTTTACGCCGCGCTTGTGCGCCTGATGATAGGGTTGCGCACCTTTAAAGCTCGGCAGGAAGGAATGGTGGATATTGATACATCGGCCATGTAGCTCGCGGCACAATTCATCCGACAGGACCTGCATATAGCGCGCAAGGATCACAAGGTCGGTCTGGGTCTCGACGATGACATCACGCAGTCGGGCTTCCGCCTCTGGCTTCGTCTCGCGCGTGACCGGAATGTGGACAAAGGGCAGCTCATATCTGTCGGCATGCCATTTTGCGTCCATATGGTTCGAGACAATAGCCTGCACATTCAGGGCGAGCCGGCCACGTCGATGCCGATACAGGAGATCATTCAAACAATGGTCGGCCTTGGAAACCATTATGAGGGCACGAGGTTTGTGGCGCGCCGAACGCAGGCTCCATTCGATATTTAGCGGGGCCGCAAGCGCGGCAAATTCCGCTTTGAATGCAGCCACATCAAACCCCTGTGCCCCACATGAGATTGCCGCGCGAATAAAGAACAGCCCCGTCTCCTGGTCCGCATAATCATGACTCTCGGCAATCGATAGCCTCCGCTCCGCGATAAAGCCTGTCACAGCTGCCAGAATACCAATCCCGTCAGGCGCCTTGCAGCGCAAAATATGTAGGGCGTCACTCATAATCCATGCCTTCTATGGCAATGCGGGCAGCTCTCTCGCGCGCGCTTCGTCGAGATAAGTCGCACCAATGGGCCGAAGGGTTTCATCAAGGTCAATCAAAAGCGGATTGCCCGTCGGGATTTCGACGCCGGTAATCGTCTCGTCAGGCACGTCGAACAAATGTTTGACAAGTGCGCGGAGCGAGTTGCCATGCGCGGCAATCAGCAGATTCTCGCCCGCTTGAAGCTTCGGTGCGATGGCATCGGTCCAATAGGGCAGAACGCGCTCGAGAGTGAGTTTCAGGCTTTCGGTCATCGGCACATCAAGCCCATCATAGCGCGCATCGACACTCGGATCGTATTGAGCGCCCTTCTCCATTGGCGGCGGCGGTGTGTCATACGATCGGCGCCAGATATGGACTTGATCGGCTCCGTGCTTCTCGGCGGTTTCAGCCTTGTTCAGCCCAGTAAGCCCCCCATAGTGACGCTCATTCAGATGCCAGTCGCGCGTGACCGGAAGCCAGCATTTGTCCATTTCGGCCAGCGCGAGCCAAAGCGTGCGGATTGCGCGGGTTTGAACGCTGACAAAGCACTCGGAAAACGCGATGCCCGAAGCGCCCAGAAGTTGACCCGCCGCGCGCGCCTCGGCTTCACCTTTCTCGGTCAGATCGACATCCCACCATCCGGTAAAACGGTTTTCGAGATTCCATTGGCTTTGACCATGGCGCAGAAGAACGAGCTTGGGCATAGGAAGGTTCCTTGTTTGAATTCAGGCCTGTTTTGTCGGTGCTTTAAGTTAAGATCAAGCCCTCGCCGTCTCGATCAGGTCGAGAAAGGCAACGACAATGTGGTAACCAGTGGAGGCTGGCACGTTCTTGGCGCGTAGCGTCCCGTCGGCGGCGAAATGATCTTTCCAACCGCCCTCATCCGTCAGATAGGTCTCCATCAAAACGTCAAATGACTGAACCGCCCGGCCAGCCGCTTGATCGTCTCCTGCCCGCATCATCGTCAAATGAGCCTTAAGCGCCTCGGTTTGTGGCCAGGTCCGCGCGGATCCGTCATGGGGAATCCCTTGTCGTGTCACAGACTGGATCGCCTTGCCCGTCTGATCAAGGGTCTGAAATCCAAACGCATAAAGCTCCTTGGCCTCACGCGGCATAGCGGTCCCCGACAGCCGCCCATAGCGCTCCAGGAGCCAAACCCATTCGAAATGGTGTCCCGGCTCAACAATTGCACCTGCATCGCCATCAGGTGTGGACCAGTCATCCCGAACAAAACACTCGCCCAGCGTGCCCGTCTCCTTGTCGATAAAGCGGGACAGACACAATTCATAAAGACGTTTTGCACGATCAAGATGTGTAGATTCGCCTGTCACAGCATAGGCTTCCAGACAGGCTTCGAACAAATGCATATGCGGATTCTGCAACCGGAACTCGCCCGCAGGTAAAGTCTCCATATAGCCGCCCAATGACGCGGTCATATGCGTATCAAGCGCTGCCAGTGTCTGGGCCAGAAGCCCGTCAGTCTGATGGCCCGCACCTTGAGCCGCGGCCAATGCCAATATTGCAAAGGCGGTGTCATAAAGGTCCGCGGTCTGCGAAACGGGGCGTCCAGCACGCAGATCAATCTTGCGTGCAAACAGGCCAAGATCTGTCCGGCAACTCGTTTCCAACGTCTCAAGCCCAAACCCGATCAACTCATCTGCGCGGGTGGGTGCCCAGCCAAGCTGCTTGGCCACGGCAAACAAATAGGTCTGGCGGGCCTGAACGCGCACACGCGCTGTGTCAGAGGCCAATGGGTCATGCTGCCAGTCGAGCGCTTCGCAGTACCCACCCTCTGTTACGCCGCGCTCGGCCCACAGCGGAAAACAGGCGTCATGCAGCCAGCCATGCGCGCGCTCTGCGCATTGTCGTAACCGACCTATCCCTATCATTTACATTCCCCTGCAGCCGAATAAAGTTGCGGCATTGTGTTCTAACTCTGCTATCAATTGCCAAGCCGAAACTCCAGTGCGTTTGCAGGAATCCCATTGACCGATACTGTATTTTTTCCACTTGCAGGCCTCATTGCGATTTTCATGGTCTCCCTCGCTATGCGCCAGTCAGGCGGCGCACTGCCAACAGGCTCGATCAGTGGTGCAGATACCGATTACCGCATTATTCGCGTCTCGGGCATCGACCTGAACCGGTTCAAACCCAGCGAATACGCTGAATATGCTATCGTTCCCACTGATTCCGGCCCGATTTTGCGGGTTTCATCCACTCAAGATTTCTTTCCGGCCAACCCCGACAGCGGTCCCCATTTCCGGCTCGCACCCGATCTGGAAACCGTATTCTCCGGCAAAGAACTCCGAATCAGTGTGCGGGCGCGGTCAGCCGCAGAGGCCGACGCTGCACAGTTCGAAGTCAACTATTTTACCGGACCAGAAGGACAATCAGGCTGGCAACGGTTCCAGCTTCAGCGTGATTTTCAAAACTTTTCCTTCGAGTTCACCGTTCCTCCGGCCAATCAGGATCAAGGTGTCGATTTTCTTGGCATAAGACCTGTGATCGATGGTAACAAGGCCAGCATCGAGATTGAGAGTCTAACCTTTGTGAACCTACACCTGTGGCGTAACGCACCGCCCTCTTCGGGAGCCAGACGATGACCATTCCAACGGCGCAAGCGGCCGGTCGCCGCGTTATTGATCTCGAAGCTGAAGCGTTAAGTGCCCTGTCAGCGAGTCTGGGGGCGACATTCGACACAGTGATCGAGGTCTTGCTCGGCCTCAAAGGTTCACTGATCATTTCCGGCATGGGAAAGTCCGGCCATATCGGGCGCAAAATGGCCGCCACACTTTCCTCGACAGGGACCCGAGCGATCTTTATCCATCCCGGCGAAGCCAGCCATGGGGACCTCGGCATAATCGGCCCGCAGGACATTGTGATCGCGCTCTCGCGCTCTGGTGAGACCAGCGAACTGGGCGATATGATTGCGCATGCGAAGACACTCTCAATCCCGTTGATTGCGATCACGGCAGAAAAAGACAGCACGCTGGCCAAGACCACCAAATACGCTTTGATCCTGCCAGATGTCGCCGAAGCCTGCGCGGTCACACGCGCGCCGACCACCTCAACCATCATGATGGCCGCTCTGGGCGACGCCATTGCCGTGGCCTTACTGGAGCGCAAGAACTTCACGCAGGAAGATTTCAAACGTTTCCATCCGGGCGGAAATCTTGGGGCGATGCTCAGCACGGTGTCCGATCTGATGCACACAGGCGATGCCCTGCCCCTCGTCGCGCTCGGCACATCCCTCGATCGCGCACTTGAGGTGATGGGACAGAAAAAATTCGGTTGCGTTGGCATAGTTCATCCCGACGACACACTGGCTGGCATTCTGACAGATGGCGATGTTCGCCGTATTCTTGCGCGCAACGAAGCCTCGATGCCGCTCGAAAAAGTCATGACGACGGCCCCCTTCACCCTCCCCCCGCAAACCCGTGCGATGGAGGCCGTAGCCATGTTAAACACACGCGAAATATCGCAAGTTTTCATTGCCGAGAATAGCCGCCCGATAGGTATCGTACACATGCACGATTTCCTGCGCGCACAAATCGGCTAGACGCTGGTCAAAACATGTCCAAAACGATAGAGCTAAACCAAACAGTGCCGATGAAAAGCGACGCGATGCTCGAACTGAACAGTCTCCAGAAATCCTTCGGCCAGACGGTCGCTGTCGATAATGTGTCCTTGTCGATGCAGAAGGGCGAAGTCCTTGGCTTTCTCGGGCCAAACGCTGCGGGAAAATCGACCACAATCCGCATGATTGCAGGCGTGCTCAGCCCTGATTCTGGCGATGCATTGATCAATGGCCGCTCGATTGTGACCGATCGCCAGAATGCGCAGAAACAATTGGGTTATCTTCCTGAAGGAGCCCCGCTATACAACGAGATGACGCCGCCCGGCTTTCTCAAATTTCTTGCAAGCGCGCGTGGGCTCGATGCGTCAGCCCGCGAGGCCGCTGTGGAGCGCGTCATCGCTGATGCGCGGATCGGCTCTGTCAGCAATAAGCGCATTGGCGACCTGTCCAAAGGCTTTCGCCGACGTGTCGGACTGGCGGGCGCCATTTTAACCGACCCGCCTGTCTTGCTTCTGGATGAACCAACCGACGGGCTCGATCCCAACCAGAAGCGTGCCGTAAGAGCCCTGATCGCTCGAATGGCACCGGAAAAAGCGATATTGATCACCACGCACACTTTGGAAGAGGTTCCAGCCATGTGTTCGCGCGTTGTCGTCATCGATGGCGGCCGCATCGTGGCCGATGACACACCCCGAGCCCTTTCGGAAAATTCGGGCGGGCTGGAAGCTGCATTTTCCGAACTGACCCACGCGGCGGAGAAACCCACAGCATGACGGCACAAGCGATTTGGCAATCCTCCATCAGCTCGTTTCTGGGGCTGCGCGCCGTCTATGCGCGTGAGTTGCAGACTTATATCCGCACGCCGATGGCCTATGTGTTTCTGGCGATTTTTTTGCTGTCACTTGGCGTTCTGACATGGGAAGCGGGCGGATTTTTCGAAACCAACAGGGCTGACCTCGCACCTTTCTTCGTGTGGCACCCATGGCTATACACCGTCTTCCTTCCTGCCCTGGCCATGCGCCTCTGGGCGGATGAACAAGCCAATGGCACCGACGAATTGCTCCTCTCGCTTCCCGTTGGTCTTGGCGGGCTGGTGCTCGGGAAATTGTTGGCGGCATGGACAATTACGGGCTTTGCGCTGGTCCTGACACTGCCGATGTGGCTGACGGTAAACTTCCTCGGCTCTCCGTCCGCAGTAGAGCTTTCATGGCTCGATCCGGCCAGCCTGTTCAAATGGCTGGGCTCAAATGTGTTTGGCGGGGCGGACAATGTCGCCATTTTCGTCACCTATCTGATGAGCTTTCTCATGGCGGGCGCCTATCTGTCGATCGGGCTGGCTTTATCGGCTATTTCGCGCAGTCAGGTCACAGCCTTCATCATGTCGGTCTTTGTGGCCTTCATCTTCACTGCGGCCGGATGGCCACTGGTGCTCTCGGGCGTCACGGACAGTTTCGGTATTGATGCCGCCGACAGCGTGGCGCGCCTGTCTTTCTTGAGCCATTTCGAAGCAGCCCAGCGCGGTGTACTGGAGTGGCGCTCGGTATTCTATTTTGTTGGCTTTATCGGCCTGTCCTCCCTCTTGTGCGGCCTCTGGGTTGCCCGGCTGAGGGAGTGAGCCATGATTGAGAAGTTCTTTACCCCGCTGACCAGCCTTTTTGCGATTGCGATCTTCTTCTTGTTGAACGGTTTGATCCAGCCGCGCATGGCGTCGTGGCGCGTTGATTTCTCGCAAGGCGACCAGTACACGCTCAGCACGGGCACAAAGCAGACCCTTGGCGGGCTCGCCGAACCAGTAGATCTGACTTTTGTCTATTCACGCACAATCGGACAAGACTTCCCTGTCATCCGCGCCTATGCCCAGCGCGTGCGTGAACTCCTGCAAACATACGAAAACATTGGCGGGCGGCGACTACATCTGGTCGAGATCGACCCAAGCCCGTTTTCGACCGCCGAAGACGAAGCCCTCGCCGCAGGCATCAGCGCCATCCCGACCGGAAACGGTGACCCGATCTATTTCGGCCTGATTGGGCGCAATGCCGTAGACGACGAGCTTGTCATTCCGTTTCTGGACCCTGCGCGCGAAGCAACGCTGGAATATGACCTCACCCGCCTGATTGCGCGGCTCGACAATCCCGAACCCGCCACCATCGGCATCATCACCGATCTACAAAACTTTCAGGGCATCGGCACCGAAGCAGACTATTTTGTATTGCGCGAAATAGCCGCCTCTTACAATATCGAGCCGATTGCGCCGGATTTTCTCACCATTCCCGACAGTGTGGACATTCTCCTTGTCGCACATGCCACCGACCTGACCGACAGGCAGACCTACCTGATTGACCAGTTCATTCTGCAGAAAGGCCGCGCACTGATCCTGATCGATCCTGCCTCCAAAGCGGCCGCAGCGGCAGGCGGCGTGTTCAGCACGGGCAATGGCCTGACCCGCTCTGACCTTGGTGCACTGGGCGAAGCGTGGGGCATCAATTTGCTGACAGACGCCGTCGCAGATGCAACCCATGCGCTCCCAGTCGGTGTCGAAGAGAATGGCGCCATCATCGAGATTGGCCAGCCGCTTTTCATTGGCATTCCGCGCGCGCTGATGTCATCCGACGATCTTGTCACAGCCCCGCTATCGCTAACCTTGAATCTGGGTGCGCCAGGGGCTTTGCAGGCCTTCCCGCCCGAAGGGGTCACCTTCTCGACACTGGTGCGCACTGATGATGCCCCGTCTTTCATCGATCCTGATCTGGCCAGCACCGACATGCGGCCTCAGGATGTCTTGCGCGCCTATGAAGCCGAGGATGGCTACCTGACGCTTGGCGGACGGTTGAGCGGTCAGCTCCCAACTGCATTTCCTGACGGCCCCCCACCGGCCGATCTGCCCGACGATCCGGTCGAAGCAGAGCTTCTGGACCTGGCGAATAATGATCTCGGCACCCATCTCGACCAGAGCACCGTACCAGCGCAAATCATCATCCTTGCCGATGCGGATGTTCTTGATGACGGCTTCTATATCGATCCGCGCTCAGGCAATCCGGCGGGCGACAATGCGACCTTTGTGCTCAATGCACTTGATAATCTCGCAGGCGGCGACGCGCTCACAAACTTACGTTCGCGCAGCCCCAATCAACGCCCAATGAATCGAATTGACCGCATGCGCGACATCGCCCAGCGTAAATTCTTCGCCGAGCAAGCTGAACTCGAAGAACGCCTTGCCTCCGCTCAGGCGCGGCTTGAACAACTCCAGGCCAATGGCATCGAGCAGGGCTTCTTCTCCGGTGACCTCGAAGCCGACCTCAGCCCCGAAGAACGCACCGAACTCGCAGCCCTGCGCCAGAGCGTGATCGAAACACGCTCAAGTCTTAGAGAGATCGAGCGCGAGTTCCGCCACGATATTGATGGGCTGGTCGGTACATTGCGCTTTGTCAATATCTGGGGCGGGCCGCTGATTCTGGCCTTGCTCGGCTTTTTGGTATGGTTCAGGCAGAAACGGCGGCTGGGATGAACGAGGGCATTAGGCAAAGACGCAGAAAGACCGTAATGGTGCTGGCCGGGATAGCGATCCTGCTGGCCTTGTTTACGGCGTTTTTCCAAACCGGAGACGCCGCCCGCCAGCAAGGCGACAGAGCTGGCGCATCTGTGTTTCCCAGATTCGAACGCAAGATCGCACAGGCGCATATCATTCGCGTCACCTCGGCGGACGTCCAGTACACGCTCAAACGGGCCTCAGAAGACAGCGCAGACTGGGTTATGCTGGAGTCGGGGCTCTATCCCGTTCGGCCCGATAGGCTCGCCGAATTGGCAACGGGTCTCAGAGACCTTGTCTGGTCCGATCAACGCACAAGCGATCCGCAAAAACTTGACCGGATCAGCTTGGGACATCCGGAAACCGGTGGGGCAGGCGCCCTGATCGACGTGCTCGATGATGAGGGCCGCTCGCTTGCCTCGCTCATCATTGGTCGGCGTGCCGATAAATTATATGGCCGCTTCCCTGATGAGAACAAAAGCTACCGCCTTTCCGGAAATGTGCCGCCTCTCTATACGCGCGAAGCTTGGCTTGATCTGGCGATTATCGACACTCAGCCCGATGCCGTGGGCGCTGTCCGGATCACACAAGCCAATGGACGCACTATGTTTGTGACCCGCCCGCCCGGCTCGGGGCCACGCGCTTTCCGCCCCGCCCCGCCATTTGAACGCGACACCCTTGTCAGCCGCCTCGCCGTTTCGGGCCCTGCTCTGGCGATCAGCCGTTTTGCACCGCTGGATGTCAAACCCGCAGCCGCTCTGCAAACACGTCCGGTCGGTCGGCATATCACCACCACACATGATGGCCTGGAAATCGACGTATCCGCCTATCGCGAACCTGATGGCTTCTTCGTGACATTGCGCGCGATCGAAGCTGGCGAGGGCGCTGTCCGCGCTCAGTCGATAAATGATCGCGCCAATGGCTGGGCATATCGGCTGTCCGAGTTTGACTGGAATGACTTCACCCCGCGTGTTTTCTCTCTCGTCCGTCGGCCTGCACCCGTTGAGGAAGACACCCCCCCTGCCCGCCCTTCTGGCCCGCAACCCTTTTCAATTCCCAATCCCGAGAACATCCCGCCAATTGATCTCGACCCGTAAAAAAGCCCGCAACGCCGGAGCTTTGCGGGCTTCTTCACAAAAGGTTGGGCAATCCGCCTAGGCCGCAGCGAGATTCCGCAAGACATAATGCAGGATGCCACCATTGCGGTAGTAATCAAGCTCGTTCTCGGTATCTATACGCACCGTCGTCTTCGCAACAATTTTCGATCCGTCAGGTTTGGTGATCTGCACATCCAGAGTCTGACGCGGTTCGATATTGTTGATGCCTTCAATCGTGACCTGCTCCTCGCCCGTCAGACCGAGAATGTCTGCACTCATGCCGTCCGCGAACTCAAGTGGCAGAACGCCCATGCCGATCAGATTCGAGCGGTGGATGCGCTCAAAAGACCCCGCAATCACCGCGCGGACACCCAGCAGGATTGTCCCTTTCGCCGCCCAATCGCGCGACGAGCCATTTCCGTACAGATTTCCGGCGAAAACGACCAAAGGCACATTCTGTTCCTTATAGCGCATCGCCGCGTCATAAATCGGCATTACATCGCCCGACGGATGATGCTTGGTCACGCCGCCCTCGGTGCCCGGCACCATCAGGTTCTTGATCCGGATGTTTGCAAACGTGCCGCGCATCATCACCTCATGATTGCCGCGTCGCGACCCATAGGAATTGAACTCCAGAACAGGCACCTGATGCTCACGCAGATACTCGCCCGCGGGGCTATCTGCTTTGATATTGCCCGCCGGAGAAATGTGGTCAGTCGTAATCGAATCACCAAACAGGCCAAGTACGCGCGCATTGTGAACATCCGCTGGCGTTTCAACATCCATGGTCATGCCGTCAAAATAGGGTGGGTTCTGAACATAGGTCGAGCCAACCGGCCAATCATAGGTCTGGCCACCTGAGACCTCGATATTCTGCCAGGCCTCGTCCCCCTTGAAGACATCGCCATAGCGTTCAGCGAACATTTCCGGCGTCACGCATTCGCGCATAATTGCCTGAATCTCGGCATTGGTCGGCCAGAGATCTTTCAAATAGACATCATTGCCGTCCTTGTCCTTACCAAGACTGTCTTTGGAAACATTGACTTTGAGCGAGCCAGCAATCGCGTAGGCCACAACCAGTGGCGGCGAAGCGAGATAATTGGCTTTAATGTCCGGCCCGATCCGGCCTTCAAAGTTCCGGTTACCAGACAGGACCGAACAGGATACAAGGTCACCCTCGGCAATCGCTTTGGAAATCGGCGCAGCGAGCGGACCTGAATTACCGATACATGTTGTGCAGCCATAGCCGACAAGATTAAACCCGAGCGCGTTCAAATCCTTGCTCAGATCGGCCTTGTCGAGATAATCCGTCACAACTTGCGAGCCCGGCGCAAGCGATGTTTTCACCCATGGCTTCCGATTGAGCCCCAAAGCCGCCGCCTTCCGCGCCACAAGTCCCGCAGCGATCAGAACACTGGGGTTGGATGTATTCGTACATGAGGTAATCGCTGCGATAAACACGTCACCATGGGTGACAGTATAGTCTTCACCCTCAACTGGTATGGCCGGCTCATCACCGGAGTCGACGCCAAACTCTTTTTGCATGGCCTCCAAAAATTCTGTGTCCGCTTTAGACAAGGGCACGTGGTCTTGGGGACGTTTGGGGCCAGAGATGGATGGCTGAACGGCTGCAAGATCAAGCTCAAGCGTATCTGTAAAGACGGGCTCTTGCATGTCCGGACGCCAGTAACCTTGGGCCTGCGCATAGGCCTTGACCAACGCCGTCTCCCGTCCTGTATCGCCGAGATAGGTCAACGTTTCGTCATCCACCGGGAAGAACGCGCAAGTTGAGCCAAATTCAGGTGACATGTTCGAAAGCGTTGCCTGATCTTCAAGCGTCAGATTGGCAAGGCCCGGTCCGAAGAACTCGGTAAATTTCGCCACAACGCCCTTATCACGCATCATCTTGGTCACGGTCAGCACAAGGTCTGTCGCGGTCGCCCCTTCTGGGAGTTTTCCGGTCAGCTTGAACCCGACCACTTCTGGGATCAACATGGACACAGGTTGGCCAAGCATAGCCGCTTCCGCCTCGATCCCACCAACGCCCCAACCGAGCACTGACAAACCATTAATCATGGTTGTGTGGCTGTCTGTACCGACGCAGGTATCAGGATAGGCAACCGTTTCGCCGCCCTCATCCTTGGTCCAGACCGTTTTGCCAAGATACTCAAGGTTCACCTGGTGACAAATGCCCGTGCCCGGCGGCACAACGCGGAAATTTTCAAAGGCCGAACCGCCCCAGCGCAAGAACTCATACCGCTCGCCATTGCGCTCATATTCGCGTTCGACATTCCGCTTAAAGCTATCCTTGCTGCCAAAATTATCAACCATGACCGAATGATCAATCACCAGATCAACAGGCACTTGCGGGTTGATGGCTTCAGCCTTGCCGCCAAGTTTCTGACTGGCATCACGCATCGCGGCCAGATCCACCACAGCCGGAACACCTGTAAAATCCTGCATCAGAACACGGGCCGGACGATAAGCAATCTCCTGTGTCACCGACCCGCCATTATCGAGCCATGTCTTGAAGGCAACAATATCATCTTTGGTGACCGATTTTCCGTCCTCATTGCGAAGCATATTCTCCAGCAGCACTTTGAGCGACGCCGGCAGCCGAGAAATATCGCCCAGTCCGTTTTCTGCCGCTTTAGCGAGTGAGTAATAGGTGTAGGTCTTGTCACCAACGGTCAGGGTCGATTTCGATTTGAAGCTGTCGAGAGATGCCATTTAGGAGGGCTCCGTTTTTATTTGTGTTTTCTGTTGGCTCAGTCATATAACGCACAGGGGCCAAGCGCAATCGCAGCGTGTCTGCATGTTCGTTAATAAGAACGCCAAACGGGCCTAGGCTGGGCTGGCCCACTGGGAAAACCGCGCAGCCACTTCAACATAACTCGGCCGCTTGAACGGAATGATCAGACCCGGCAATTCGTCAAGTTTAGCCCAACGCCATGCATCAAACTCCGGCGTATGCAGATCTAGCCTGACATCACCATCAGATCCGGTAAACCGCAGCGCGAACCATTTCTGACGCTGTCCGATATAAGGTCCACCAAGGCGTTTTTTCAGATCGGGCGGGAAGTCATAATAGATCCAGTCCTCGGTCTCTTCGAGCACTTTGACGAGTTTCGGAGAGACACCAATCTCTTCTTCCAGTTCACGAAGCGCAGCCGCCTCGGCACTCTCGCCAGCATCTATTCCGCCCTGCGGCATCTGCCACTGAAAAGCGCCACGTGAATTTATCCGGCGACCGACAAAAACGTGTCCAGCCTTTGAGAACACAGCCAGTCCGACATTCGGCCTGTAAAGCTCAGGCTTTCGGACCGGATCACTCATCTGGCGCCATCCGAGGCAGAGGAAATGCCCAATTGCGAGGTTTGTATAGGTTGGGAAATCGCAGACGGCACCGCAGACGCAGGCGCAAGCAGGATGCCTTTTGCGTCCAGTCGGCGTGACCACGCCATGACAATATCCATCGTCAGCGGGTAGGCGAATCCGGTTCCCAGCGCCGCGCCGTCAGATTTCGCAATGGCCTCCAATTGCTGAAGCCGCCGTTCAATGGCTTCAGCTTCAACCTGAGTGTCAATGTTCTCATTGGCCGCCGCATAGACGATATCCTGCTGACTGGCAGCGGCATCAAAGGATTTCGATGGGGTTGACCCATGCCGGAAAAACGCCAGTCCGCGCTCTTGCAAACGCGCAAAGATCGGCGCCAATGCATCATCCGCATCAGCAAACTTTTCGCCATTATGATTGATCACCCCATAAAACTCAGTGCCGCGGCTTAACAGACGGTCGAGCCGCTGTTTGTTGTCATCCGCCGATCCGCTGGCCAGTAGCGTCTGAGCATGGGGCAATGTGCGACCGCGCTCATATGCCTCCATCGGCACTTCGAGCAGAACCTCGTGCCCCTTCTCGCGCGCCCGCCGGATCAGCCTTGGGCTGGCATCAGCAATAAATGACAAGGTCACTTCCGGCGGCAGATCATCAATCGCAGCATTGGTCTGACGCGCCGACGTTCCAAGGCCGCCAACAATCAGCGCAATCACAGGCTTGTTCTCAGGATTGGAAAAGGGTCGCGCATTCGCCTCTGACGGGGTCAATACCTTAACGCTGGAAACCGTTGGCAAGGCCGCAGCAGGCTCGGCAATCTGTTGCGGTGTCTGCGCTGTCTCGTCCAGAATGGTGATCTGGCTAAGATCACTGTCTTCTTCTACCTGACGATAGCTTTTACCAACGGGAACGAAAACGCCATTGATCGTCATGCCCTGCTGGCGCGGCTGAGCCTGCGCGGTCGCAGATGACGAGGACACTGCCGCCTGCTGACGAGCGGGCACAGCCGCCAATTGCGTGCCTGCCGGGTCAGAAACGCCAAGATTGGGCGCAGAGCCCACCTCGACTGCGGCTATATCATTTGATGCAGCGACCACAGCGCGGGTAGCAGATTGATCAACCAGCTGCACGCGTGTGGCCCGCGTCACATCCGGATTGCTTTCAAACAGAGCAATGACACGACTGGGACCGGCCGCGGCCGCATCGCCCGTTATATGTATGCCAGCGCCCGCAACCGCCAACACGCCGCCAAAAACAGCAAGGCTTAGAAAACTATGGTAGAAACCCGCGCGAATCGGCGATGGGCCGCGCCGTTTGCTATTGGCCATGAACACACACCCTCTGATGACATCGGTCGTAAGACCGCAATCTCACCCAAATCTGTTAACAATGTGCAAAGTTTAGTTAACCTGCGCGCTCTGCCGCACTGGCAAACTTCGCGGGATCACGCAAGATGTCGAGCGCCCGATCGAGCTGATAATCTTCACCATCATAGCCTTCAGGTGGCTGATCATCAGGAATATGTGGACCTCGGCGCTCGGTTCCGTCCTCATTTGCAAGCGCGTTCGGTAAATCCGACTCGGACAATCTGCGAATACGCTCCAGCTCTTCCTCAGTCACACGTTCCGCCGCAACCTCAATATCGGGCTCGATACCGGTGCCCTGAATAGAGCGGCCGGACGGGGTGTAATACCGCGCCGTCGTCAGCCGCAGAGCACCACGATCCGCCCCGAGCGGAATAACTGTTTGCACCGAGCCTTTTCCGAACGAGGTCACCCCGAGCACACGCGCGCGCTCGCGGTCCTGCAAGGCGCCTGCAACGATCTCCGCCGCCGAGGCCGACCCGCTATTGATAATCACGATAATCGGTACATCTTTAAAGGCCTGCGCGTTGCTGGCATTGTAACGCTTATCGTTGAAAGAATGCCGGCCAAACGTCGAAACAACTTCGCCGCCCGGCAAGAACAGGTCGCTAACGCTCACCGCTTGATCTAGCAATCCACCTGGATTGTTGCGCAAATCAAGCACAAGTCCGTCCGGCTTGCCGCCTGCATCACGCGCGATTCCCTCCAGCGCATCTTCGAGCAGCTCTGTCGTTAAATCATTGAACCCGGAAATCCGGACATAGCCAATATTGCCCTCTTTGATCTCCCAACGCACCGATTTGGGCCGAATCACTTCGCGCGTCAACGTCACATCAAACGGGTCCACGCCCTCTCGCAGAATGGTAATCGTAATATCGGTTCCGACAACGCCGCGCATTTCCTTCACTGCATCATTCAGCGGCAGACCAACAATCTGGCGGCCATTAATCGCTGTGAGCAAGTCGCCGCTCTTGAGTCCCGCCCGGCTTGCAGGCGTATCATCAATCGGCGCGACCACTTTGACAAAACCGTCTTCAGGCACCACTTCGATGCCGAGCCCGCCATATTCGCCCGATGTATCGACTTGAATGGCGCGGAAGCTCTCAGGGTTCAGGTAGCCAGAATGCGGATCAAGCGAGGTGAGCATGCCATTGATCGCCGCCTCAATCGCCTCACCATCATCAATCTCGGTCACATAATCGGACTGCACACGGGCGAGAATATCGCCAAATATATCAAGCTTGCCATAGGTTTCAGCGCGCGAATCCTGAGCTGTTGCGCCGGTCAGGCTCATCGAGGACAAACCGATAAACCCGGCCCCCAAAATAGCTCCAACGCCCACACCTGCTAGCCAAGACTTCATGCCAAACTCCTAATCATTCCAACCAATGCGGCGGCTAATCCTAAAAATGTCAACTAAACAAACTGTCAGTTGCTCCAATTGTCACACCGTTCAGGCTCATTCTGCCAGCCAGTTTGCCGGATTCTCCGACGTGTCATTTTTACGAAGCTCCAGATAAAGCTCCGGCGGCGGGTCGCGGCGACCGGACATGCGGCCCACCGGCTCACCGGCACTGACCTTTTGTCCCGGCGCGCCATAAGTCTCCGCCAATCCCGCTATTATGACACGATAATTATCACTTGTCCTCAAAATCAGCATATGACCATAGCTGCGAAAAGCGTCTGCATGCTCGATCACACCGTCAACCGGCGCAATGACCGGAGCATCCTGCCGTGTCACAATCGTCAGCCCCTCAGAGCGCCCCCCGGTCGGACGTCTCGCGCCGAAGGCTTCGGACACAAGACCCGTAACGGGGCGCAACATGCCGCCAAGCTGCTCCCCCCCCAACGGACGCAAATCCGAGACATCAGGACCCGTCGCGCGCGTCTGTGCCCGAGTGCCCTGTGTTCCTCGTGCAGAAACTTGCCGGATCGCCGCAGGCTTGCGCCCGGGCGAATCCGGGGCATCCCGTTCAAGCGCGGCGAGCAAATCCCGCAACGTGCCTGCCTCACGCGCCAGCAAATCGGCACGCGCTTTCAACTCGGCTGCATCCGCGCTGACATCTTCATACTGGGCGCGTTTGGCCGCCGCAAGTTGCTCAATCTCGGCCCGTTTCAGCGCCAGAGTCGCCTCTGCAACTTCGAGCCGCGCCTGCTCACGCAATATCTGCCGCTCCAGCCCGTTGAGCGCCGCAATCTCTTCACTCAACGCCTCAGCGCGGCGCGACAGTTCCGGTGCGACTGAACTCATGAGAATTGCCGTCCGAACCGCCTCATTGGCCTCCCCTGGCGAAACGATCATCGCCGGTGGCCTGTGCCGGCTGGCAGATGCTAGGGCCGCAAGCATATCCTCAAGGGCCGCCTCGTCGCTCAGCAAGTTCGCACTGGCGGCCGAACGCCGTACTTTCAGATCAATCAACTCGCGCTCGGCAGTCGTCGCCTGCGCCTCGCGTCTTCGGCTTTCCATCGCAGAAGCAATCAGGCTCCGGTTCAGCGTCGCAACATCAAGTTCCGCCCCCGCCCCGGCTTCTTGCAAGGCGGCGAGCTGCAGCTCGGCGGCAGCCTTTTCCGCTTCCAGCGCATCAAGCTCTTCGCGCGTAAAAGTATCAGGCGCAGCCCCGATAATGACAGGTAAGCAAAGCAGCAATAACAGACGAAAAAGGCGCACCATGGCGCAACCCTAGCCAGCTTACCTAACTGGAGGATTAACCAAACCGGGCTTTGCCGAAATTTTCAGCTGACATCTTTAGCCAAGCGCAGCCAGAGCATCGGTCGGTTCGAGACGGCGCGTATAATCCTGATCCACATCCGCAAGCAGAATTTTTCCGGAACCGTCAGCCACAAAAGTCGCCGGAATCGGCAGCGCCCAGCCCGTACCCTCATTAAAGTTAGGCAAATCCAGCCCGAAACCAGAATAGAGTTTGACCAGATCATCCGGCATGTTGAAAGCAATTCCGAGCGCCTTGGCAAAGCCATTCTGCGCATCCGTCAGGATCGGAAAACTCAGCGCGTTTTTCTCCCGCGTCGAAAGCGAATTGTCCGGCTTCTCAGGGGTAACGCCTACGAGTTGCGCGCCCTTGGCCTGAAACTGAGGCAACAAATCCTGATATGCTTTGAGTTCGAAATTACAGTACGGGCACCAACCCCCGCGATAGAAATTAAGCACAAGCGGACCATCCGACAAAAGCGCATGGATCTCGACAGCCTCGCCATTCTGATTGGTCAGTGTCGCATTTGGCAACATATCACCGGCCTTCAGCGCCGACTGGCCTATACCCTCCGCTTCAAGTTGCTGATTGATCTTTGTAATGGTGGCAATCGCCTCAGGCGGCATACGCTTGGCAGATGCCGCGCGGGTTTCGGCAAGCAAGTCAGCAAGGGACATAAGAGAGCTCCAATTGGATGAATAAGACAGACCGGACCAAGAAGCCTCAGCCTCCCTGATGAGCAAGTCAAGTTTATGTGAGACAGCGGCTTTGCAAGCGCGCGCCAACCCGCATAGATTGCCCACTATGGCAGATACCTCCCCTCCTGCGCCCAAGCTCGGCATCACGCAAACCGGCTTTCTGACTGATAGCTGGTATCTCGCCGCCACGTCGGACGAGCTAAAAGCAGGCACGCAATTCCGGCGTATCATACTTGGCGACCCTGTTCTGCTGGGCCGAACGGCTGCGGGCGAAGTCTTTGCACTGCGCGACATCTGTCCACACAGGCTGGTACCACTTTCAGAAGGACGTCAAATCGAAACGGACGGCGCGCCGACTGTACAATGTCCCTATCATGGCTGGCGCTTTGGCACAGATGGCGTATGCAAGCTGATGCCCTCGCTGGTTGAAGGTCAGGACATGGACGCCTCACGCGTCCGCGTTCGCACATATCCTGTCCACGAAGCCAACGGTGCGGTCTTTATCTATATCGCCCATGACGTCCGCACCGACACAGCCCCTATTCTGCCGCCACCAGCGTTTGGCCCCTTGCCCGCGCGGCCCAAATTCACCCTCAGCCGAACCTTCAACGCCCATATGGATGATGCCGTTGTGGGTCTGATGGACCCCGCCCACGTCCCCTTCGTCCATTCGCAATGGTGGTGGCGTCCGCCATCTGCCGGGCTCAAGCTCAAGGAAAAACCGTTCGAACCCAGACCGCGCGGCTGGGCCATTGCCAAACATAAACCGTCCTCAAATTCGCTACCCTATCGCTTGGTCTTTGGCGGCGCGGTGACAACCGAAATCATTTTCCAGCTTCCGGGTTTTCGTTGGGAAATTGTCGAGAATGAGAAGTCGCGTCTTTTAACGCTGACCTGCCTCACACCGGTCGCCCCGAAGGAAACGCGGATCACTCAACTAACATGGTGGACCGGTGCGCCGCTGTTAAACCTTGCCATTCCCATCCTCAAACCCGCAGGTCGCAAATTCCTAGATCAGGATGGCGATATGGTCGATCTGCAAAATCAGGGGCTCGCCTATCAGAAAAATATGCTGTGGATTGACGACATCGACGTTCAGGCCAAATGGTATCAGACGTTAAAGCGCGAATGGACCAAGGCCCGCACTGACGGACGCGACTTTGCCAACCCGATTCAGGCCACAACGCTGCGTTGGATGAGTTAAGCCTCCAAACAAATCCGCCCGCGCGTGGATGCCGCACATGACTCTTGGCCCGTTTGCGCCCATATTGGCTGAAAGCAGACACTAGGAGCGCGCGCATGCAAGGCATACTTCCGATCATCCTCTACATTGTGGCGGCTGCTTTGCTCGTCGTGCTCGCATTGGGTCTCTTGAATCTGACCCGCAAAGACGCCAAACAAGCCTCCCGCTCGAACATTTTGATGCGCTGGCGGATCGGCATTCAGGCGCTTGCGGTCGGCATACTCGTGCTGATGGGACTTGCCGCTGGCGCGATCAATTTCGGCTGAGGAACGGGCATGGTCAAACTCGACAAAATCTACACCAAAGCGGGCGACGGCGGAAAAACGCGGCTCTCAACTGGTGAACCGGTCGATAAATGGCATCCCCGTGTCCGCGCCTACGGCACCGTCGACGAAGTCAATGCCGCCCTCGGTGTGGCTGCCCTTTCAGCAACGGCCGATATGCTTGACGCCATACGGCGCGTACAAAACGATCTGTTCGACCTCGGCGCAGATCTTGCCACCCCTGACACCGGCAAGGATCTGGGCTGGGAACCCCTACGCATTGTCGCAAAACAAACCCAGCGGCTCGAGCATGAAATCGACACGATGATCGAAAAGCTTGATCCATTGGACAGCTTCATCCTGCCCGGCGGCACACATCTGGCAGCGCATTGCCATGTCGCCCGCACCCTTTGCCGGCGCGCTGAACGCGAAATGGCCGAACTGGCCGCGCAAAAGGGCGAAACCGTCTCATCCGATGCCCTGGCCTATATCAATCGGCTCTCAGACTGGTTGTTCGTTATCGGCCGCATCGCCAATGAGAACGGCCGCGATGATGTCAAATGGGTCCCCGGTGCCAACCGTTAAGCGTATAAAATGAAGCCTACTGCGCCGACTTGTCCGCAGGTCCATCCTTGAGTACGAAGTGCCGATCGCAATAGCCGCAAACCACTTCCCCATCGCCGCCCATTTCGAGAAAAACTTTCGGATGCCCCAGCGCGCCTCCATCACCAGAACAGGCAACACGGTGGTCTTCGGTCAGAATTTGGGCGGCTTTATCAGCGTCCTGTGTCATGGTCAGCTTCGTCCTTTTACATTGCAGCCTTGGGCGCATGGGATTAGGTAGAATGCTCGTTACGTAATTGCGGGCCTCAACCGCGTCAACTTTGAAAGCGCGCTCAATGTCCACGCCCGACCTCGCCATACACGTCGAGGGCCTCAACAAGGTCTATGCTGCGTCGGGCAAGATGCCCGAAAAACATGCGCTCAAGAATTTGAGCCTGTCGATCCCACGCGGCTCGATTTTCGGCCTGCTTGGCCCCAATGGCGCTGGCAAATCGACATTCATCAACACGCTCGCGGGCATGGTCACCAAGACAAGCGGCCGCGTCACAGTCTGGGACTTCGACATCGACAAACATCCGCGTCAGGCCCGCGCAGCGATCGGGGTCGTCAATCAGGAAATCGTCGCCGATCCGTTCTTTACCCCCGAAGAAGCGCTCGAATTGATGGCCGGCTTCTTCGGCGTCCCCAAAGCTGAACGCCGGACCCTCGAAATCCTTGAAGCGGTAGGTCTTGCCGATAAGAGAGACGCCTATGTGCGTCAGCTCTCTGGCGGCATGAAACGGCGGCTTATGGTCGCCAAAGCCTTGGTCCACTCCCCGCCCGTCCTCATTCTCGACGAACCAACAGCTGGCGTCGATGTTGAGCTCAGGCGCTCACTCTGGGAGTATGTGCGCGAATTGCACGCCGCAGGGACGACCATAATTCTGACAACCCATTATCTCGAAGAAGCCGAGGAGCTGTGTGACACAATCGCAATCGTAAATCATGGCGAGATCATAGCCTGCGAGCCAACCGCCCAATTGCTCAAACGCCTCGACCATAAAACGCTGACCCTCACCCCCAAAACACCGCTGAGCACGGTGCCCGCAGCCCTCGCCGGGCACGAAACCAAACTGCGTGCCGACGGCTCGCTCGCGATCACATTCCGCGCCAGCGACACCGGCATTGGCCGCCTTCTGGAAAAAGTCCGCGAAGCCGGAATCTCAATTGCCGATCTCGCCACCGAAGAGCCAGATCTGGAGGACGTGTTCGTTGCGTTGACCAGCAATGTCTAAAACGGACGGACCATCTGACCTCGACAAACGGCTGCTGGCACTGCTCCATCATCGCGACAAAGCTCTTGCCAAAGGCGACAGTATCGGCCTGCCCATCACCCCGACCAGCGCCTTCTTTCAACCCGGCGAACCGGACGGGACCTATTCCTACACACGGGAGAACAATCCGACTTGGAGCGCAGTCGAGGCTAAGCTCAGCCTGCTTGAAAATGCGCAGGCCATAGCCTTCCCCTCTGGCATGGCCGCGATTGCCGCCATCCTATACAGCCAACTCGAAGCCGGCGACAAAATCATCGTGCCGAGCGATGGCTATTTCGCCGTGCGCGGTCTGGCCGAAACTTTCCTGACACCCATGGGCATAAAAGCGCATGTCTGGCCCACGGCAGACTATGCCAATGCGCCCGTCGACGGCGCACGGCTTATCTGGATCGAGACGCCATCAAACCCCGGGCTCGAAGTCTGTGATCTTGCCCGCGTCGCTGCCCGTGCCCGCACCGCCGGAGCCATAAGCGTCGTAGATAACACGACCATGACGCCGCTCTTGCAATCCCCGCTCGATCTGGGCGTAGACATTGTTGCCTGCTCGGACACCAAGGCCATGAATGGCCACGGCGATGCCTTGTTCGGCCATGTCGCCAGCCATTCAGAGACCATCATCGAAGGCGTAAAGCTTTGGCGCAAACTCGCCGGCGCCATCCCAGGTCCGTTCGAAGCCGCGCAAATCCATCGCGGCCTCGAAACCCTCGATGTGCGTCTCGAACGCATGTGCCAGACAGCCAGCCTGATCGCTCCGCGCCTACGCGCCCACACCGCCATCAAACATGTCCGCTATCCCGGCCTTCCCGAAGACCCATCTTACGCCATCGCGCAAAAGCAGATGCGTAGTTCGGGCTTTCTGATCTCGTTCGAATTAGCCGACCGCGCGGCCGCGGACCGGTTTCTGAACACCTGTAATGGCCTGGTTATCGCGACAAGTTTCGGCTCGACCCATAGTTCAGCCGAGCGCCGCAAACGCTGGGGCGATGATGTCGCCGACGGCTTTGTCCGACTGTCGGTCGGGTGCGAACCAGCCGAAGCGCTCTGGGCAGAGATTGCCAGCGCGCTCGACGGGCTATAGCCTCCTAACGCAGTATCTCATTGCCTTTGTTCACCCGCACCACATCGTGCCCGCGTGCGCGGAGCATTGCTTGCAAACTCGCCTCACCCGCCAGATGCCCTGCCCCGACGGCCACAAAAAACACACCCTGCTCCGAACCCAGCAATACCTCTATCTGCTCGGCCCAGTTTTCGTTTCGCCCCTTCAGCATGGTCTCGAAAACGGGGCCCTGGCCAAATATCTCGTCCTCGTCAAAGAACGCCGCAAGCGCCTCGACATCACCCTCGGCCCATTCTGCGACCATGCGGTCAAGCATCAGCGGATCGTCCAGCATCTGCTTGGCAGTTTGTGCCAGCATCTCGATCTGGACAGGTTCAGGAATGCCGGCCAAAAGCTCCATCTGCTCCGCACCCGTTTCAAAATAGCGCACCTGCTTGCCCCGCGCTTGTGCAAGCTCCCCAAGCACCTCTTCAACCCCCGCATCGCCATCAAACCCTTGTGCCTCGGAGGCCATCTGCTCCAGCGTCAAACTGGCAAGCCATGGCTTATAAGCGTCAAATCCGGCGAGCGGCACACCAACCAGTGCCGACGCCTCGGCAACCTCGGTCTCAATTGCGTCATCCAGCACAGCACGCAGACTGTTACCCGGACGGTAAAGCCCATATTGCGTGATGGCGATCTCGACTTGATCCAGCGCGCGCTGGCTTTCAACATCCGCTTCGAAATAAATCGCTCTGGCCGCTTCAAGCCGCTCTTGCACCCGCCCGGTGAGCCACTCTGTCTCCGGCCGCAATGTGTGCACGGTTCCGAACAGAAAAACCTGCGTGTCCTCATCAGAAACATCCCACATGGCGGGTTGCTCGTCGCGATTTGCGTCTGCAATCTCGCGCACCTGATCGGTAAAGCTCGGACGATCTCCCCCACAAGCGACAAGCCCCGCACCAAACAAGGCAAGCCAAGATCCGCGGACTGCCCGCTCGAAAATATACCGCATATCGCTCACTCCAATCCGCACGTCGCCCAAGGGACAATCTACCGCCACCCCGCCACAGAGCGCAAGCGACAAGCGGAGTCTCAAGACCAGTTGCCCTTCCCCCCAAGCTGGACTATGACACTCTCATCCGCACCCATAGCTCAGCTGGATAGAGCGCTGCCCTCCGAAGGCAGAGGTCGCACGTTCGAATCGTGCTGGGTGCGCCAATCTTTTCGTTTTGATACAGTGATTTGCGGCGTTTCCATCTTTAATCGCCGCTCCGAAAGAGTCACGCAACTGTCACGCAGACGACCCAAAAGACCATCTAAAGATGTAACACACGCCTCTAGGTAGTCGGGAGAATATGCAGCATATCTCTCCGTCATCGAGTGTTGTGAGATAGAATGACCGAGCTGAGCAGAGACTTGCCAAGCTGGTACGCCATCTTTTCTAAGCCAGCGCGCAACAGTGTGGCGTAGGCTGTAAGGTTGGACCTGATCATCTAAGCCAGCCTTAGCCCTGGCGATACGCCAAGCCGTTCGGATCGATTTCACCTTCTGGCTTGAATAAGAAACGACAGGACCTCGCAAGCGCTCAAAATGCGCAACGCCATACATTTCGGCGATAAATTCCGGCAAGCGAACAGTTGGGCGCCTTTTGGTTGTCTGGGCCCGGCCAGGTGGGTTGAGTTCAATTAGGGCATTGTCGAAGTCGACCTGTTCCCAAGTCAGATCGAGAACCGCATCGGGTCGCGCTCCTGTTGCGAGCGCCCATAAGATGAAATCGATCAAGTGTTCCGAATCTGTCGCTTCTATCAAAGCTGCGATCTCGGAAACCTCCAGTGGACGCCCCTTGGGTGCTGCTGGTTGAGCTTTCACCATGACAATAGCCGGAGCGCTTTCAATGACCCCGCGACGCCATGCACGATTGATCGCAGCTTTCCCGACGGCGAGGGTGCGGTTGATTGTATTGTTGCCCTGGCCTCTTGCTCTGAGATGTTCGTGAAACTGCTCTTGCAAACATACGTCTCGTAACGCCGATACATCTATGTCACCGAAATAGTCAGTCCATGCCCGCACACCTATTTTTACGCGGCCTGCACTCGCTAGATTTATGCCGTGCTCTAAGTAGTAAAATTGGAGAATCGCAGGCAGATTTGGTTGTTCGTTCAAAGCACGCGCGGATAGGTTTTCGGCAAACCATGCATCAAGCGCAGATTTCGCTTCTCCCAGATCTTTGGTCCTCAAAGATGCATAGCAGGTTTGGTGCTTTTCAGCGTCAAACCAGCACCGGTGCCAAACCTCCCGTCCTGGGCGCTTAGCTAGCCAGTAATCCCCTAATTGGTAGATCCGTTTTTCGGTTTTGCGCATATTGTATTTGATAGCAGATATTCGGCCAATTGGAATCCGAAATAGGCAATAGATTTTGTCCCTTTACGGATAAAACCAATTGCGCCAGTTGCCCGCGCTCTTTTCAAGGTTGATGGGTGTAGCTTTATCAGCTTCGCAACCTCCCCTTCGGAATAGTGCTGATAGAGGTCGAACCCATGCGCCTTCGCAATGCGTTCCATCAATAATTGATCAGCTTGTGAGCTAGTCACTTCTGAATCCGTTTGAGCCGTCACCGTGTGTTTTGATTCCATTTGATCTGTTCTGACTCTACTTGAGCTTTTCGTAACCGCAAATTTTTTAGAGACTTTTTGCCTTGTGGATACACCTATGATGCAGCTGATCAGGCGCGCAGCGTGTTTGGGCCTGACATTGATGTAACGGAGAACTATCCGCATCAATATCTGTATGATGGCAATCACAAGCGGGTTAAGCAGTGGCTCGACAATCGGGATGAGGCGATTTACTCGGCCTATG
>CAZMMU010000014.1:0-20151 GCA_964567455.1 uncultured Hyphomonas sp.
GCGAAGAAAACCGGCGAGACTTATACAGGTGCGGTTAATCCGGACTTGCTTAGTGAGAAACCGGAACAGGATTTGCATTCGTCGCTCACAACAGCGCGGGCCAAGGTGGCCGAGGCGTTGACGACAGAAGATTTTGAACAGGCGATGGCAGCGATGGCCCCTTTGCGCGGCGTTTTGGACACATTTTTTGACAATGTGACGGTCAATGCAGACGACACCGCTGTCAGACAGAATCGGCTCTTGCTTTTGGCGTCCATGCGTGACGCACTGGCGGACGTCGCAGATTTTTCGAGAATTGAAGGTTAGGGGACGGATATCATGGCCGAAGCAGCAAAAGCTCTCAGCGGGCAAAAATGGGTCTATTCCTTTGGCGGCGGGACAGCCGAGGGCGAAGCGGCGATGCGCAATCTCCTCGGCGGCAAGGGCGCGAATTTGGCTGAAATGGCAAAGCTTGGCTTGCCGGTACCGCCGGGATTCACGCTCTCGACGGCGGTTTGTACGACATTTTACGATCTCGACCGGACCTATCCTGATACGCTCGCGGCTCAAGTTGAAGAGGCGCTGGTTTCGCTTGAGGCGACCGCTGGCAAACGGTTTGGCGATCCGGCAAATCCGCTGCTCGTGTCGGTGCGCTCTGGCGCGCGGGCGTCGATGCCGGGGATGATGGACACGGTGCTTAATCTGGGGCTGAACGCACAGACGGCTGAAGGGCTTGCGGCCAAGGCGGGCGAGCGGTTTGCTTATGATAGCTATCGCCGTTTTATCCAGATGTATTCCTCGGTCGTGTTGGGGCTAAGCCATGACACATTCGAATATCTGCTCGACGATTATAAAGAAGCGCGCGAATACAATCTTGATACGGAGATGACGGCGGACGATTGGAAAGCCATTATCGACCAGTACAAGACGGCAATCGAGAAAGAGCTGGGCAAACCGTTTCCTGAAGACCCCAAGGAACAGCTTTGGGGCGCTATTGGCGCCGTGTTTGGCTCATGGATGAATGATCGGGCGATCCTCTACCGCAAGCTTAATGACATTCCACAAGCCTGGGGCACGGCTGTGACCGTCCAGTCGATGGTGTTTGGCAATCTTGGCGAGACATCCGCAACGGGCGTGGCGTTCACGCGTGATCCGTCTACCGGCGAGAAGAGTTTTTACGGCGAGTACCTGATCAATGCGCAGGGCGAAGATGTGGTCGCGGGCATTCGTACGCCAGCACCTATTTCACGCGCGCGGGCTGATGAGCTTGGCTCGGATGACGCGCCGCTCGAAGAGGCGATGCCGGCGGTTTATAAAGAGCTGACAGATGTCGCCGAAAAGCTTGAAGCGCACTATCGCGACATGCAGGATCTGGAATTTACGGTCGAAGACGGGCGGCTCTATATGCTGCAAACCCGCAACGGCAAACGCACGGCGGCGGCGGCGCTGAAGATTGCGATTGATATGGCGCGCGAAGGCGTGCTCAGCGAGAAGGAAGCGGTGCTCCGGCTGGAACCGTCCCAGCTTGACCAGCTCCTGCATCCCGCCATTGCACCCGATGCTGTGCGCGATGTTGTGGTACGCGGACTTCCGGCGAGCCCGGGCGCGGCTGTGGGTAAGGTTGTGTTTGATTCCGATGTGGCGGCGAAAATGGCCGATGCGGGCGAGGACGTGATCCTTGTGCGCGTCGAGACGAGCCCTGAAGATATTCACGGTATGCATGCTTCGCGCGCGATTGTGACCGCGCGCGGTGGGATGACCTCGCATGCGGCCGTTGTTGCGCGCGGCATGGGTCGGCCTTGTGTGTGCGGGGCAGGCGGCTTGATCATCGACGCTGAGGCGGGCGAGTTCCGCTTTGCTGGACGGGCGATCAAGGAAGGCGATGTGATCACGGTGGACGGCGCGGCAGGCGAAGTGCTTGCGGGTGCTGTGAAAATGACCAAGCCTGATCTGTCCGGCGATTTCGGGCATTTGATGGCGTGGGCGGACGGGTTCCGTAAGCTCAAAGTGCGCACCAATGCCGATACGCCGGTTGATGTTGAGACGGCGCGGAACTTTGGCGCAGAAGGCATTGGGCTGTGCCGGACCGAGCATATGTTTTTCGATTCTGACCGTATTGCCGAAGTGCGTGCGATGATTTTGGCGGCGGACGAGACAGGGCGGCGCGATGCGCTTGCCAAGCTGTTGCCTATGCAGCGCAGCGACTTTACCGAGATTTTCAAGATCATGGGCGGGCTGCCTTGCACCATTCGCCTGCTTGATCCGCCATTGCATGAGTTCCTGCCGCATTCAGATGCTGATCTTGAAGATGTTGCAACGTCGTCTGGCGTGTCTGTTCAGGTGCTCAAGCGGCGCGCGGCGAGCCTTGCGGAGAGCAATCCGATGCTGGGCCATCGCGGCTGTCGGCTTGGGATTACGTATCCGGAAATTTACGAGATGCAGGCGCGGGCGATTTTTGAAGCGGCCGCCTCCATCGCCAAAGAAACGGGTCGTGCGCCTGTGCCAGAGGTGATGATACCGTTGGTGGCGACGGCCAAGGAGTTTGAGATACTCAAGCTTGTGGTCGACCAAACTGCTGCAGCTGTGTTTGCGGAAACCGGAACCAAGTTTGACTATATGGTCGGCACGATGATCGAATTACCGCGCGCGGCTTTGCAGGCGGGCAAGATTGCACAAACGGCGGAGTTCTTTTCGTTCGGGACCAATGATCTGACCCAGACCGCACTTGGGATTTCGCGGGATGACGCTGGGCATTTCCTTAAGATTTATGAGGAGAAGGGGATCTATGCGAAGGATCCATTTGTCTCGATTGACCGCGAGGGAGTGGGTGAATTGGTGCAGATTGCCGCTGAGCGGGGCAAGGCAACGCGTCCGGACATCAAGCTTGGTATTTGCGGTGAACATGGCGGTGACCCGGCTTCGGTGATGTTCTGTCATGAGACAGGTCTCGATTATGTCTCGTGCTCACCTTATCGTGTTCCGGTGGCCAGACTGGCTGCTGCCCATGCTGCGTTGCTTGAAGATCAGGCCTGATCGGTATTTTGAGACGTTAACCATTTGCTCCGAAAGTGTTGCAAAAATGCAGCACTGTTGAGCATAGGGTGTCATGCTTTGGCGCGCGCGTTGGGGTGTTTCCGTCAATAAATCATGAGTTTGCGCTTATCTCTTCGTTATCTTTGTGAATAGGATTAACGAAGAGTTGATGACCTATCTGAAAATTTAACTGGTCATTAACGTATTTTTCTTGTTTGGAAGCCCCTCGCGCTTTAGTTCTGCGATTAATTTTCGAGCATTTGGCCGTTCCGGCACGCGATCTGCGTATGGAAGAGGCCACTATAATGTGCCGGGGTGATGGGTAATGTTAACTTTTGTGAAAGCATTAAGCCGCATTTTTAGCGGGTTAAGGACGAACGCAAGACGTTTGCACCTATGGTGGTTGGTTATGAGTGATCAGGAACAGCGTGAGATTGTACGCATGGGCGTCGTCACGGCTGGCTGCGCGATTGCGGCCTGTACACTGCTGCCGACTGTTGTTCTACGCTACGATGCACAGAAAGCTGACGCTGACTTCCGGGCCGAGGCCAGATTGCTCGCGACTAGCACCAGCGCCGCCGGAGCCGTGCGAAACAGTGCGGATGCCTCTGAATTGCTTGATCATGATTGGTTGCGCACGGTCGAGCATACGTTTGACCGCGACCCGCGCGCCTCGCTGACCCGGTATGCGATGTATGACCGCGATGAAGCGGCCCTGTCTTCTATTGCGGAACTGACGTCATCGCGTGTTGATGAAGCCGAAGAGATTGCGCGCGAGCACATGTGCTTGTCGCAGGCGGTTTACTACGAAGCTGGCAATGAGCGCCCTGAAGGCAAGCTCGCCGTGGCTGAAGTTATCATGAACCGCGTTGCCGATCATCGCTATCCGAACTCAATTTGCGAAGTGGTTTTTCAGGGCGCGACGCGTACCACGGGCTGTCAGTTTACGTTTACCTGTGACGGCGCGCTTGGGCGTAAGCCAAATCCGATCAAATGGCAGCGGGCACAAACTGTGGCGGCTCATGTGATTATGGATTTGCATGAGCGCCGGACAAGTGCCGCGACCCATTATCATGCAACTTATGTTGACCCGATTTGGAATGCAGGGCTCGTGCGGACGAATAAGATTGGCGCGCATATTTTCTATCGCTTCCCGCGTGGTAGCGAATGGAGCCGCGCACGGGACGCTGTGGCGCGCAAGCGGGCTCGTCTGGCCCAGCGTGTCCGGTTTAACGAGCAACAACGTGATCTTTCGCCAGAGGCTGCCGCAGCGCCCGCTCCATAAGCCAGAATTTTTGAAACAAGGGTTTGAGCCGCTATTGGTCGCGCTCGGGCATTGATTTGCGCATCCGGTTTTTCATGAACCCCGGAAAATAGCGCGAAAGAAATCGCGTCTGATTTGCCAGCTTGCCGACGCCATAATGGGTCTTGGTTCCGTTCGCAGCTTCCCAAGCGCATTCCGCAGCCAGTGAAACCGGATAGATTTCGACGCCTGACTCTTCGAGATTGTCACTCATTTTGTGATTGGCGTTTGTTGTTTGACCCATATCCAGGATTGGCGTGTCTACGAACCACGGGGCAAGGCTTGTCACTTTGACATCGAGCGGTTCGAGTTCGAGTTCCAATGATTCAGTCAGTCCGCGAACGGCGAACTTGCTTGCGACATAGACGGCCAATTGCGGCGAGCCTGCAAAGCCTGCTGTGGAAGCGACATTGACGATACGTGCGCCTTTTGTGGGTTTTAGGAGCGGCAGGGCAGCGTAGACGCCGTTGATGACGCCTTTGACGTTGATGTCGATTATGGCGTCGGATTCTTCGGGGGCAATATCCTCAAACCAGCCATGACGGCCAATTCCAGCATTGTTGAAGAGGACGTGCATCTTCCCATCGGTTGCGTCTGAAAACGACTCTATGGCGGCTGTCCATTGGGTGCGGTGGCGAACGTCGAGCAAGGCTTGAATGCAATTGTCGGCACCAATCTCGCTTGCAACCTTTTCAAGGCCGGACTGGTCGATATCGTAGAGGCCGACAAACCAGCCTTTGTCCGCGAAGTGTTTCGCTGTGGCCGCGCCGATGCCTGAGGCAGCGCCTGTGACGAAGATTGACTTGCGTTGATTGGCCTGACCCATATGTCTGTACTCCCCATTTCAGGGCGCATGTTCACCCCGCATCAAGCCCCACGTCAAGGTTGGGCGCTGAATGGGTCAGCGCGCCAACCGATATAAAGTCAACGCCAGTTGCGGCGATACCGGCAACGGTTTTCAGGGTCACACCGCCTGATGCTTCTGCAATGGCATGTCCGCCGATCATGTCCACGGCTTTGCGCAATGTGTCATTGTCCATATTGTCGAGCAGGATGGCATCCGGCCCGAAGGGCAGGGCTTCGGCAAGCTGATCAAGCGTGTCGACTTCAATTTCGATCATGCGCAAATGACCTGCATAGGCTTTGGCGCGTTCAAGCACTGCACCAATGGAGCCCGCTGCGGCGATATGGTTGTCCTTGATTAGAATGGCATCATCGAGCCCGTAGCGGTGGGAGGTGCCGCCGCCGCATCGCACGGCGCGTTTCTCGATCGCGCGTAAGCCCGGAGTTGTTTTTCGGGTGCAGACAATGCGTGCGCTGGTGCCTTCGGTCTCGGCGACATATCTGGCCGTCAGTGTTGCGATGCCTGACATTCTGCCGATGAAGTTGAGCATGACGCGTTCGGCGGTGAGGATCGAGCGCGCGGCGCCGGACAGAGTTGCGATCCTATCGCCGGGGGTTAGAGGGTTTCCATCTGCGAGATGCTCGGTCAATTCTACTGTGCGATCAATCAGCGACAGGGCGTAGCGCGCCGCATCAAAGCCTGCAAGGAAGCCGGCTTGACGTGCCTGAATGTGACAGCTCATCTGCGTGTCAGGTGCAATGGTGGCGTCAGTCGTCAGATCGCCCGCGCGTCCGAGGTCTTCGGCGAGGGCCAGGCGCACGATTGGGTCGAGGACGATGTCGGGAAGGGGCGGGGGCAATTGGGTCATATCGGTGTGCTTTCAATATGTAGATCGCCGCATTGGCGACGGATAAAGCTGCGGGTTGGCGCCACTTCATCGGGGAAGTCTTTGCGGAAGTGTCCGCCGCGGCTCTCCTTTCGAGCAAGCGCCGGGGCAACAATCAACTTTGCGGCGATCAGCGCACGGGCGGGGCCATGCTCTGCCTCGGCGTTTTTGATCCAGGACAGGAGCGACGAGAGGCCAGCATGATCGCGAACGACCGCGCAATGCTCGGCCATTTTCAGCCGCAGGGTTTGCAACGTTTCGTAGGGCAGATCGGCGGGAATGCTCGTTTGCGAGGCTTTGGGGGCATCTAGCTCAGCGTCGCGCAGGCGCAGTGAAATTCGATGGGCAAAGACAACGGCCTCGAGCAGAGAGTTTGATGCCAGCCGATTGGCTCCGTGTGCGCCGGTTGATGCGCATTCGCCGCATACGGACAGACCATTAAGGCTTGATCTGCCCCAGAAGTCCGAAACGATGCCGCCCATATGATAGTGCGCAGCCGTTGAAATCGGCATGGGCGTGATGCGTGGATCAATGCCTGCTAGCCGACATGCGTTGAAAACGGTCGGGAAATGTTCAGGGAATTCAGCACCGACAGCTTTGGTGGCGTCGAGAAATGTACCGCGACCTGCCATACGTTCTGAGTGGATTGCGCGAGCCACTTCGTCGCGCGGGGCCAGTTCGGCGTCCTTGTGATACCGCGCCATGAAAGCTAATCCATCGGCGTTGCGCAGGACCGAGCCCTCGCCGCGCAAGGCTTCGGTGGCCAGAGGAGCCGGATCACGGTCAACATCAAGAGCGGTAGGGTGAAACTGGACAAACTCTGTGTCAGCAATCAGCGCGCCGACATCAAACGCCATGGACAGTGCGTCGCCGCGCGCGCCAGCCGGATTCGTTGTGACTTTGAACAGACCGCCTGTGCCGCCAGTGCACAGCACGGTTTCGCGCGCTGTGTGGGTGGCCAGACGGCCGTCGGTAAACCGCAAAGCGACGCCAGCGACGCGGCCACCATCATCTTGCAGGAGGCTGACCGCTCTCGCCGTTTCGATTAGGGTGATCGATGTTGTCTGTTTGGCCGCCGCAGTTAAGGCGTCCATGATCGCTTTGCCGGCAAGATCGCCAGCGACGCGGGCAACACGCGGGCGTGAATGGGCCGCTTCCAGCGATAGTGCCAGAGCGCCGTCCGGCGTGCGATCAAACGGGACGCCAAGTTCGAGCAGGTCCATCACCCGCGCTGCGCCTTCGCTGGCGATGAGATGCGCGACGGTTTCATCGACCAGACCTGCGCCTGCGATCATGGTGTCGTGGGCGTGCGCCTGGGGGGTGTCTGATGGGTCGAGCGCTGCGGCGAGGCCGCCTTGGGCCCATGCTGAAGAAGCGGCGGTGCCAATTGGGGAGGGCGATACAATTGTGCAGCGGCGCGGTGCGAGACTTAGGGCGAGGAACAAGCCAGCCAGTCCGGCACCGATGATGAGCACATCGGTTTCAGGTCCGCTGCCAATTTTTGCGGTGAGTTTTTGGGCGTTTGCATCGTTCATGAGACGGGCAGGGCCTCGTCGCGCCAAAAGATGACGGGGGCGGCAAAGTTGCGGTCCTGCCAAAGCCCGTTCATTTGTGTTGGACTATCAGGTTCGACGATAAAATGGTCAGGCGCATAAGAGGCTGCTGAATAGCCTTCCGTCAGACTGCCAATGACTTTCGAGCGGATGATGTATTTCGGACCATTGGGGACAATCCGGCAGGACTGATCAACTGACCAACTTGCTTCCGGATCAATCTCGCAGGTCTCCCTCGATACGAAACTGCACGTTCGGATACCGTCATTGTCGGCGGACGAAATCGACATATTGCCGATAATCGTGCAGCCCTTCCGCTTAATCTCGGTTTTGAACGACCAGGCCCCGCTAATGTCTTCTGCGACGCCAATGGGCGTGCCCAGCCCTGTCAGACATACGGTTGCAAGAAAGACACGCATGCTTGTCACGAGGTGACACCCTCATCTCGAATCCACTCTGCTTTGTAGACATCATATGAGTGAAGCGCGCCGAACATGCGTCGCGCCGAATCGATTGTGAGCAGGAAATTGTCGGGCAAATAGCTGCCCGTGGCGTCTGCGCCAATGAATTCGACGATTTGAGAGCTGATCGACAGCCGATTGGAGCCATGGGGCGTTGCCGTGCAGCTCTGCCGGACCGTCCATTCGAGCGTGCCGCATGCCTGATGCGCTGTCAGTTCGCAGACATGCGAGCCGTCCTCCTGCGGCACTGGCGAGATGCGAGCTAGCCCCGTAAACTCACATCCGCCACCAATCCACGCTTTGAACGTCCAACTTCCAGCAAATTTTGCAGGTTGGGCGGCGGCTGGCATGGCGGTCCATGCAGATATTGCTGTTGCCAAGGCGAGGCGGCGCAGAAGACGGGTCATGATACGGCCTCTTCCTGACGGACAAATTCGACCCCTGCCGAGATCGACGAAATGATTTGCCCTTTCATCCGGCTGGCCGATTCTATGGTCAGGACGAAATGGTCTGGTAGATAGCTGCCCGTAAATGTGTCTGCTTCGATAAAGTTGACGATAGACGAGCTTATGGACAATTGGTCCCCGCTATTTTCGACCGTGCATATCTGCTCGACAATCCAGCGGTCTTGTCCGATGCACGCTTCGACGGCAGTGAAAGCGCAGGACAGTTCACCCGTGCTCCGGCCGCTTGCATCCCTGTCGGGCCGGATGCGCATGGTGCCTGACATCTGGCAGGTGTCGTCACGATAGGGAACCGACTGAAAGTCCCAGCTTCCAATGGCTCGCTCTGCTCCGCTTTGGGCGCTGGCCGAAGTCAATCCACCGCTCAAAAGCGTTGCAAAGAGAGTGCCGAAAAGGAATTGCGCTAGCGTCACGTCGGGACGGTCCACCTGTTTTGTTTTTGCCGATTTCGAGTGTGGCCCTATTAGGCGTTCTCGGCAAGGCGAGGTGTGCTGACAATGTCGATATCCAGCGGCTTGAGCCCGGTTTCGAAGTCAAGTGGCTTTTCCATTTTTGGAAGCGCGAGCATAGCATCAATCGCTTGTTTTGCTTTTATCCGCACGTCCTCAGGGATGATCACTTCATGGGTCATATTGGTGAGACACTCGTAAATGTTTTCAAGCGTGATCCGCTTCATGTGCGGGCAAAGATTGCAGGGCCGGATGAAGTTGACGTCCGGGTTCTCGGCGGCGACATTGTCGCTCATCGAACATTCGGTCAGCAAGACGACTTTGGCGGGTGCACGTTCGGAGACATAGTTTGCCAGCGCCGCGGTCGAGCCGGCATAGTCTGCGGCTTCAAGCACATCGGGTGGGCATTCGGGATGGGCCAGGATCACCACGCCCGGATGGGCTTCGCGCAAATCCTCGACATCATCGGCGCTGAACAGTTCGTGCACTTCGCATGCTCCGGGCCAGGTCATGACTTTAATGTCTGTCATCGCAGCCACATTGCGCGCCAAAAACTGGTCTGGCACCAGGATCACACGGTCAGACCCAAATTCGGCCGCGATATGTTCGACGACCTGGACGGCATTCGACGATGTGCAGGTGATATGGCATTCGGCTTTCACATCTGCGGTCGTGTTGACATAGGTGACCACGGGAACGCCCGGATAGGTTTCTTTGATGAGTTTGACATCCTCGCCCGTAATCGACGCGGCCAGGGAGCATCCAGCGCGCAAATCGGGAATAAGGACAGTCTTTTCAGGTGCCAGAATTTTGGATGTTTCAGCCATGAAATGGACGCCGCCCTGAACGATAATGTCCGCTTCGACTTTGGCTGCTTCGCGCGCCAATTGCAGGCTGTCGCCGCGAAAGTCGCCGACGAGGCGGAAAATATCAGGCGTCATATAATTGTGCGCAAGGATAACGGCGTTCTTCGCGCGCTTGAGCCGATTGATTGCTGCCACCAAAGGTGCAATGGCTGGCCATTCAATTGGTGTAATAAAGTCGCTGGCAAGGGGGTAGAGATGATCGGTCTCGGCCTTGACCTCATCGTCATAGATCAAGCCAAGCGCTGCACTGCTGTCGGACGTGCGTACGGGTGTCGGCGGGGCGCAGCCGGGACCTGCGTCAATTAATCTGGCCATGTTAAACATCCTCCAATAGGTCATGCAAAGCAATTATGCTCAATATGAGTATAATATGGGCGCAAACTTGGATTCTTCAAGTTGTTCCCGGGAATTTAGTGGAAACAGGGCCTCATCGATATAATCATTCTGAGCAAAAGGGTTATAGGAGAGGCCGTCGCGAGTTGCAAGCGCTACAGGGGTGGTGCCGCATCAGCTTTCTGTGATGAGGTCGGTCTAGGGTCAGTCAGGCTGGGCTTATGGTCTTAGATATTTGCTTTTTGTGCGCGAATGGCTTTGTAGATTTCGCGGTCAGGTGCGCAGATTTGTTTGACCCGCTTGAGAATGGCCGGGGTCAGAGCCGCTTCGCGGTCGCTTTTGCCTGCCGGGTTTGTATTGCTCCAGGCAATAGATGGACGCACCTGCCAGTGCTGTTTGAATCCATCAAGGAAGCCGTCCATATCGTCGAGCATGCCGATGAGTTTGAACTTGCTGAAGACATCTATCGCGTGTGCAATCGCTTGGGTTAAATCGCCCTCGGGCATGTTTCC
Organism: uncultured Hyphomonas sp.; assembly: GCA_964567455.1. Taxonomy (GTDB): domain Bacteria; phylum Pseudomonadota; class Alphaproteobacteria; order Caulobacterales; family Hyphomonadaceae; genus CALLCD01. Next base: position 10,684 of record CAZMMU010000014.1, read on the forward strand.
GCCATGACAAAAGCTCAAATAGAGTTTGCCATTTTCGGTTGCGTCAATGGTCTCAAGGTACGCTTCGAGGTCCAACTCGGTGCCGAAATGATCGCGATCATCAGGTCGGTGGCGGTTGAAGAAATAATTGGACAGCCACCGCGCAACCGGATCACGTAAAACGGTCACAAAGTCCCAATCGGCTCGATTTTGGGCATATGGATGAAAGCGATCGACGCATCGATCTAGCCAACAAGCCTTGGCGGGATTGATGTGGCTTTCCCTGCGCACTTTTCTGCCAGATCGAAAAAGAGATTCACGCTAATTGTCCCCATAGGCGCCCGACCGACCCGAGAGATAGAATGTGTCGTTTTCACGCCGTATAGGTGGAATGAGTCCAAATAGCATGCCGATAGCTGGCCTTTAAGGACGCCACGTCAAGGGAATGAAAGAATTGACCCGTCCTGTCTTTTCATTGCTATCATAAGCCCATCGCGCCCAAATGAAGCTGCTTAAAAAAAAGGTCGTCCATATGTCACTTCCCACCCACTACCTGCAAATGCTGTCCACTGTTAGCCCCGAGGGAGAGCTTCGGATGGAACTGGTCGAGAAGCCGATGCCGGTGCCCAAGTCGGGTCAGATCATTGTGCGGGTCGAGGCGACACCAATTAATCCGTCCGATCATGGGGTCATGTTTGGCTGGGCGAGCATGGCGGCGGCGACGTCTTCGGGTGATGGTGCGGGTACTGTTTTGACAGCTCCTGTTTCGGCACAGGGCATGGCGGTGATGAAAGCGCGGGTCGGGCAGGCGCTGCCTGTGGGCAATGAGGGGGCCGGAACGGTGGTCGCTGCTGGCGATGATGGCTACGCTCAGAGCCTGATTGGCAAAACGGTGGCTGTGATGGGCGGCGGAATGTATGGCCAGTATCGCTGCGTTGACGCCGCCATGGCTCTGCCGCTTCTGGCGGGGGATACGGCCAAGGATGGCGCGTCCTGTTTTGTCAATCCGCTCACCGCTTTGTCCATGCTCGAAACCATGCGGATGGAAGACCACACGGCGCTTGTGCATACGGCTGCTGCATCAAATCTCGGTCAGATGCTCAACCGGATTTGTCAGGCCGACGGGGTGGATGTGGTCAATATTGTCCGCAAAGCAGAGCAGGAAGATTTGCTGCGCGGAATGGGGGCGAAATATGTCGTCAATTCCAGCAAAGATAGCTTTATGGCTGATTTGACAGATGCGATCCATGAAACCGGAGCGACGCTTGCCTTTGATGCCACAGGCGGCGGGACTTTGGCGTCGAGTATTTTAAGCGCGATGGAGGCTGCGGCTGCACGCACGCCGGGCGCATATAGCATCTATGGATCGATCAAGCATAAGCAGGTCTATCTATATGGCGGGCTTGACACCTCGCCGACGAGCCTGAACCGCGGCTATGGTATGGCGTGGGGCGTTGGCGGCTGGCTCTTGCCGAACTTCCTTGCGCGGGCGGGAAATGACGTTGCGGCGCGGTTGCGCGCGCGTGTGGCCAAGGAGCTCAAGACCACTTTCGCAAGTCACTATACAGATGAAATTTCGCTGTCCGAAGCTTTGCAAGCGGATGTGGTGGCGCGCTATAATGCAAAGACGACGGGTCAGAAATTCCTGATCTGCCCACAAATGGATGTCTAGGCATGGATTATGATAAGGTCATAAATGGTCGACGGAGCATTCGCGGCTACAAGCCCGAACCCGTTCCGAAAGCGCTTATTCAAGAGGTTATTGCGCTTGCGCTGCGCGCGCCTTCATCCATGAACACGCAGCCGGCAAATTTCTATGTCCTCACCGGCGCACCGCTTGACCTGATCCGCAAGGGGAATGTCGAACGCAATCTTGCAGGCGTACCGGATTCGAGGGAGTTCCGCAGCCATGGTGCTTATGAGGGTGTTCACCGGGAGCGACAGATCGGGGTTGCCAAGCAATTGTTCGGCGTGATGGGCATCGAACGGCACGATAATGCTGCCCGCCAAGACTGGGTCTTGCGCGGCTTTCGCCAGTTCGATGCGCCGGTTTCTGTGGTGGTTACCTATGATCGTTCGATCCATGGCGGTGACATTGCGCCGTTTGATTGCGGGGCTGTGACGAATGCGCTGGTCAATGCGGCGTGGTCGCGTGGGCTTGGATGTGTGATCAATTCGCAGGGCATTATGCAGTCGCCCGTTGTGCGCGAGCATGCCGGGATACCAGATGATCAGGTGATTATGATTTGCGTGGCGATGGGGTTTCCCGATGAGAGCTTTCCGGCCAATAGCGTCGTCTCACGCCGCAAGTCAGTGGATGAGGCAGCAACATTTGTCGGGTTTGACGAGGCTTAGCATAGGGGAACGCTATGGGTAGGATTTTGGCGATTTGGCGGGGCGCGCATTGGGCATGTGTGGCGCTGGTTTTGGTGGCGTGCGGCGGGCCGTCGCAAACGGTTGAACCTGTCGGCACGGATGGCAGCGGCGTGACCGTGTTTGTGAACGCGGCCGTACTCACGATGAATGAAGATGCGCCGCGTGCTGAAGCTCTGGCCGTCAAAGATGGTGTGATTGTCGCCGTTGGAGACCGTGCCGCAACCGAGGCTTTGTTTGATGACAAGGCGACGGTGCGCGATCTGCAGGGGCATACACTGCTTCCAGGTCTGATTGATGCACATGGGCATTTCGCAATTGGGGCACGCACGGCGGTGATGGCCGACTTGCAGCCCTCTCCAGCGGGTGATGTCGATACGCTTGGAGCTCTTCGGTCAAAGCTTGAAGCCTGGCGTGCGGCAAACCCGTCATCGCCGTGGATACTTGGATTCGGTTATGATGATTCCCTGTTGGCCGAGAACCGGCACCCCACCCGCGAAGATCTTGACGCGATTTCGGCGGACGTTCCAATTCTTTTGCTGCATGTCTCGGCGCATCTTTTAACCTGCAACACGCCTTGCCTCGACGCGGCGGGCATTTCCGCTGACACGCCGGATCCGCTTGGCGGGATTATTCGTCGCAAACCGGGCACGCAAGAGCCTGATGGTGTGCTTGAAGAACGCGCCATGCAATTGGCGCTCGCGAAACTACCCACTCCGACCATTGAAACAGCCATGGCGGCTATGGCGGCAAATCAGGACATCTATCTGCGCAATGGCATTACCACGGCGCAGGAAGGAGCTGGCAACGGGGCTCAGCTTGGCGGGTTGGCGGCGTTCGGTGCGAGCGGTAATCTGAAAATTGATCTTGTCGGCTATCAGCTTATGCAGCGACAAGATCAACTCGGGGCAGACTTTCAGCCCACGCAAGCGTACACAAATCATTACCGTCTTGGTGGCATCAAGCTAGTGCTCGATGGATCACCGCAAGGCAAAACAGCTTGGCTTAGCGAGCCTTATCATGTGATCCCGTCGGGCAATTCAGACGATTATGCCGGCTATGGCACGATGGACGAGGCCGACGTCGATGCGCTTCTGGCAACTGCGTTCGAGCGGAATGTTCAGGTGTTGGCCCATGCCAATGGAGATGCGGCGGCGGACCAGTTGCTTGACGGTGTGGAACGGGCTCGCGCTTTGCATGGATCCTCGGATCGGCGCACTGTGATGATACACGCCCAAACCGCGCGCGATGACCAACTCGACAGAATGCATGCAAGTGGGATGATCCCTTCTTTCTATGTCGCGCATACATTTTTCTGGGGCGACTGGCACCGCGACTCCGTGTTGGGGCCTGATCGTGCGATGAGGATCAGTCCGCTGCGGTCTGCGCTTGATCGCGACATGGTGCTCACAATTCACAATGATACCCCCGTAGTGCCGCCTGATATGATGCGTCTTGTCTGGACGGCAGTGAACCGGCAAACCCGTTCTGGCGATGTGCTTGGGCCTGATGAGCGGGTTTCTCCAATGGAAGCGCTCAGGGCGATTACGATTGATGCGGCCTATCAATATTTTGAGGAGGACAGTAAGGGATCGCTCGAAATTGGCAAACGCGCTGATCTTGCCATTCTTTCAGCGGACCCCACTCAGGTTGAACCGCTTGCGATTGCTGACATTACTGTTCTAGAGACCATCAAGGATGGGGTTACCGTCTTTCAGAAATAAGTGCGAGAGCCTGTTATGCGTATCTGGATTTGTCTGTGTCTTCTGGTTGTTGCCTGTGGCGCGCCTGCGTCCGCGCCCACTGAGACCTCGACCGGACCGTCTTTAGCCTCGCACACGCCTGTCTCCGGGGTTGCCTTCGATATGGCACAGGTGCGCGCGAGAACCCTGTCGGATATAAATTATGCACTCGACTTCCGGATACCGGCGAGCCAGGCTGAGAACGTACATCTGACGCAGGTTCTGACGTTTGAGCTGGCTGGCGAGGTGGCCGACTTGCAACTGGATTTTCGCGAGGCGGGCGAGAAGCTGCAATCGCTCCAGATCAATGGTGAGACGTACCCTATCCGGCACGAGAACGAGCATTTGGTGCTTCCTGCCAATGCGCTTGAGCTTGGGGCGAACCGTGTATCGATCGAGTTGACAGCTGGCGATACATCACTCAATCGAAATCCAGATTATCTGTACACGCTCTTTGTGCCTGATCGTGCGCGGACAGCGTTTCCGGTTTTCGATCAGCCGAATCTCAAGGCGACCTATGAGCTGACGCTTGATGTTCCTGCGACGTGGCGGGCGCTCGGGAATGGCGCGTTGCAGAGCGTTGAGGACGTGGCGGAACGGGATGGTGAGCGTGCGTCGCGGATTTACAAATTCGCTCGTTCGGACAGGCTCAGTTCATATCTCTTTTCTTTCGTTGCAGGTGAATTTGAGGAGATCACACGCATCGTTGACGGGCGCGAGATGACGATGTTTCACCGCGAGACCGATGCGGCGAAGCTCGCGCGCAATGTGGATGACATCTTTCAGGCCCATGCGGACGCGCTTGTCTGGCTCGAAGACTATACGGGGATTGCTTATCCGTTCCAGAAGTTCGACTTCGCGCTGATCCCGACCTTTCAATATGGCGGGATGGAACATGTCGGCGCGATCCAATACCGCGCGTCGACGCTGATGCTCGATGAAGCGCCCTCCGATCCACAACGTCTGGCACGCGCCAATCTTATTGCTCATGAAACGGCGCATATGTGGTTTGGAAACCTTGTAACGATGGACTGGTTTAATGATGTCTGGACCAAAGAAGTGTTCGCGAATTTTATGGCGGCAAAGATTGTCAATCCGAGCTTTCCTGAGATTGATCATGATCTGAACTTTCTGCTGCGATCGTATCCTGCTGCTTATAGCGTAGACCGCACGACTGGCGCGAACGCGATCCGTCAGGCTCTTCCGAATCTGAATGAGGCGGGCAATCTGTACGGCGCAATCATTTATAACAAGGCGCCGATCATGATGCGCCAATTGGAGTTGCTCCTCGGTGAGGCTGATTTTCGTTCGGGGCTCCGCGAATATTTGAGCACGTTCGCAAATGCCAATGCGACGTGGCCAGATTTGATCGAAATTTTGGACCGCTACTCGGAGCACGATCTCAAGGCGTGGAGCGAGGTTTGGGTGAACACGGCCGGGCGACCGCATTTCGAGTTGAGCGACGACAAGACCATGCTGGCGCAACTCGATCCGTCGGGCGCTGGTCGTTTATGGCCCCAGACGCTGACGCTTCTAGGCGAAAGTCCTCTCCAGTTGCAGTACTCAACGGATGCAAGCTTATCCGTGGGCCGGGGCGGGCGTTTGCTGTTTAACTCCGAGGGCGAGGGCTATGGCCTTTTTCCTGCGGACCTGAAGCTCGTAGATGAACTGTGGCATGGGCTGACTGATCTGCAGAAAGGGGCGCAACTGATAAATCTTTACGAGCAGATGCTGGAAGGGCACCCCGATGTGACACCTTTGGGGTATCTGCGATTTCTAGCGGCACGCCTGATCCATGAAGAGAATGAACTTCTTCTTGCAACGGGTTTGGGGCAGCTTAGAACCATATACTGGTCATTCATCGAGACGGATGAGCGCACAAATCATGCGGCTCTCTTCGAACATGTCTTTTTGACATTGATCTGGGATCCGGCGTTACCTAGCAGCACTCGCAAGATATATTTGCGTGTTTTTCAGGACATGGCTTTGTCGGACGCAAAGCTGATCGGGCTTAGAGAAATATTGAACGGGGAAGCTGCTCTTTCGGGCATCAATCTGTCGTCTCGTGAACGCGGTGATCTGGCGGCTTTGCTCGCGATTAAGCAGCCGGACATAGCAGATGAGATTCTCGGGGAACATCTGGCTTCGATTGAGAGTCCAGATGAACGCCGCCGGTTCGAGTTCCTGCTGCCAGCCTTGTCGCCTGATCAGGCCGTGCGAGATGGTTTCTTTGCGTCATTGTCGGATGCGAGGAACCGCGAGGTGGAATCGTGGGTGGTTGATGCGCTGGGTTATCTGCACCATCCGTTTAGGGTTCATACCACGCTTGACTATGTTGAAGGTGGGCTGGCTCTGATGGAGGACATACAGGTGACGGGCGACATCTTTTTCCCCGGACGCTGGATGACGCAGATTTTGCAGAACCATACAGATCCGGTTGTGGCCGATACGGTACGGGGATTTCTTGAGGCGCGCCCAGATTATAATGCGCAGCTTAGACTCAAAATCCTGCAGGCCGCTGATCCGGTCTTTCGTGCCGAGCGTATCCGCGCTCAAGCCGCGGGCGACTGAACGTCTAATCAGGGCGCTCCGGTCTCAAACAATGCCTCACAGCCTGACCCTTCGAGCATGGCATCAATCGCGCCGCGTTCATTGCCGGTTAGCGCTTCATAGTCGGCACGTAGCCAGCCGAGACATTTGGCCTGATATTTGAAAACGGGCTGCGTCCACGGTCGGCCATCGATTTCCGTTTCGAACGTCTCCTTGCCTTCCAATACTGCTTTGGCATTGGCGATCATGGCCGGGGCATAGGTCTGCCCGATTTCCGCCAGCAGCGGGCCCAGAGCTTCTTTGGCTTCGTCGGCGGTGAACCAGTCTTCCTCTGTGGGGGTGAGCCCTGAAAGGTCTTCCATGATGTCGACCCAAGCCCGAACGCGCATTGATGTGGCGCGGGTCAGTGCGGCGGCGGTCGGATCGACGGCGGCGAGCTGGGTCATCTGTCCGTAGATTGCAAAGTCGGCCGAGCTTGGCCGCGCACCAAGAACAAACCCGCGTTTCTGGATCAAAGTGTCCAGCAGAGCGACGAGGCGGGTATAGGAATTTTCTATGGTCTCAGCGGTTATGTCGTTCGAGCCGACGACATACAGCCTGTCGATCTGCCGGGTTGCGAATTGCGTGCCCATTGTGTCCGCGATGTCTTTTGGTGCTGTGTTCAGGCCCCAATAGACCAGAAGCGGTGCGGCGTTTTTCCAGTCGGCCTCGTGTGCCCAGCGGAAATGGAACATGGCCTTTGTCAGCCATTCGTCGGCATAGTCCTCGATCAGCGTATTGAGAAATTGTAGCGTCGGATCAGTTGGTATGACCGAACGACCTTCATATTCGGTCTCCAGCCTGCGGATAATTGGGGTGGAATCGGTCACGGCTACGCGTTCGCCATCTTCTCCGTCGCGAAAGAAAAATGTGGGAAGCAACCGGACCTTGGGCTCGGGGTAGCCGTCTGGAATATTGCCGTTGCCCCAGTAAACCGAATAAGGGATATGACGGTAGCGCAGGACGCCGATCATCTTGCGCGTATAGGGCGACCCCGCCGCGCCGCTAAGTTCCAGTCTATCGGTTTGTCCCATCGCATTCTACCTCTCAGCCTGATGTTGGTAAATGGCACTTTAAATGTCAATAGATTGATCGGGTCGCAATCGCTCTTTCCAATTGTATAGCCAATATTCAGATAATCCGTATATTGGATAGAACAAATCTATGGAAGGGAGTGCGTGGTATGCGGCCGACTTTGAGGCAATTGCAGTATCTGGTGGCGATCGCGGATACGGGGCGGTTCGTTGAAGCGGCCAAGCGCCTGAATGTTAGCCAGCCGAGCCTCTCGACCCAGCTTGCCGAGATGGAAGCGGAGCTGTCTTGCGCGCTGGTCGAACGGGGCAGACATGGAGCTTTCCTGACCCCGATCGGCGAGGACGTGGCGCGACGCGCGCGGTTTATTCTCAGCGAAGTTGAAGACATGAAAGCGGTCACGCGCGAGACGGCGTCCGGACTGGCGGGGCGTATTCGGCTTGGGGTGTTGCCCTCTGTTGGGCCTTATCTTCTGCCGACGGCAACCAAGCGGTTGCATGAGCGGTTTCCCGAGCTGCGCCTGTCGGTCCGCGAAGAGCGCACCGTTGATCTTGAAGCGCATCTGGCAAGCGGACAGTTCGACATCATTATGTCCACGGCGGACGATCACTCCGCACACGTATCGGTGCCATTGTTTGATGAAGACCTCTGGATTTGCGCAGCGTCCGACGATCTTCTCGCGCGGGGCGAGGGGGCTATACCGCTTGCAAGTTTGAAGGACAGGCCGCTGCTAACGCTTGGGCCGGGGCATCGGTTTAGTCAGCAGATCGGGGAACTTGCGCGCAAGGCGGGGGCCTATATCAACGAAGAGTATCAGGGTACGAGCCTTGATGCGACGCGGCAAATGGCGGTGATGGGGGCTGGTATTGCCGTTTTGCCGAGCCTCTATGTGAAGATCGAGGCCCAGCGCGACAATGAGATTACATTGCGGCTGATTGCCGACCCGATCGCCAAACGGACGATTTCGCTGATCTGGCGTCAGAAATCCCCTCTGGGCGAAAAATTCCGGGCCCTCGCTGGACATTTCAAGGAAACGGCGGATGCGTTGATGTAGCGCGTTAGCTTGTCGACGGAAAACTTAAACCGGCCTGTCGCCATTGACTGTAGCGCGGCGCATATGTCGTCTGTGTCCGGCATAATCGTTGAGCGCGTAGTGCCAGCAGCAGCGATTGTCCCAGAAGGCGAGCGTGCCGCGTGTCCAGCGGAAGCGGCAGGTGAAGCGTTCGTCGCGTGAATGATTGAACAGGAAGTCCAAGAGGGGCTTGCTTTCGCGTTTGGTCATGCCTGCGAAGCGCAGCGTGAAAGCGGGGTTTACGTAAAGCCCCTTGCGGCCACTTTCAGGGTGTGTGCGGATGACGGGGTGGTCGAATTCGGGGGCGTCGCCGGCGGTGGTGGCCTGCATGGATTTTCGGGTTTGGGCGGAATGTCCGGCAGCGCTATATTCGCGGCTGGCCGAGTGGACGGCTTTGAGCGGGGCGAGCATGGCTTTCATGCCATCGGAGAGCGCTTCATAGGCAGCGATTTGGCTCGCGAACAAAGTGTCGCCGCCGTGCTCAGGCACTTCGAGCGCATAGAGCAGGGAGCCAAGCGCGGGCTTCTCCAGAAACGACATATCGGTGTGCCAGCCGCCGCCAAAGTTCACCTTGTCTTCTGGTTCTTTGATGATTTCCAAAAGCTCGGGGTGGTCGGCCATACCCTTGACGTAAGGGTGCACATTGAGCGTGCCAAAACGGCGGGCAAAGGCTTTGTGGGC
>CAZMMU010000014.1:20251-65955 GCA_964567455.1 uncultured Hyphomonas sp.
GGCGTTTGCTCGGCTGTTGCCTTGATCAGCTTGGCGATATTCTCCGCGCTTTCGGCACCTTGCACGGCGATGGCGCGATTGCCGATAAAGCAGGGAACGCCGCGCACGCCCATTTGCATGAAGAGGTTGGCTTCGCGGGCGACTGTGTCTTTGTCTGCCTCGCCCTTGAGCAAGTCGGCAATAATGCCGCGGTCGAGGCCAATGCTTTCGCCAATGTCGGCCAAGACCTCCTTGTCGCCAATGTCGCGGTGATCCTTGAAATAAGCTTCAAACAAAGCCTCTTTGGCGTCTAGCCCCTTGCCCTGGCCTTGGGCCCAGTGGACGAGCCGGTGCGCATTGGTTGTGTTCGGGCGCATGTTCATATGTTCGAAATCAAACGGGATGCCCTCGGCCTGACCATACTCTTCGAGTGCTGCGCGCATTTGGGCCCAGCGGTTTTTTGATGCCACCTTCGCCTCGTCATCAATGTCGTCGCCGAACTTGCCTTTCATATAGGTTTTATAATCCATGCCTGCTTCAGGCACGGTTGGGTCAAGTTGGTAGGGGCGGAAGAGGATTTCGGTTTCAATGTCCGGCACTAGATCCATTGCGGCTCTCAAGCGGCGCAGGCCGAGCCAGCACCAAGGGCAGACAAGGTCCGAGACCATTTCGATTGCGATTTTTTTGCTCATGCGGGAACACTTTCTGGTTTGCTGGCAGCCTGTTTGAGGACGGCGAGATAATCGGGCTGGACTTCCATGCGCGCCGTATGGCCCTTTTTCTTGAGCAACTCGTGTGCTTCCGCCAAGCGGTAACAGGGCAGGTGCATGAACATGTGATGCTCGCAATGATAGTTGACCCAATAGGGCGCGATGGTTGCCCGTTCGATGAGGCTGGCATGGGTGGTGCGGGCATGACGCATCGGGTCGTCATTGTCTGGGGTGACGGCGTGCTCGGCGATGTTGCGCAGGCGCGTAATCATCGGGAACCAGGTTGCCATTGGTAGGAACCAGAGCACGAAATACGCCCACCAGACGCCAGCGAGGGTCAGTGCCGAGAGGAATAGCAAATTGAAGATCAGGTAGGGAACCGCCGAATCGCGCGCGTTTTGGGCGCGGTTTTCGCTACCTTTTCCTGCGCGGATGCCAAGCCCGAGCGCGTTGGAGAATTGGTTTGTTCGTTGCTTCAGGAATGTCTGCCCTGTCAGATCACGGAAGATTTTTCGTTTCAAAGACGTGCGTGTTATCGGGAATGGTTTTGAGAGAATAAGGTCAGGGTCTTCTTCCTGCTGGGCATATTTGTGATGCTTGAGATGATACGGCCGATAGGATTTCAGCGAGCCACCGAAAGACGGGCTGCAAAACAGCATTGAGAGCGCATCATTGATCTTTTTGTTCGGATGCAATCCGCCATGAGCGGCCTCATGTTCGAGCACAGCGAGACCAAGCTGGCGCGCGCCGATGATCATAATTGCTACGGGAATAAAGAGCGGTTGCCAGATGGCCAGTGCCATTGTGCCAAGGATCACTGCCCAGCAATGAACCACCAGCATCGGGCCAATCCAATGGCTACGGCGAGACACGTGGCTCCATTCCTCTTTGGTGAAGAGATCAAGCGGGCGTATGCGTTGAGCGGCTGACATATTTGGAGAATATGCCGAATTTGCGCGGAAGGGAAGGTGACGTCACGGCAGTCCCGTTTCTGGCTCCTAAAGCACCGCCGCAATCAAAAACCCGCCAAGGATGATCGCGCCTGCCCAGACATTGGATTTGAACACGGCCAATGCGTCTTGCTCATTGCTCTGCTTCAGGCGGGTCGATTGCCAAAGGCCGTGGGCCAGAAAGGCCAGCCCCGTTACCGCACCGACGCGACCTGCCCCCATGAGGAGCGCTGCGAGCGACATTTGCGCAGTGGCACCAAGGTGGAAGATGAACGCGCCTGTGACAGCCCGCACGCCGAACAGTCGCGCGGTAGATTTGACGCCGATCAGCGCATCGTCCTCGCGATCTTGCAGGGCGTAGATCGTATCATAAGCGATGGTCCATAACGCCATTGACGAGAACAGGACAAACACGCTGAAGCCGAGACTGCCTGTCGTCGCAGCGGCAACCAGAATGCCCCAATTGAAGGTCAGTCCGAGCCAGGCCTGGGGCCAGAAGGTGATCCGCTTCATATACGGATAGGCGACGACGAGCGGGATGGCGAGCACGGCGATGATCTTGGCGTCCAGCGGCAAACAGAGCCAGATCAGAAAACCGATAAAGAGCTGTGCGCCTAGAAATATGTAAGCGTTTCGAAGCGTGATCTGGCCAGACGGAATAGGCCGCGTTGCGGTGCGGGCGACCTGCGCGTCAATCTCGCGGTCGGTAATATCGTTCCATGTACAGCCAGCCCCGCGCATGGCCACGGCACCAATTGCAAACAGGATGGCCCACCACAGGTCTATCCATTGCAACCCGTCCGGAATGGCCATGAAGGCCAGTCCGATCCAGCATGGAAGTGCCAATAGCCAGATGCCGACGGGGCGGTCAATCCGCGCCAGAGACAGATAGGGGCGTGCCTGCGCGGGCAAGTTTGCAAACAGCAGCGAGGCCACGGCATCAGCCGGAGCTGCGGGCATATCCGCGCTGCCTTCAATCGGGGCTGGCGCGTCAGTTTCGGTATCGGGCTGCTTAGTCATAGGACAATAATATACGCCAATCGCCTTCAGTTTCGGTTAAAACGGTCGGGCGAAATCGCCCTAACCGCCGGTCTTTTCGGCCGCGCGCAGGAAAGCAGGACGGGCCATATTGCGGGTCATATAGGCTTGTAACTTCGGGTAATCGCCTATGACGCCAAGTCGCTCGGCCATGGCGCAAATATAGGTAAAGCCGATGTCAGGGGCTTGCAGAGTGTCGCCCAGCAGGAAAGGCTTGTCGCCGAGGGCGTCTTGCATATAGCCAAGCTGCAAAGCGACTTCAGCTTCGGAGAACATGCCCAGCAAGGGCGAACCCGCGCCGCCCATTTCGACTTCGCGTCCAAGCAACATCTTGATCAGAAGCGGGGCGAAGGCCGAGCCCTCGGAGTAATGGAGCCATTGCAGCCATGTTAGCCGGGCGGCTTTGTCATCGCGTGCCGGGGCGAGCGTGTTTTGTGGATCGTAATAGTCAGTCAGGTAGGTGGCGATTGCTCCCGATTCGGCGAGCGTTTGGCCGTCTATCTCGATGACAGGGGATTTGCCGAGCGGATGAGCGTCTTTGAGTTCGGGCGGCGCGCGGCCCATTTCATTGCGGTCGTAGATTTTCAGTTCATAGTCGAGCCCCAGCTCTTCGATGAGCCATACGGTGAAGACGGAACGGCCGACGCGCAAATGGTGGATGAGAATCATTTCTGGGACTTTCGTAAGTGGTGAACAATGTTGAAGCATCACTCCTAGCACCCGCTTTTCACAAGCGCCATGCGCGGGTATAGCCCAGAATATGAAAAATATTCCCCGTCTCTATGTCCGCACTGCACTGGTCGAAGGCGCATCGATCACCCTGCCGGACGGGCAAGCACATTATCTTGCCCGCGTTATGCGGCTGGGTGGCGGAGATGTGGCGCGCATATTTAATGGCAAGGATGGCGAATGGCAGGCTGAATTGGCTTTGCAAGGCCGAAAGGTTGAGGCGCAGATGAGAACGCTATTGCGCGCCCAGCCCCAACAGCTGGCGCCCGGACCGAAATTGCTCTTTGCGCCGCTCAAGAAAACCCGAACTGATTTTGCCGTGGAAAAGGCGACCGAGCTGGGCGTATCGCATATTTTTCCTGTGGCAACCGAACGCACGCAGACCCGCCGTATCAAAACAGATCGGCTGGAAGCGCTGGCCATCGAGGCGGCAGAACAAACAGAGCGGATGGATGTCCCTGAGATTGCCCCGATGCAGGGGTTGGCGCAAGCATTGGCAGCTTGGCCTGCGGATGCGCCGCTGGTGTTCTGCGACGAGGCAGGCGATGATGCGGGGGCGGTCTGGGGTGGAGAAAATGGCCGCGCGGCCACCATTGCGCAGGCGCTGGAAGGGCGAAATCCGTCGGGCGGAGGCATTTTAATTGGCCCCGAAGGCGGGTTCAGTCCGGCTGAGCGGGACTCCCTGCGATCATTGGCCTTCGTCGTACCTGTGACCCTGGGTCCGCGTATCCTGCGCGCCGAGACAGCCATCGTGTCAGCGCTAAGTATTTGGCAGGCGGTTCTTGGCGACTGGCAATAAAACTCTTATGAGGCAGAAAACCGGAATTAGGAACCTACCCGCATGACGACACCCACCGGCGAATTTGACGAGAGCGCCCCACGGATTGAAAGCAAGGCTGAATTGGTGGACTGGATCGCGGCGGGCAACAAACCCAAAAGCGATTGGCGTATCGGCACCGAGCATGAAAAGTTTGGCTTTTTGATCGATGGGCTGCGTCCGGTCCCGTATCAGGGCAAAGCCTCTGTTCGCAGCCTGCTTGAGGGCCTACGCGACAATTATGGCTGGGAGCCGATCAGCGAAGGCGAGCATATTATCGGGCTTAAACGCAATGGAGCCAGCGTTTCGCTTGAGCCCGGCGGGCAATTCGAACTGTCCGGTGCGCCGCTCGAACATATTCATCAGACGTGCAACGAGGTCGGTGGCCATTTGCGGGAGGTCCGCGCAATTGCTGATCCGCTGGGCATTGGTTTTCTCGGGCTTGGTTTCTCGCCAATCTGGAGTCTGGAAGAGACGCCGATGATGCCCAAAGGGCGTTATGAGATTATGAAACGCTATATGAAGCATGTCGGCCGGCTTGGCCATCAGATGATGTTCCGCTCGTGTACGGTGCAGGTCAATCTCGACTTTTCGTCCGAGGCGGACATGGTCAAGAAGATGCGGGTGGCTTTGGCATTGCAACCGGTCGGCACGGCGCTGTTTGCCAATTCTCCCTTTGCGGAGGGGCGCACAAACGGGTTTTTGTCTTATCGCGGGCATGTCTGGTCTGACACCGATCCTGACCGGACGGGCATGCTGCCCTTCATGTTTGAAGCGGGAGCAGGCTTTGAAGCTTACGTTGATTATGCGCTTGATGTTCCTATGTATTTTGCCCGTCGCGGCGGGGTCTATGTGGATTGTGCGGGGCATTCATTCCGCGACTTTATGGCGGGGAAACTTGAGCCATTGCCGGGCGAACTGCCAACAATTGAAGATTGGGAAGACCATCTTTCGACGATTTTTCCCGAAGTGCGCCTGAAGCGGTTTCTTGAGATGCGCGGATCGGACTCCGGCCCGTGGGACTCGCTGTGCGCTATGCCGGCCTTCTGGGTTGGGTTGCTGTACGATGATGTGGCGTTGGATGCGGCGTGGGAGCTTGTTAAAGACTGGACGTCTGCGGAGCGCGAAGCCATGCGCCGCTCGGCTCCGGCCCTTGGCCTGAAAGCGGCTGCGCCGTGTGGGCGGATTCTCAAGGATTTTGCCAAAGAGGTCCTGATCATCGCACAAGGCGGCCTCAAACGCCGCGCGCAGCTCGGGCAGGCAGGCGATGATGAAACCGGCTTTCTGAGCGACCTGCACGAAATTGCCGATAGCGGTGTAACGCCCGCCGAGCGTTTGCTCGCGCTTTATAATGGCGAGTGGAACCGAGATTTGACGAAAGTCTTTGAAGCCAGAGCCTATTAGGGGCATTGATTTGCTCAGGTCTGGGCAAAATCCACACATTCATGCTTGATGCTTTTTGCAACGCGTGTTCATACTTCGCCAAAGTAACAGACGCACACGCTCGCTTTCCGGCGAGGTCTGCTGGGAGGCATTATGAACATTGTTGTCGTTTTAGGGCTCATTATCACGCTGGTCACTTGCATTCCTGTGTTCAGGCAAATGCAATCTCATCCGAAGGGGCTGCACATCCTGTTCTTCGCAGAAATGTGGGAACGGTTCTCCTATTACGGGATGCGTGGGTTGCTCATCTTCTATCTGACCCAGCACTTCCTGTTCGATGATGCGTTTAGCTCTGGCCAATACGGTACTTATACGTCTCTGGTCTATCTGATCCCTCTGATTGGCGGCCTGCTTGCTGACCGCTATTTGGGAACACGTAAGGCGATTGCGTTCGGGGCGCTTCTTCTGGTTGCCGGACACTTTATGATGGGTGTTGAAGGCAAGCCTGCCCAGCAGGTCATGACGGTGGCAGGGCAGAGTTACACGTTCGACGCAGAAGGGACGCAAGGCGCGCGCGTGGTGACGATTGACGTGGGCGGAACTGAATGCGCATTCAATCCAGCCGCAGGTAGTGTGGCCGCTGAGTCTTGTACGCTTACGGCGAATACGCAAGGCGATCTTATATTTACGAATCTTCCGGCAAGCGCTCCGTTGCCTGCGACAATCCCTCAGGCTGATTACGAGTTGACGGTTGAGGGGCGTAACCAACTGTTTGTAAATATCTTTTACTTGGCGTTGGCGTTAATCATCATGGGGGTTGGCTTTCTAAAAGCGAATATCTCATCGATTGTCGGTCAGCTCTATGAGGAGAATGATCCGCGTCGGGACGCTGGGTTTACGCTGTATTATTACGGAATCAATCTGGGTGCATTCTGGGCATCGGTCCTTTGCGGACTGCTAGGGCAGACCTTTGGTTGGTGGGCGGGCTTTGGCCTTGCGGGCTTTGGGATGTTACTTGGTTGGATTGTGTTCATACGCGGGAGACTTTTGTTCTTCACATCTGGGGAGAACCAACTTCCGGCGCATGTCGGCCAGCCGCCAGATCCCGAAGCTCTGAAAAAGCCGTTTCTTGGTCCAATTAATCTTGAGAACTTCATCTATCTGATGGGCTTTGTGGGCGTTGCCATTGTTTTCTTCTTCGTGCAGCAGCATCAGCTGACGGGCTGGATGATCGGCTTGGGCTTTGCCCTGTTCGCGCTTTATATGGCTTGGTTCATGTGCACAGATTGTAATCGTGAACAGGTCCGTGAATTGATATTGGCTATGGTATTAATTGTTGGCGCGGTGATCTTTTTCACCCTGTTCGAGCAAGCAGGCTCATCGATGAACCAGTTTGCAGCGCGAAATACGCAATTGCCCAGTGACGGATTTTTCACTGTGACAGCAGCCCAAACCCAGAGCTTCAATGCGGGCTTTATCTTGTTGTTTGCTCCAGTCTTTGCAGGCATCTGGGCATGGCTCGGTGCGCGTAGGAAAGACCCCAATACAGTCTTGAAGTTTGGCTTGGCTCTGGCGCAAGTGGGGCTGGGTTTCCTCGTGCTTGCTTGGGGCGGTGCCAGCTTTGCGGATAGCAATTATCAAGTGCCGATGATTTTCCTTGCGCTTGCCTACATGTTCCACACGACAGGTGAGCTATTCTTGTCGCCTGTGGGTCTTTCAGCGATTACCAAACTTTCGCCGGTCAAGGTTGTGTCGTTTATGATGGGCGGCTGGTTTCTGGCCAGTGCGGCAGCGCAATATGTTGGCGGTGTGATTGCCGGTCTGACGGCAAGTGAAACGGTTGCAGGTCAAGTGCTGGACCCGGCGGCTGCTCTGGCAACTTATATCGACGTGTTTAGCCTTATTGGCTGGTGGGGCGTTGGGCTAGGGGTCGTATTTGCTGTGCTTAGTCCGTGGCTCAAGCGTTTGGGGCACGGCAAAGCCGGTAATATCGGCGATGAAGGTTCGCTGGCAGAGGCAGGTGGCCCACGCATGGACAAACCCGCAGAGTAAGTAGCGGCTGTTCGTCCCAACAAAAAAGCAAAAGGCGGTCTCGTTTGAGGCCGCCTTTTTCGTTTTGGTCTTGGGTGTTGTTTTGTCGGGGGTTATCCCGCTCCGCCGACGGTAAGTGCGTCGACTTTGACGCTGGGTTGGCCGACGCCGACTGGTACCGATTGGCCCGCCTTGCCACAAGTGCCGACCCCGTCATCCATGGCGAAGTCATTGCCAATCATCGAGCATTGATTAAGCGCTGTTGGTCCGTGACCGATGAGGGTCGCATTCTTGACAGGCGCACCAATTTTGCCGTTTTCGACGAGATAGGCCTCGGTGCATTGGAACACGAAATTGCCCGAGGTGATGTCCACTTGCCCGCCACCAAAATCGACTGCCCAAATCCCTTTCTTGATGGACTTGACCATGTCTTCTGGATCGTGATTGCCGCCGGTCATGATGGTGTTGGTCATGCGTGGCATGGGCAGAGCATCATAGCTTTGCCGCCGTCCATTGCCCGTCGGCGGCACCCCCATCAGGCGGGCGTTTTGACGGTCCTGCATATAGGCTTTCAGAATGCCGTCTTCGATTAGAACCGTGCGCTGGGTCTCGGTGCCTTCATCGTCAAAGCTAAGCGATCCGCGCCGGTTTTCCATTGTGCCGTCATCGATAACGGTGACACCCTTGGAGGCAACCTGTTCGCCGATGCGGCCAGAGTATACGCTTGTGCCCTTGCGGTTGAAGTCCCCTTCGAGACCATGGCCAACTGCTTCGTGCAGCAGGATGGCCGGCCAGCCAGGTCCGAGCACAACTTCCATCTCTCCGGCTGGTGCGGGAACGCTTTCCAGATTGGTCTGGGCCTTCTCGAACGCGCGTTGGGCAAGAGCTTGCCAGCGCTCTGGTTTGATCCAGTCTTCATAGGCGGCCCGTCCGCCGCAACCGGAGGAAGCGGTCTCGCGCCGACCGTTCTGTTCGAGTGTGACGGAGATGTTGAGCCGGACCAATGGCCGGACATCATGAAACAGCGCGCCACCGGGACGGAGAATATCGACTTGTTTGCGGGTGCCTGAAAGCGAGGTCGAGACCTGAACGACGCGGGGGTCCCTGGCGCGCATCCAGGCGTCAATTTCGGCCAGAAGGCCCGTTTTTGCGCCGAAGTCCGGTGCTTCGGTGGGGTCGATTGGCAAGTAGAGCCGGCGATTGGTGGGGCGAGGCGCTTCGGCCAGGCTGCCTGAATAGCCGCGTTTGGCCGAACTGGCGGTTTCGGCGGCGCGGGCAATCGCGTCCACGCTGAGTTCCGAGGCATGGGCATAGCCCGATGCTTCGCCAGCGACAACGCGCAGGCCAAAGCCCTGTCCGGTATCATAGGAGGCTGATTTCAAACGCCCATCATCGAAGACGAAGCTCTCCGAGCGGGATCGTTCGAGATAAAGTTCACCGTCATCGGCACCATGGGTGGCTGTGTCGAGAAGAGCGGTCGCGGCGGCCCTGTCAAAGGGAAGGTCGGAATGGGTCATGCCACGAACATGGACATGATTGCTCCGTTGGACAAGTCATATCAGTTGCGAACAACCGTAAACCGCTCAAGCGCGTTCGAGGGCAGACTCCAGCCGGGCTTTAATTCGAGGGCTGTTTGATAGCTTTCATAGGCAGTCTGAGCTTGGCCAAGAAATTCGTGAGCGAGCCCAAGATTATAGTAAGCAGCGTGGGGAGATTTGGTCTCCAGCTCCAGCGATTTCTCAAGTGACGCGAGCGCTTCTGCATACTGGCCCGTGCCGATAAGTGCGGCGCCTCTGTTCAGATATAGAGAGCCGACATTCGGGGTGAGCCGTTCTGCTCTGGCGTAATCGTCGAGAGACTCAACAAAATTGCCCCGGCGCATGCGGATGATACCTCGATTGATCAGGGTTGCCGCCAAGTTTACCCGATCGAGCGCACCGGACTCGATGGCCTCGGTGCATTTTTTCTCATGCAGTCCCGATGGGAAGGGATTAAGCTCTACAGCTCGATAGCAATCACTGCCCGCGCCACCGCCGATAATCAACACTTGGGCAGAAGCGGCTAATGAGAGACCGGTTGCAAGCGTTGCCAGAACTATAAGACGTAGCATCGGGGAGCCTCCAGAGAACATTGGTTTGCTTTGGCCAAGTTATCACACTTCTTATAGCCGGGCCAGTTGCTCATCGACGCACGCATGGGTGTTCTGTTGCCGCTTGCGACACCTGCGACAATTTTGAGCGTCTTCGATTATGGGTGGACGGGGCGAAAGGGTGTAGATAAACATTTGATTAGGTCATTGAGGGAGTCGCGCGTGCGATATCTTGTTTCACTATTTGTCAGTCTGGTTTTTGGATTGAGCGGGGCCGCTTTCGCGCAAGGCAAGCCGACCGATGGCGCTTTGGGCTTTCAGGAGCCTGTTACCGAGATTGCCCGTCGCGGGTTTGCTTTTCACGATAATTACCTGTTGTGGATGTGCATAATCATCACATTGTTCGTCGCGCTTCTACTTGTCTTTGTGATGGTCCGGTTTAACGCCAAGGCCAATCCGGTGCCATCGAAAACGACGCATAATACACTGATTGAAATTGTCTGGACACTCTTTCCTGTTGGAATCTTGGTGCTGATTTCGATCGTCTCGTTTCCGCTGCTGTATTATGTGGATGCTGAGCCGGACCTTGCGAAAATCGCGTCTGGCGATGTCGATGCCAGCGCTGAAGAACGCGCGGCCGCAGCTGATGGTTGGATCAATGTCAAAGCGCAGGGCAATCAATGGAACTGGACTTACAGCTATCCTGACGTGGTCGATGCGGATGGCTTTCCGCTGGAGTTCACGTCCAATCCGCTTCATTACGGGTTGAGCACGGACCCTGATATTGGCGAGAAGTATTTGTCAGTTGATTATCCGCTTGTTGTGCCTGCGGGTCGCTATGTACGGTACTATACGGCCGCTTCCGATGTGATCCACTCGTTTGCTATGCCCAGCTTCGGGATCAAAACCGACGCTGTGCCAGGACGATTGAACGAAGGTTGGTTCAAAGTTGATGAGCCAGGGGTTTATTACGGTCAGTGTTCAGAGCTGTGCGGTAAGAACCACGCCTTTATGCCAATTGAGATACGCGTTGTGGAGCAGGCCCAGTATGACGCTTGGCTCGACATCATGCGCTCAGGTGATTTTGATGCCGCCGCCCAGCGTGTCGCCCAGATCGAGACAGACCAACAATTTGCGCGCCTTTCGGCTGCCGACTAAGCAAGAGAGAGAAATAGCCATGCCAATGGATGAAGTCGCCCTCGGCCACGCCCATGACGATCATGATCACAAGCCCGGATTTTTCGTGCGCTGGTTCATGTCTACGAACCATAAAGATATCGGAACGCTGTACCTGATTTTCGCACTGGTTGCGGGGATTATTGGATACGCTTTGTCCGGCCTTATCCGCTGGGAGTTGGCGTCGCCAGAAATCGGCCCGCTTATGGGTATGATGGAGTATTTCTATGGTCTGGAGGGTGATGCGGCCCGCGAGCAGGCCAAGCAATTCTATAACACAGTGATCACGTATCATGGCCTGATCATGATCTTCTTCATGGTGATGCCGGCTTTGATCGGCGGCTTTGGCAACTGGTTTGTGCCCTTGATGATTGGTGCGCCGGATATGGCGTTTCCGCGGATGAACAATATCTCGTTTTGGCTAACGGTCGCAGGTTTTGCGCTGCTGATCATGTCGATGTTTGTCCCGTCAGGAAACGGCGGAAACGGATTTGGCGGTGGCTGGGTGCTGTATCCGCCGCTGTCAGGGCTGAAGGGGCATTCAGGGCCCGCGATGGACCTCGTGATCCTGTCGCTGCACACGGTGGGGATTGCGTCGATCCTGGGCGCGATCAATTTCATCGTAACGATTTTGAATATGCGTGCGCCGGGCATGACGATGCACAAAATGCCTTTGTTTGCATGGTCGATTCTGGTGACGGCCGCGTTGCTTCTGCTCGCGCTTCCAGTGCTGGCGGGTGCGCTGACCATGCTGTTAACTGACCGGAACTTCGGCTCGCAATTCTTTGTGCCTGAAGGTGGCGGCGACCCGGTTATGTTCCAGCACCTCTTCTGGTTCTTTGGGCATCCTGAAGTCTACATCATGATTTTGCCCGGCTTCGGGATTGTCAGCCACATCATTTCGACCTTTTCCAAGAAGCCGATCTTTGGCTATCTCGGCATGGCTTATGCCATGGTGGCAATTGGTGTGATCGGCTTTATTGTTTGGGCCCACCATATGTACACGGTCGGCATGCCGGTCGATATGAAGGCGTATTTCGTGGCAGCGACCATGGTGATTGCGGTGCCGACGGGGATTAAGATCTTCTCGTGGATTGCGACGATGTGGGGCGGTTCGATTACGTTTGCCGTTCCGATGCAGTGGGCGATCGGCTTCATCTTCCTGTTTACGCTGGGCGGCGTAACAGGTGTTGTGCTTGCCAATGCGGGCGTCGATCATGCGCTGCACGATACCTATTATGTTGTGGCGCACTTTCATTACGTTCTGTCGCTAGGGGCTGTGTTTGCGCTTTTTGCGGGCTGGTATTACTGGTTTGAGAAAATGTTCGGCGTGAAATATAACAGCTTCCTCGGGGCGCTGCATTTCTGGGTTACTTTCATCGGCTCGAACATGATTTTCTTCCCGCAGCATTTCCTCGGGCTGAACGGCATGCCGCGGCGCTATATCGACTATAACCCGGCTTATGAGTACTGGCATTACTGGTCGTCGGTCGGTTATGCGGTGTCGGCTGTCGGGACGGCGATCTTCTTTGTCTGCATGGCGGAGGCGCTGATCAGACGCCGTAAGGCCGAGGCCAATCCCTGGGGCGAGGGCGCAACCACGCTGGAATGGACGCTGCCATCTCCGCCGCCATTCCACCAGTATAATACGCTGCCCGTTGTGAAAGAAACGGACGGGCACTAGGGCTAAGCGTTCTGGCGAATGAATTGACCCTCTCTGGATTTTCAGGGAGGGTTTTTTCTAAGGGAAGAAATTGGGTATGGTGTTGGATGCGGGCCACTATGTCACGCTGATCTGGACCCCACTCTTTGCTACATAACGGCTCTGATGTAGGCCACAGACTCTCTTCAGAACGCGAAAACGAGCGAGATTGCGTCCATGACAGACCAGACCCTCACGCCAGAGACCCCCCGCTACGCCACGGCGGGTGACTATGTGCAATTGATGAAGCCGCGCATTATGATGCTCGTTGTTTTCACGGCGCTGGCGGGGCTTATCGCTGCACCGGGAAGCATGAACCCCGTTATGGCGACCATCGCCATATTGGCGGTTGCGCTTGGTTCGGGCGCAGCGGGCGCTTTGAATATGTGGTATGACGCGGATATTGACGCGATCATGACGCGAACCTCGACCCGGCCGATCCCGTCAGGTGCGGTGCCGCGCGGCGAAGCGCTGGCGCTTGGATTGATCATGTCGGGGGTATCGGTCTTGCTGATGTGGATGGCGAGCAACTGGGTTGCCGCCGCGCTTCTGGCGGTTTCGATTGCTTACTATGGTTGGTTCTACACCATGCTGCTCAAGCGGCGCACGCCGCAGAATATCGTTATTGGCGGCGCAGCAGGGGCGTTTCCGCCTGTGATTGGCTGGGCGGCTGTGACGGGCTCAGCGCCGCTTGATGCATGGATCTTGTTTGCGATCATCTTCTTCTGGACCCCGCCGCATTTCTGGGCGCTGTCTCTGCTGGCGCATAAGGAATATGAGAAAGCCGGCGTGCCGATGTTGCCCGTTACCCATGGGGCCAAGGCGACGCGCTTGCAGATTTTGCTGTACACCATCCTGCTCGCCCCGCTCGGACTTGCGCCCGTTTTTACGGGACTTGGTGGCTGGTTGTATGCGGTGATTGCGGGTGGGCTGGGTCTGGCATTTCTCTATGGTGCGATCAGAGTGTTCCGGTCCAAGGCAGGCGACGCGGATGCGCCGGGCGACGATATGAAAAAGGCGCGCAATCTGTTCCTGTTTTCGATTCTTTACCTGTTCATCGTCTTTGCGGCGTTGCTGGTCGAACATGCGGGCATTGGCGCTTTCTTTCCGGTTGTTGGAGGCTAGGTGATGAGCGAACTGTCGGAACCTGTCGGATCCCAGACGCCTGAAGATGCCGAGGCGGCCAGGCTGGCTGCGCAGAAGACGCGTAATGTCTGGCTCGGGCTTACCTTGTTGGGCTTTGTTATTCTGGTCGGGCTGGTCTCGGCGCTCAGGCTGGCTGAGAATATCCAGCGGGCAAGCGGGGCAGGCTGATGGCGTTGAAACCTGCAACTCAAGCTTTTGTGGCTGCCGGTGTGGTCGGGGGCATGTTGGCACTGACTTTTGCATCCAAGCCGCTATACGACACGTTTTGCCGCGTCACCGGATTTGGCGGCACCACGCGGGTCGCCACCGAAGCGCCTGATCGTGTGCTGGACCGGACCGTTAATGTCCGCTTTGACGCCAATGTGTCAGACGCGCCGATTCAGTTTCGACCCTCACAGGTGACTTTCGATGTGGCGCTCGGTGTGCACAGTCTGGCGTCCTATGAGGTGGTCAACAATTCGGACAGCGATATCTCGGTGATTGCGAGCTATAATGTCACCCCGCATACGGCAGGGCGGTATTTCAACAAGCTTGAATGTTTCTGTTTCGAGGAGCGTGTGCTCAAAGCGGGGGAGCGCAAGACACTGCCGGTTGTGTTCTTTGTGTCGCCGGATCTTGATGATGATCCGCTGATGAAGACGCTGTCGACGATTACCTTGTCATATACGTTCTATCAGACAGACAATTTCGAGGGTGCGACGAAATCAGCCGCTCTTGCGAACACGGTTGCGCGGCCCTAAGGGGACGGGGTAAAGGAAGAGAAGAGATTAGGATTCGGGGTTACGATTATGGCTCATGACGAAGTAAGACACGATTATCATTTGGTGAACCCATCGGCTTGGCCACTGCTTGGCTCGCTGGCCGTGTCCACGCTGGCAATTGGCGGCGTCACTTATATGAAGGGGCTTTTCGGATTTGAACAAGGCTCTTGGTACATCATGGCGTTCGGCTTTGCGTTTGTGGCCTATGTCATGTTTGGCTGGTGGCGCGAAGTGATCAAGGAAAGCCGCGGTGGGGACCATACGCCCGTTGTGCAAATTGGTCTGCGCTATGGCATGCTGATGTTCATTGCCTCGGAGGTTATGTTCTTTGTCGCGTGGTTCTGGTCATTCTTCGAGATGACTATTTTCCATGGCGCGCGCGCCGGGCTGACTTTTGACAGCGCCAATGTGCTGTATGAGGGCCTGTCGGCCTGGTCATCATGGCCACCGCCAGGGGTTGAGACATTTAACCCGTTCCATTTGCCGCTGATCAACACGCTGATCTTGCTCTTGTCAGGGACAACCGTGACGTGGGCGCACCATGCGCTTCAGCATGGCAATCGCAAAGATACCCGCACGGGTCTGATCCTGACGATCTTGCTAGGTGCGTTGTTCACGACCGTGCAGGTGATCGAATATGCTGAAGCTGGCTTTAGCTATTCCGGTACGCTCTATGGCTCGGCCTTCTTCATGGCGACGGGATTTCACGGCGCACACGTCCTGATTGGAACGATCTTCCTGGCCGTTTGCCTGTTCCGGCTTATGGCAGGTGGATTTACCCCGCAAAAGCACTTTGGCTTTGAGGCTGCTGCTTGGTACTGGCACTTTGTCGATGTTGTCTGGCTGTTCCTGTTCGCCTTTGTCTATGTGGCACCGTATCTGATCCTCGAAGGCGGATAAGCATGTTTGGCAGCGTTTCACCTGCCTCGGCAGGCGCGCGCTGCCAAGTTTTGTGCGCTGGCATTGTGGCCCAAGCGAGCCTCAGGGCGGCGCAGCTATGAGCTTCCGCCCGCTACCGATTATGACCCTTTGTGTGGCTGTTTCGCTTGGCATTCTCTTGATGCTTGGCAGCTGGCAGTGGCAACGCTTTTCGGAGAAAGAAGGTGCGCGGGCGGCTGTGCCAGAGTGGACAGCGCTTGAAGGCGGCGAGCTTGCGGATAATGGCGTGTTCTACATGTCGACCATCATGAATGGCCGTGCGGCATGGCGCGAGATTTTGGCCCTCGATATGGGCGCGGAGCTTGTGCTTGTGACCAATGGGGTGGTGTTCAGCGTTGACCCGCCTGATTTGCCTTTGTTTGACGCAGCAGATACCGAGCTGCGCTTTGGCGAAGGACTGTTTCGCACGCCGCCCAAACCGGGGGCGTTTACCCCGCCATCGGACATCACCCAGCATCTTCTGTTCGGCTTTGATTTTGAAGAGCTGGAAACGGAGCTGGAGCAGCCCGTGCGCCGGCAAGTGTTCGAGCCGAGGCGGATCATGGCGCGCGACCAGACCGGCGAAGGCATGATCGATAATCCGCAAGCCGATCCGGCGCTGGCTGATCCGTTGCCGCCTGCACGCCATTTGGGCTATGCGTTGACATGGTGGGGGATGGCGCTGGCATTGCTGATTATGTATTTCGTCTATCATGCGAGCACGGCGCGGCTGAGGTTCAGGGAAAAGACATGAGATATATTTCGACGCGCGGCGGGGCAGAGCCTGTTGACTTTCTGACCGCCTGTCTTTCCGGGCTCGCCCCTGATGGGGGGCTGTACATGCCTGAGCACTGGCCACAGATTGATCCGCCGGAGCCGGATGAGGCTTATACGGTGACGGCGGCACGGATCTTCGCAGCCTTTGCTGGGGATACCATCGCGTACGCGGATCTCTTGGCAATGTGTGAGCGGGCCTATGCGCGCTTTGCCCATCACAGCGTTGCCCCTTTGGTCGAGCTTGGCGGCAATGTCTGGATGATGGAATTGCATCACGGGCCGACGCTGGCTTTTAAAGATGTTGCGATGCAGATTATTGCGCAGATTTACGACTATGCGCTGGAGCGGTCTGGTGAACGATTGTCGATTATTTGTGCGACATCGGGAGACACGGGCGGCGCCGCGGCGGCGGCGTTTGCCGGAGCCAGACATTCCAATCTGTATATCCTTCACCCGCATCAGCGGATCAGCCCCGTGCAGCGCCAGTTTATGACGACAACTGGCCTCCCCAATGTGCGGAATATCGCGGTTGATGGTGATTTTGATGATTGTCAGGCAATCGTTAAAGCGCTGTTTGCCGATAAGGGATTTGTGGCCGAGGTTGGACTTTCGGGCGTCAATTCGATCAACTGGGCACGTATTGTTGCCCAATCGGTTTATTATGCAAGCGTGCAGGCAAGGCTTGGCGGACCGTTGCGGTTTGTTGTGCCGAGCGGGAATATGGGTGACGCGCTGGCGGGCTATGTGGCCAGCAAATGCGGGCTGTTGCGGTCTGGCTTTGAGGGGCATTGTGCGGTCAATGAAAACGATGCGCTGGCGCGAATTCTGAACACGGGCGAGATGAAACGCGAGGCGGCTGTGATGACCCCAAGTCCGGCTATGGATATTTCTGTGCCGTCAAATTTCGAGCGGGTGCTCTATGAAGCTTGCGGTGGGGATGCGGATACCGTGCGGCGGACCTATCAGGCATATGCGCAGACTGGTGATGTGACATTGCCCGAAGGGATTGTTGCCAAATTTGCCGATCTCGGGTTTCGCGCAGCGCGGGTCACGAATGATGAGACTGTTGCTGAGATGCGGCACGTGCTGGCTGAAACGGGGTGGCAAATTTGCCCGCATACGGCGGTGGGGACATTTGAAGCGCGCCGTCAGCCGCGCAGCGATGTCACGACCGTCGTGCTTGCCACAGCGCACGCGGCGAAGTTTCCCGAAACGGTGAGAGAGGCTACAGGGCAGGATGCGGGACTGCCTGCGCGGTGCGGCGACCTTGCGGGCCGGACCGAGGTTTTCGAGCGATTGCCCGCAACACTCGACGCGGTCCGTGCATATGTGCAGGAGCACAGCGGCAAGGGCGCTTAAATCATGGTTCAGCCGCATATCCGACTGGACGCGACGCGCCTTTATTTGCGGTTTCCAAAGCGCGGCGATTTTACCGACTGGAGCAGAGTACGCCTGCGGGATCGCGCGCATCTTGAGCCTTGGGAACCGCTATGGGCTGTGGACGCCAATTTAAAGCTTGAGTGGCGTGTGCGCCTGGGGGCTTGGCGGCGGGCATGGCGGAATGGCAGCGGGTATGCCTTCCTGATTTTTCAACGCGATGATGACCGTTTGCTCGGCGGACTGGCGCTTACAGAGGTCCGGCATGGATCTGCGAAGACAGGCACGTTGGGGTATTGGCTGGCCGCCGATGCGCAAGGGCAGGGCTATATGAGCGAGGCGGTTGAGCGGATTTGCCAGTTTGGCGCGGAAGTGCTCGGACTTGCACGGATTGAAGCGGCCACTGTGCTCGAAAATATCCGGTCCCAGTCCGTGCTTGAAAGGTGCGGGTTTGAGCGTGAAGGTGTTGCGCGGAGCTATTTGCAGATTGCCGGAACCCGCCGGGATCATGTACTCTTTGGTAGAGTGTTTTCACTCCAAGACAATGGCGGCATAGATGAGCAAAGCTCCTGACAAGAATAATACGCCGGCTATCGGTGACTGGACGTGGAACGCTGCCAGCGAGACGTTTGGCGTTCAGACCGAACCGGCAGGCGAGTTTAGCGATCTGGCTGGGGAGTGGAATGTCGATGCATTCGGTTTGCAGCTTGATGGGCTGAGCCGTTCGAGGCTGGGGCGGACATTGGCGGCAGGTGCTGGTGATGTGTCTTGCGCGCTAGGGCTCTCGGATGGACGGCGGGTTCAACTCGCGGGTCGTCTTGAGATGGATGGCTATGGACGTGGCCAATTGTTTTCTGAGACTGATAGGGGCGAAGATATCGCGCGGCCGGGGCCTTTGCTCATGCCAGCCTATCAGCCGATTATCTCTCTGCGCACGGGCAATACGGCAGGCTTTGAGGCGCTTGCGCGGTGGAGCGGAGATGCGGCGGGGGTTGATGGCTCGTTTGAAGACCCAGCGCTGGCCACGAATATGCTGATCCATGCCACCCAGAGCCTCGCCGAATGGCAGGCGGAGACGGGGCGGCGCGATTTGTTTGTCCAAGTCAATTTGACAGCGCGCGATTTGGCGGAAGGGGCAATTGCCGACCTGATCGAGACTTTGCTGCAAGGCTATGACCTGCCCACGGGGAGCCTGAAAGTCGAGCTGACCGAGCATGCGGCGTTGCGCAATAAGGATGAGGCGCTCGATGCCGTTCGGGCGATCAAGAAAGCGGGGGCCGGTCTGGTGCTGGACGATTTCGGATCGGGTCATTCAAGCTTTGCCTGGCTTGCCGATATGCCCGCAGACGCGCTGAAGATTGATGCAAGCCTGACCGCGCGACTGGGCGATGAGCGAACCGAGCATATCCTCGAAGCGATCACCTTGCTTGCCGGAAGGCTAGGCATGGTTTCCACAGCTGAAGGGGTTGAAGACAAAGCCGTGGTGCACCGTTTACGAGCGCTGGGCTTTACCCATGTTCAGGGGTTTGCCTTTTCCAAGCCGCTGGATAAGAGCGAAGCGCTGGCGTTTCTAAAGGCCGAAGCCTAGCTTGGACGCGCCTATGTTTGTGGAGTGTATTGGGTCACGATCCCTTGATCTTTAAGGGCTTTTATCTCATCTGGGGAAAGTCCAAGCTCGGAAAGAACATGCTCGGTATGTTCACCAAGTTGTGGCGCAGGACCTTTAGGGCCGTCATCTGCATCCTGAAAGCGGACCGGAGACGCGGGTGTCTGGAACCCGTCTTGCCCGTCGCGTGCAGGCATAGTCTGGATGGCGCCAGACGCCATCACTTGCGGATCATCGGCGACTTCGGCCAGTGTTTGAACAGGTGCCCAGGCGATCTGTTCGGCGTCAAGGCGCGCACCGATTTCAGCCTTGGTGAAGTTTGCAAAACCTGTGTCGAGGGCGGCGACGAGGTCTTCTGAATTATGGCGGCGGCCCTTGGCCGATGTGTAGCGCTCGTCATGGATCAATGTGTCAAGGCCCGTTGCGCGGCACAAAGGTTCCCAATCGACATTGCCCTGGCGAGCGACGATGCATATCCATTTGTCATCGCGGGTTTTGAAGAAATTCATTATGGGGACGATTTGTTCGGTCCGCGACTTTGTCGAGCCGATCCGTCCGAAAAAGAGCTGGATCGCGAAATCACTGCCCATGGCGTAAAGTGCGGTGCGCAACAGAGACGCTTCGACCAGACGGCCCTTTCCGGTTTTGCCAGCTTCGACGAGGGCGGCGCAAATGCCTGCGGCGGCGGCCATGCTGGTTGTGTGATCGCCAAAAGCTGTGCGCAGTGGGAAGGGCTCCCCGCCCTTCGGAATGGTGAGATTAGCGACGCCCGCGCGCGACCAGAAGGAGGCGACATCAAAGCCGGGCTTGTCGGCATCTGGTCCGGTCAGCCCGTAGCCTGTGAGTGAGCAATAGACGAGCTTGGGATTAATCGATTTGAGGCTCTCATAATCGAGTTTTGAGCGGCTTAATCCGCCGGGGCGTACGTTGGTCAGGAACACATCTGCATCTGCAGCCAGACGCCGCAAAACATCCTGACCTTCCGGTGTTTGCGTGTCGAGGCTGATCGACTTTTTGCCGCGATTGTCGAAAGCGAAAACGGGGTTGTCGGCAATATCGGTCCCTATGGTCTTGAAGAAGTTGCGGATAGGGTCGCCTTTTAGCGGCTCGATCTTGATGACCTCGGCGCCCCAGTCGCTTAAGATGCTCCCTGCGCCGGGGGCTGCCATATAGGTGGCATATTCAATCACGCGGAGGCCTTCGAGCATAAATTTGTCTTTCTGATCGGGTGTTTTGTCTTTGGTAAACGAAATTTAACCCAATTGGGGGAAATTTACAGGCAAAGAGCGAAGCAATTGGATTCGAGGTAGGTTTAATGACCGTTGCTGCAATGCGCCCGCAACTGAGCGAGCAGGATATACGTCGCCTCATCAAAGGCGAGTCACCGGAAGAGCGGGCGTCCGTCGCGCACCGGCTATGTCGGCGCATCGCCTCGGATGTCCTGAGCGATGAAGAACGTCAATACGCAAAAGACATTATGGCGTTTCTGGCCAATGATATGGCTGAGCTTGTTCGCCGGACGCTGGCTGTCACATTGCGTAACTCGCCGCGACTGCCACGGGAACTGGCTTTGCAATTGGCGCATGATGTTGAATCAATTGCGATTCCTGTGCTGGAGGCGTCTCCTTCTTTTACCGATGAAGATATGATTGAGCTTGCACTGTCGGCGACGGTTGCAAAACAGGCCGCTATCGCGTCGCGTCCGCTTGTCCCTGAATCCGTTGCTGAAGTGATCGCTGAACATGCTGGTGTCGAGGCCGTTCGTGTGCTTGCGAAGAATAAGGGCGCGGAGTGGACTGATAAGGCGTTTGCGGACTCGCTGCTGCGCTATGGTAGCGATCTGGAAGTTCAGGAAGGGATTGTAAGCCGCGATCAAATTCCGGTTCATATCGCGGAGAAAATGGTCAGTCTGGTCTCCGGGCAAGTCTTCGATATGCTGGTCAATAAGCATGAGTTGCCTGCACAAGTGGCGATCGATATCGCCGCTGGTGCCCGTGAACGCGCCACGATTGATCTGGTCGAGCAGGCGGGGCGCACGCAGGATTTGCCGCGCTTTGCCCAACAGTTGAATTTGAATGGACGGTTGACCCATTCCCTGATTGTCCGCGCTCTGTGCACAGGGCAGATGCCTTTTGTCGAGCATGCGCTTGCGGAACTTTCAGGTGTCGCGCACAAGCGGATATGGCTTCTGATCCATGATGCTGGACCGCTGGGTTTGCAGGCTGTGTTTGATCGGGCGGGGCTGCCGCGTAAGCTTTTGCCTGCGTTCAAAATTGCACTGGCAACCTATCACGAGACCGAGTTTGATGGCGAGGATGGTGACAAAGACCGCTTCAAGATCAAGATGATCGAGCGCGTGCTGACGCAGTATCAGGCGATTGCCAAGGATGATCTTGATTACCTGCTGGAGAAGCTCGACGCGTATTCAGATCATGTTGACCAAAGCGATAGCAACGTTGCATGAGCCGATACACCCGCTACGCATCTGCGTGAGGGGACAGTCCAAACTCAATTCCGGCCCGGGCGAGTAAATCGCCGTCGCGCCATCTGGGTTTGTCCGCAACAATCGACACACCTGCGTCAACGGCTGCGGCAATCATATTGTCGAGATCTTCATCAAGGCCGACGCGGTCGGCGCGAACGCGCAATGTGTCGACCATAAGCCAGCTCATCGGCTGTAATTGGCACCGCCAGCTTTGTCTCGCGTCCATAGCAACCCGCAGGCCACGCATCCGGAGAGACCGGAACAGGCCGAAATCGTAGCCCGTGTTCCGGATCATGTCGGCATCTGTGAACTCGAAAGCGACTTCTTGCGGGCAAAGCTCTGTATGCGAGAGGGCGTTCAGGCAGGCGTCAATCAAGGACGGAGTTTCCAGAAGGCTTGCAGGAACAGGCAGAATGAGTGGCCGCAAATCAGTCTGCGTTGCACGGCAATAGGTTGCCACTTGCTGAATTTGGTCGCGAAGACGGGTGCTCAGATCATTCGCTTCCAGATGTGCGGAGGCGGGACCGAAACGCGGTGCATCACTCAGGCCAAACATTGGCTCAACAAACCCGCCGACGGTATCGCCGCGACATAGATGAATGCTTGGTTGCAGCCGGATTTGTGTGCCGGTTCCTGGTTGTGATTGTCTCGGTTGCTGGGACGTCGTTTGTTGCATGCGTTCTGCCAGTGCTTTAAATGAATGGGAACTTTAGCAAAGCTGTATGAAGATCGGACGAGCTTACCGCCCCCGATTTTGACGAAATTTGAATGAAGTCTGGACGAGATATGACTGATACACCGGCCCATCCGAAACTCTCTGCGACCGTGCTTCTGGTGCGTGATCAATCTGCACTGGAGGTCTTGATGGTCGCACGTCACTACCAGATTGATTTCGCGTCAGGCGCGCTGGTTTTTCCCGGCGGAAAGGCGAATGCGGAAGATGAAGCGGCCGATTGGAGCGACTTGGTTGATGGACCGTTTGACGGGACCCAGCGCGCGGCGCGCATTTGCGCGGTTCGTGAAGCCTTTGAGGAGTCGGGTATTCTGCTTGCGCGGCCGGCGCGTGGACGCGGTGAAGGGGCGGAGCTGATTGGCTCGGATGTGGCGGACAGGCTTGCGCCCTTGCGCGGCGCGGTTGATCGACAGGAGCAAAGCTTTCTTGCGCTGATCAAGGACAATGGATTGGTACTTGCCCTGGATACGCTGATCCACTTCGGTCACTGGATTACGCCAGTTATAATGCCGAAACGGTTTGATACCCATTTCTATCTGGCCCCGACACCGGCCGAGCAGATTGCCACCCATGATGGGCGCGAGACGACGGATGCGCGGTGGCTTAACCCATTGGCGGCCCTCGACCTTGCGGAGAAAGATGAGGCGACGATCATATTTCCAACACGAATGAATCTGCGAAAACTGGGTGCGGCAAACTCGGTGGCAACGGCGCATGATCTTTTTGCGAGCGCTGGTGTCGTCACCGTTGAGCCGACGCTCGGGAAAAATGATGAGGGCCAGCCCTGCCTGTTTATTCCCGAAGAGGCGGGATATGGTCAGACGGTTGAATTGCTTGACAGTGCCATGCGTTAAGATGCGACGCGGCGGGTCGCTGTGAGGTTGCTGACTTTTGCTTCCAGCGCGTCGCAAACCGCGTTTGAAACCTCGTCGATGTCATCCGTCGTGGCCGGAGAAGAATTCGCGGCTGCACGACACGCGTCGATATGTAACTCGACAAGTTTTTCGTTTCGCTGCCAGATGCCCGCTTTAAGTAATCTGTCTAGCGAAGTGGCCAAGCGTGAAATCGCCGGGTAGCCATATGTCGCTGCCATGCCTTTTAAGTTGTGGTTTGCCAGTTGGAACTGTTTGAAACGGGTTTGATCGGTTTGGTCTTGCTGGAGGGCGCTCCAGCCATTTGTCATTCGTGCAAGATCGCGGTTCAGCCATGTCTCATATTTTTGGTCCTGGTCCAGCGCGATGTCTTCAAGGTTTTCAGGTTCTTTGGCTGGTTCAGGTTGGCTTTGAAGTGCCGCCGCACTGGGCTTGGTGGCCACAGGCTTGGGCGCCTGCGCGTCATTCTCCGAGGAGAAACCAGGGATAACACGTGAGATATCGACGCTTGCGCCGTTGTGCGCTGTTGCGGATTTGCGATCACGCTTGGCGCGGTTCTTCAATAGCTTTATCATGGCAAGAGATTAGCAAATCTTGCTTAACATCTTCCTGACGCGGGCACATGAATTTCGCGGATTTGGTCTAAACGCGAAATTGTTCGCTAAGAATGCGTTCGTCGAGCGCATGGCCGGGGTCGAACAGTAATACCAGATTGTGGGTTTTGTCTTCCTGAATATCGACCGAAACGATGTCGCGGACCTCCACATTGTCGGCGGTTGCGGAGATCGAGCGTCGTTCTGGATCAATGACTTCCAGACGGACATGGGCCGTTTCGTCCAACAGGGCGCCGCGCCAGTGCCGGGGACGGAATGCGCTTACGGGCGTTAAAGCCAGCAGATTGGCCCCAATTGGCAAGATCGGACCGTAGGCAGAGTAATTGTAGGCAGTCGATCCAGCCGAGGTTGCAACCATTACGCCATCGCAAACAAGCTCGGAAAGTCGTTCCCGATGGTCAACTATAATCCGGATTTTCGCTGTTTGGGCCGTTTGGCGCAGGAGGGAAACTTCGTTGATGGCCAATTTGTGATGCAAATTCCCATCGCGATCGGTGGCCGTCATGCGCAAGGGGGATAATGTCAACCGTTCCGCCGCATTGAGCCTCGCTGGTAAATCTTCCTCATTGTATTCGTTCATGAGAAATCCGACCGTTCCCCGATGCATTCCGTAGACGGGCTTTTCATCGTCAAATCGACGTCTAAGCGCATCGAGCATTGCGCCGTCACCACCTAGAGCGACGATAACATCAGCCTCATCCTCGCTCACGGTGCCATAGCGTTTCTTCAGGGTCTGGAGCGCGCGTAAGGCTTCGGGGCGTTTGCTTGCGGAAAAGGCTATTTTGGGCGTCATATGCTTTAGGTGGCCACAAGTTCAGCCATGGTCAAGCAATTCGGCGCGGAAAGGCTGAGATTCGGGTTGGAAGGAGGGTCGTATTTTTGGTTATCTGTTGCTTCCTCTTTGACCTTGTTGGCAAAAAGCATATCATGTCGGCATCAGCGACATAGAATGGAGAGACTGGGATGGCAGACGGTGCAAAAGCAATCGACGTTAAGGCTTCTGTAAGCGAAGCGGAATGGAAGGCGCGGGTTGATTTGGCTGCGATGTACCGTTTGACGGCCCTGCATGGCTGGGACGATATGATTTTCACCCATATTTCGATGCGCGTGCCTGGTCCTGATCATCATTTTCTGATCAATCCTTATGGCTGGTTCTTTGAAGAGATCACAGCGTCCTCTCTGGTCAAAGTTGATCTGGATGGAAATGTCGTAAGCGAAACGGACGCGATGGTGAACCCGGCGGGCTTTACGATTCACTCCGCTGTCCACATGGCACGTGAAGATGCCGTATGTGTGATGCATGTGCACACTGATGATGGTGTCGCTGTATCGGCTCAGAAGCATGGTTTGCTGCCGATCAGCCAGACCGGCATGATCGCGATGGCGGATGTGGCATATCATGATTATGAAGGGGTGGCGCTGGATCATGACGAGCGCGAGCGGATCGTGGCGGATATGGGCGAGAAGTCGCTGTTGATATTGCGAAATCACGGCACGCTGACATGTGGCTCTTCAGCTGGACAGACCTTTATGCGCATGTTCTTCCTCGAGCGCGCCTGTGCCATGCAGGTGCGGGCATTGTCGGCAGGGCGCGCCAATTTGATTGAGTGCGGGGATGATGTGCAACAAGTGGTCAAAGGCCAGTCAAATCCGGACGGCATGAAAGTGCTCGCGGATATGCTCGCCTGGCCGGGCTTGCTGCGGCGGCTGGATCGGCAGATGCCGGGCTATGACAGCTAGATAGCATGACTTTATGGGGCGGGTTGCTCGCAAGACGTGTGGCCCAATGAAAGCAGCCGCCAGAACGATCTTTGTTGGCTCTGCGCTTGGGGTGTCTGCCGTCACGGTCAACACGGCGTCGGCAGGCCCTTGGTCTCAAGGACAGGGCCATGTCTACGCCGAGGTTGCAGTCCTCGGCCAGCGTATTGACGGCGCTGGCGCGGTGCGTGGCGAGCTATATGCGGAATATGGCGTTACGGACAGGTGGACGATAATCGGACAGGCCGAAGGGGTTCAGTTTCCGCAATTGTCTGGTCAGGACCAATATGCCTATCGGGCGACGGCACGGCGTCAAATCTGGCAGAAAGGCCGGTTTACGGCGGCTTTTGAAGGGGGCGTCGTTGGCGGAGCGGCGATTGGCGGAACCATTGACGGGTGTGACAGCGCAGGGGGCGAGGCGCGGCTCTCGGTTGGTGTGACAGGACGGACCAAACGAAAAGAGCGCGAATGGTTTGCGTTTGCGGATGTGATTGCGCGTGAGCACGGTAATTGCCGTCGGCAGCGGCTAGAAGCAGGTTTTGGGCAAGAAATTTTTCCCAAATGGTGGAGTGTCAGCAAGGTTTATCTTGAAACTGGCTCGGGAGACGCGCGTTCAATCAAGCTGGATTCGAAGATTTCGCGGACCTTTGGACGGAATGAGTTGGGCCTCGGCTATCGCCAAGAGGTGTCAGGACGTTTTCAAGAGATCGGGCTGTTGGTTAGCCTCGTCAGGCGATTTTAGCCTATTGGGGAGCTTGCCAGCCGGTTTCGACCATCAAATAGGCGATGACCGCTTCGCGATCTGTGGGTTTGCGGACGCCCTGAAAGGTCATGCGGTTGCCCGGCAGGAAGTTGCGCGGGCTTTCGAGCCATTCGTCGAGCTTTTCCGGCGTCCAGATAAAGTCCGCATTTTCAACGGCTTGAGAGTAGTTGAAGCCCTCAGCGGCACCGACTTGACGGCCAAATATCTGATAGAGGTTGGGGCCGATTGTGTTTGGGCCGCCTGCAGCGACGGTGTGGCAGGTCGAGCAGAGCTTGAAGACGCGTTTTCCGACCGAGTAGCTGGCCTCGCTGTATGGCGTCGGTAATGCGGCAAATTCCGGTGATGGCTCGCTGACCGTCGGCGCGGGGCGTCCTTCGGAGCGTGTGGCTTCGTCAATGGCTGCTGCGGTGGATGAGGATTCCGGCGCAGTTTGTTGTGTTTGAACAGATTTTTGTGAACTCTCATCCGATGAGCTCGGCGCGCCACAGGCCGCGAGAGCCAAGCAAATTGCCAGATAAATTGGACTGAAACGGGGCTGAGCCATGGGGAAATGCCTTATTTTGAGTGTCCTGAATCTTATAGCGACGTTTGTGGACGTGCTGCAAGCGTGAGCGGTGGGTCTTTTGGGGGATAAATCGACAAATACAGACTCTCTTAGCATCACGAAAACGCTATTTCGAACTTCATTCATTGCATCAGGGTATGCGTGTACTATTCTGTTTTTTAACAATAAAATTGTGAATTTTGACGCTATATCTCTTCCTGCATCTTTGGATGGATTTTAATGCGCCATGAAGCGAGATGTTAACCATAGTCCGTTACACTTGACCCATAAATATAAAAAATGGGTGATGAAATGAAACGGGTAATCCTTGGTATGACGACAATAGTCGCGACCATCTCTACCCCTGCCTTTGCCGGGCCAGAAGATGCAAATCTCTGGGTTGGCTTGGAAGATAGCAGGGATGGCGTCCTTCTGGACGAAAAAACCGGCGACGCCTGGCTGACGGGCACCTGCCTGAAGCCGCTGGCTAAAGCCACACAAACCGGCACAATCTGGCGGTCGCATACGGTCGAGCTTGTCTCAATCGGGCGGACGAAAATCGTGCTGGACCAAACCTTCACGCTGGACACGCAACGCGGTGCGCCAAGCCTGATGGTCGAGAGCGTCGATCGTGGCGGACCTCAAAGCTTTCCAGCAATTGTCGAGACGGCTTGCCAGTCGTCTGCCAAATGCCGAGCGCTTCTGGATGCACCGGCCTGCTAGGCTTTAGTGGCCCTTAAGGGCCTCTAGCTTGCATTTATGAGTTGCTCGACCGCCATACGCGCGGTCGTGTTTGCGACCGCATTGGGGCTGTGTGCCCCTGTCTTTGCCCAAACCGATGGGGCAAAGGGACCCCCTGCGCCTGCCGCAGAGGTCGCCGCTCCTATCGTGCCCCCCCCAAAGGCAGATGCTGCCGACCCGGTGGCTGCTGCTAACGCGCTCATAACCATCGACACGCGAGAACCGGCACGGGCAAACGATCCTGCAGCCGAGTTGTCCGACACGCCGCTTCAAATCGGCTTCGAGAGCGCACCGGATGTGGCTGCGTCAATCGAACATATCGATGTTGTGGTCGAAAACGAAACCCTATCCGTGCGTTCGCGACGCACGGACACTGACGGTGTCCTCATCGAGGCCAGCCCGATCTTCACCCATTTGCAGGGCAAGGTCACGATTGAGGGCACCGTCCTTTCTAATTTGCGTTTTCAGGACGGGGTGGTGATGTCGCTTGATGTCAGCGATGGCGTGGTGCGGGCCAACGCAACCGAACTGGGCGCGCTGCCGGATTTTGAACCGCTTGAGGCGGCGACGACTTGGATTTCGCCAAACGCTATCGGGATTCTGACGGGCACGGTTCCCGAGCAGAACGAGGTTGGCGACTGGACGTTTACACTCGATGACAGACTGCGCCCGCGGTTTGATCTGGATTTGTGGATCAATGGTGAGCGCACCGTGACACCGGATGTGGAGCCGCGCTCGATTGGTCCGGTTTTGCTGGTGCCGCTGGAAGTGGTGGTCGAGGCATTGGGGCATGCGCTTGAGCGGTCTGACGGTAATGTGGTGACGGTGACACGTATTCAGGATGCGGCGCGTATTTCGCTGGATCTGTCGACCGGGCTGGTGACCGTCAACAGTACACCGCGCGGGGTGACGCCGAATATTGCCTATGCAGATCCTGATCTGTTGCTCTTGCCATTTACGGCGGTCGAAACCTTGACGGGCACGCATATTCTGTTGGAACCGGGCACGAGCGATATTGTGGTCACACTGGACGACAGGTTGGGCGGTGGCGCGCTGCCCGGCGAGCGTGTGGTCGATGAGGCAGCGGCGACGGGCTGGGTGCCGGAGCAATTGCAGTTTGCGCTCAGCGATCGGGGGCCAGCGACCTTACAGCTTGATTCGCGTCTGCGGTCGCTGAACACGCAATTGCGGTATGAAACGGTTGGCGGATTGACCCGTCCCGAGGAGTTGGCACCGGGCTGGGTGTCGCTCGAAGCGCAGTCCTTGAATGGTTGGGTTGGATCTGTAGGTGATTCCAATTCGCGGTTCCGGGAACTGAGCGGTGTTGACGAAAATCGGCTGCGCGGGGTGACGTTCCGAACGCGGCGGGAGAAGACCGGAAATATTATTGCGCTGTCGGCGGGTGTGCCGCTGAGCGGGTCTGAGGAAGTGTCGCAGACGGCATCGCGCCCGACGTTTTCCGGCTTTGCAGGCGGCGCGCGCTGGCTGGCTGCTGATGGCAATCAGGAGTTCGGTATTTCGGCGGCGACCACGCCGAATGGCGGCGGGACGCGCGTTGTGGTGGGTGGGCAGAAGCATTTCCGTGGCGCAGGCCATGATTTGGGGCTGCAGCCTGTCTTTGTGGCGGCGGATGCGGGCGTGTTCGATACGGCGAACGGGACCAAGTTTGATTTCCGCGGCCGGGCGCAAGGTGGCTATCGCTTTAATCGCCAAGCCGGCCTGCAGGCCAGTTTGAGCTATGATGGCAGCGGGTTTAATCAGGGTGGCGGGCTGTCGGGCGGGTCGACGCTGGAGGGCGCGCTGAGCGGACCGTCTGCGTCGCGTTTTGTCGGGTCGGTTTCGACAGACTGGCGCGCGGTGAAGGATTGGGGGCCGATCTCTAATGTAGCGGCCGGTGTCCGAACGAGCTATGCGCGCACGAGCGGGGACAATGGCAGCTCGACCTTTACGGTATCGAGCGCGTTTAATGGGCGGGTGACACCGCTTGATCTGAACATCTCCGTGGATACGGCGTATTCGAGCACGAGCACGGCGGATGAGCGCGGCACGTCGCGGTCTATCGGTGCGCGGGCGTTCCGGCGGTTTGACTGGGGCGTTGTGCAGGCGGCGTATACGAACACGAAGACTGAGGGCGAGACGATGCAGCGTCTTGTGTCGAGCGTGTCGGTTTTGCCGCTGCGCAAGGATTTGGGCGAAGGCGCAAGTGTTGCGGCTGGACCCACAGCGTCTGCGGTTTGGTCGCCCGAGCAGTCATTTGCGCGGATCGGGGCAACGGTGTCGGCCAATAGTGGGCAGCGGTTTGGTGACCGGTTGAATGTGCAAGGGCAGTTCTCGGCTCTGCAATCTGTTGATCCTGAAGACTCGACCACGCAGTTTTTTGCGTCGCTCAATGCGAGCTATGCGATTACGCGGTTCATCCGTCTGGAGAGTAATTATTTTGATAATCTGTCTGGGTCACGCGATTTCTCTGTCGCGCTGCGGGGGCGATTGACGTTTAATGAGCCGCGCAAACATACCCGTCCGAAAGAAGGCTTGGGCGTGCTGCGAGGCGGGGTCTATTTTGACCGGAACCGTGATGGTATTCGTCAGCCGGATGAGGAAGGCGTGCCGGGGGTTCGCATACAGGTGACCGGAACGCGGCTTGCGCTCGGGGTTGACCGGGATGGCCGGTTTACGATCCAGAATATACGCACGGGGCTTTATGGGGTGACGGTGGACCGGCGGACATTGCCGCTTGGTTTGCTGGTGCCTGACGATGTCTCGGCGCGAGCGACGATTGGCGATGGGCGCGTGACTGAACTTGAAATTCCGATTGTTGCGAGCGGGCAGATTCGCGGAGCGCTGTTTGTTGATGAGGATGGTGATGGGGATGTGACACCGGGCGAGCATCGGGTGGAGGGCATGTTTGTGTCGCTCAAGCGCGTTGGTGAAGATGTGCCTGCGGATGAAGAGGCTGTGACGGCGGTGTCGGCGTCGTTCGGACAGTATAGTTTCGAGAATCTGTCACCGGGCCGATATGAGCTGAGCGTGAACTTCAAGGGGATTATCTATTCGCGGTCTGTGGAGCTGAGCGAGGACAATCTGTTTGTGGTGCGGCCGTTTGATCTGCCAGCTCTGGAGCGCCATGGCGTGGGCGGGGAAGATGAGTTTTCAGGGGGCGTGATCGGCGAGGCTTAGGCGCTTCAGTCGCTGCAGCACGAGGCCCTAATTGCGGAAGAAGTCGAATTCGATCCGGTAGCGCAGGTCGCCCGCGCCGAGCGACAGATCGTAGCCTTCAAACCCGTAGACATAGTCAAAGCGGATCGATTGTTCGGGCAGGTCATTGTCGAACTGTCGGCGGATTGCGGTGGGAAATTCGGCAATGAATTGTGCGCTTACAGATAGCGGACCGAGGG
Organism: uncultured Hyphomonas sp.; assembly: GCA_964567455.1. Classification (GTDB taxonomy): domain Bacteria; phylum Pseudomonadota; class Alphaproteobacteria; order Caulobacterales; family Hyphomonadaceae; genus CALLCD01. Next base: position 51,346 of record CAZMMU010000014.1, read on the forward strand.
TGTCGAACGCGCCGAGTTTGCGGAAGCTGCCAAGGGTTGCTGCGCTGCCAAAGGCCATGCCGTCATCATTGCCTTGCGGGGTGATGCCATAATCGAAGCGGACATTGTTCAGCCGGCTGACCTGGTTTAGCTCGTCCGAACCGCCGGTCAGAGAGGAGCGGGCGGAGATGCGGAATCCGGTTGTACGTGAGGAGATGTAGAAGCTGCGCTGGGTCGAGGTGTCGAGTGCGCGCAGCGTTGTGTTCTGGTTAAGCTGGACGCTGCCAAAGACATCGCCGGCATCAAGGAACCCGTTGCTGTTTCCGCTGGCCTGTATATTGGCGCTGCCATCGCCGGTCTGGTCAAAGCCGACTTCGACCCCTTGGGAATCGGTAGCAATGACATGGAAGCCTTCAGTCCGCGAGCCTGTGAAGACAGGATTGACGGTGCCTGTGCCCTGAAACGGATTGCCCGTCCACGGAATAAGTTCGCCGCCGGGAGGCACCGTGCCATTGTTTGTGAAGATGTGGACATCATAGACGTCGAAAGAGAAACCGTCATGGACGATGACGCAGCCCTTAACGCGGCAGAAGAAGTCTGAATCGAGGAAAGACGCGTGTGCGGGCGCACTGGCCAGACAAGGTGTGGCAAGTACGCCCAGTAAGAGGGCCGAGCGGAAGATGCCGCGTGCTATGGGTTCAGCTCAGTGCTGTCCGACCCCGAGCCCGCAACAGGCTCGGCGACCGTGGAGTGAGAGATGCGGTAAGGCGGCAGGGCCAGCGTTTCGCCATTTGTTTGCGGGGCAAAGATATTGTTCAGCCGAACTTCGATTGACGCATCGGCGGGAACATCATCTGGCAGGCGGGTGACATAGTCGCGGCGGCCCTCATGCAGGACAACAAGGTTTGTGATCGGAACGGTTTCCAAGCTGCCGCCGGAATTAATCTCAATGACACCTTGCAGACGGGCATGAGCGTTACCGGAGTTTTCGATGCCCAGATGTAGATTGCGCACGCCCTCTTCAGTGACACTAACCTCGCCAGCGGTGATCGCCGCTTCGCTCTTGGCTGACCCCGTGGTCAGATAGAACAAGGTGGCGATCTGGTATTTCTTCCAGACGCCGGACTGGCCCGAGCGTTCTTCGGGCAAAACGGTTGAGGCAAGCAGAGCAAAGCGGAAGTCGCCCGAGCGGGCCAGGCGGGTCGGGGTGGCCATATCGACTATGACTTGTTCGGACTCGCCGGGCTTAAGGGTCAGAAAGGCAGGGCTGAAACGGGCCCAGCCTGCGGCAGACGTGTCGGTCTCGTCTGGTGGCGAAAGCTGGATCTGGCCATTTTCATCAAGCGACCAGTCGGCAAGCCCGAGGGTCAGCGAAATGGTTTTTTCAGTATGGACATTGGCGATGTTGATGACCTGTCGGTTGCGTTCGCCGGGCGCCACTTCGATTTCGACAGTGGTTGGCTGCAAGCCGATGCCGAATGTCCATGCTGGAAAAGCGGTAAAGCCAAGAGCTGCGGCCAGAATGCAAGTTCGAAATGACAAGATGCGCATTTACGTTGAGTCCTTTGAGATTTGTCCAAGCTGATTTTGCCACAGAGTTAGTTACCGTCTGGTTTATAGGGTCGGCCAGATTTGTGCCTTGCGGGGGCTTGTGCGCCGATGCTAAGCGCATCGGAATGGGCAAACGCCGCAAAAATCGCAAACCGCATATTGCTGCGGACCTTTCCTTGCCGAGCGGCCGCAAGCGTGCCCATCGGGAGATGATCTGGGCAGATCACGGCTTTCTGCGGGCGCGGTTTTCCAATCTGCATCGGCTTTCGGACGAAATGTGGCGGGCGAACCAGCCGTCGCCACGCCAGATTGCTGCCCATAAGGCCGAGCGTGGTGTGCGGACGATCTTGAACTTACGAGGGGTGTCGACACGCGGATATTATCTGCTTGAGCAAGAAGCGTGCGCGGATCAGGGCATCGAGCTTGTGAATTATCAAGTGTTTTCAAGGGATACGCCGACGCGGGAGACGGTTTTGGGGGTGCGTGCTTTGTTTGCGGACCTGACTTATCCGGCCCTGATGCACTGTAAATCTGGCGCGGATCGGGCGGGGCTGATGTCGGTGTTGTATTTGATTGCCCGCAAAGGGGTCGCAGTCTCTGAGGCAGTTGAGCAGCTGAGTTTCCGATATTTGCATATAAGACAAGGCAAAACGGGCATGCTGGATGCCTTTTTTCAATCGGCGCTAGATGCTGGAGCTGATCAGCCGGACGACTTCTTTCGCTGGATTGCGGAAGATTATGACCGGATGGCTGTGAAAACGGCCTTTCTGGAGCGGCGGCAAAGGCTTGATCTGGCCTGGATTCTGGGGCGGGAATAGAGGCGTCTGGTCGCTTGAGGGGCGCGAAACGGGTCCGTTTTGTTAATAAACCTGCGCTGAACCTGCCGAGTTGGCTTGATTAAAGCTTAAGCCAAGGCATAATCGGGCTAATCGTCTGCAAAATGCAGATTTGGAGGGATGAATATGAAGTTCTTGATCATCAACAGTTTCCGCTCAATGGTCTATGTGGCCTATATAGCGATCATCGTATTTGGCGTGCTGGTGGGCGTGCATTCTGGTGGCCGTGTTGCCATGCAGATCCCGGGTGTTGAAGGCTCTCTGGCGTCTGTTCTGGATATCGTGTTCGGACTGTTTGCAGGTTGGTTGGCGTCGAGCCTGATTTGCGGACTGATCGTGACCATTCTTGATATTCGGGATGATCTCAATGATCGCCTGCCGGAAGAGAAAAAGAGCTAGCTGCTGAATGCAGCTCATAAGGAATTAGAACAATGAAGTTTTGGATTATCAACAGTTTCCGGACGGCCGTTTACACCGCATTCTTTGCCATTATCGCTTATGGTGTTGTGTTCGGCGTTGTGAATGGCGGCGATGTCACCTCACGGATCCCCGGCATTGACGGCGATTTGGCTGTGGCGCTTGATGTCGTCGTCGGGCTGGTTGGCGGCTGGGTCGTTGCGAGCCTTGTGTGCGGGCTGATCGTCACCTTCCTCGACATTCGCGACGATATTAATGATCGCTTGCCGGATGCGCGCCGCGACGTTTGATATGATCTGACACGTCTGACTTGAAGACCCGGGCCTTCTGGCTTCGGGTCTTTTGCGTTCGGCAGGTGGGCTTTGCGTGTTGCGTTCGGACGCAAGCGAGGGCATCTAGCCTTATGACAGATTTTCACCTACCGCCCGCTGATCTTCTTAACTCCGTGCTGGACGCGTGCACGCGCGCCGGGGCAACGGACGCCGATGTGCGGCTTGGCGTGTCTGAGGGTGTGAATGTTTCTGTTCTGGACGGCAAGCTGGAAACGATTGAGCGGGATGAGGCATCGGGGCTGGCGCTTCGGTGCTTTTTTGGTCAGCGGCAGGCAAATGTTTCGGGCTCGGATCTGAGCGCGGAGGGGCTTGAGGCGCTTGTGACGCGCTGCGTGGCGATGGCTAAGGCCGCGCCCGAGGATCCCTATTGCGGGCTGATGTCGGCTGACGCGCTGGCGACGGATCTGGATGCGCTTGATCTTGATGGGGATGACGGCGAGACGACCGAGCGGCTTGAGGCGGAGGCGCTTGAAGCGGAGGCGGCGGCGCTCGGTGTGGCGGGTGTTAAACAAGTGGCCGGATGCGGGACAGGCTGGAGCCGGTCTGAGCGTTGGGTCGCGGCGACGAATGGTTTCTCGGCGCATAAGGCGGGCGGCTCGTCTGGTGTCGGGCTTGCGGCGCTGGCGGAGAAGGACGGCGCGATGGAGCGCGACTTTGCGTCTCGCTCGACACGCAGGCGGGCCGACAGGCTGAGCCCTGAGGAGATCGGGGTACTGGCTGGCGAGCGCGCGGTGGCGCGGCTTGGACCAACCAAGATCGAGAGCCGGACAGCGCATGTGATTTATGATGCACGCGTTTCGGCGAGCCTTGTGGGCGCATTTATCAGTGCGATTTCGGGACCATCGATTGCGCGCGGGGTGAGTTTTCTGAAGGACCGGATGGACCAGCAGGTGTTTGCCAGGGGTGTGTCGATTGTGGATGATCCGCATCGGGTGCGCGGGATGGGATCGCGCAATCATGACGGGGAAGGCTTGCCGGTTTCTCGCACGGCTCTGGTTGAAGATGGTGTGCTGAAGACCTGGCTGCTGAACGGGCCATCGGCGCGGCAATTGGGAATGAAGCCGAACGGGTTTGGCGGACTGGGGTTTGGTGATCCGCCGGGGATTTCGACGTCGAATCTGTATTTGGACGCCGGGAGCAGGACGCCAGAGCAGTTGCGCGCGGATGCGGGCGACGGGCTGTTGGTCACAAGCATGTTCGGGCCGTCGATCAATCCGAATTCGGGGGATTATTCGGTGGGGGTGTCGGGCTTCTGGTTCGAAGGTGGCGAGATTGCGTATCCGGTGGCGGAGGTAACGATTGCTGGCGATTTGCCGAGCATGTATGCGCGGATGATTTGCGGTGATGATCTGGAGTTTTTCGGCTCGCGCGATGCGCCGAGTGTCTTGATCGAGGATATGACCATTGCAGGTGCCTAAGTGTGACCTGGCCGCCGATCTGGATTTGATGCGCTCAGCGGCGCTCGAAGCGGGTGCTCTGGCGATGAGCTTCCGCTCGGACGGGGCAAAATCTTGGGACAAGACACCGGGTCATCCGGTAACTGAAGCCGACCTTGCGGTGAATGCGCTTTTGCTGGAGCGGCTCAGAGACGCGCGGCCGGATTATGGCTGGTTGTCTGAAGAGACGACGGACAGGGCGGATGCGCGGTCGCAGGCGCGGACATGGGTGATTGACCCGATTGATGGCACGCGGGCCTATATGCGTCCTGCGGACCCGAACTGGTGTATAGCACTCGCGCTTGTCGAGGCCGGCGAGGCTGTGGCGGGTGTGCTGTATGCGCCGATGCATGAGGAATTGTACGCAGCGCATAAGGGCGGCGGAGCATTTCTGAACGGGGAGGCTTTGTCGGTCAGCCAGAGGCACGAGGAAGCGCGCGCGCGGATTATTATTGATGAAGCCGTGGTCAAACATCCCGGATGGCCTAAGCCTTGGCCGGACCTTATCTTGCCCAAACCAAAGCCGAACGCCACGCTGTACCGGATGGCGCTGGTCGCGGCAGGGCGGTGGGATGCGACGTTTGCGCTGGTGCGAAAATCGGACTGGGATCTGGCGGCGGGTGCGGTTCTGGTGGCCGAAGCAGGCGGCATGGTCAGCACACATATTGGGACCCCCTTAAGATTTAACCGCGATATTCCAGCCCAGCGATCCATGCTTACGGCTGGAAAGCCGCTTTATGGTTTGCTATTGGACCGGATGAAACATCTCGATCTGCCTGATCCGAACGGCTAGAGTTTGGGTGGTCGGACGCGAACACAGGATTGGACAAAATTATGAGTGAAGACACAAATACCGCGAAACAGTTGCTGCACATCGTCATTGGTGGCGAGTTGCGCGACGTTACCGAGGTTGAGTTTGAGGATCTGGACGCGATCGATTTTGTTGGCGCGTATCCGAACTATGCAGCTGCGTATGATGCGTGGAAGAATGCGGCGCACCGGACGGTAGACAATGCAGAGATGCGCTATTTCATCTTGCACGCACATAAGCTGCTCGATCCGGAGACTGGGACGCATCACCACGTCTAGGACCAAAACGGGGAGCCTGAAACGGCTTCTGGGGCAGCACATGTTGCCGCACTGGCGTTGGTTCGCTGGCGGGGCTCTGTGTGCGCTCGTGACGTCTGTGGCAGTCGTCTCTTATGGTTGGTTGATCAAACTGCTTGGGGATTTGCTGCAGGGTCTGATCGAAGGCGGCGCGCAACCGACAGAGATTGTGAGATCTGAGGCGATGCTATGGCTTCTGCCCTTGCTGATTGTCGGGGCGGCGATTGTTCGAGCGCTCTCGCTTTATCTGATGACCATGCTGAACAATACGGGCGTGCAGCGGGCACTTGTCGATATATCAGACCATCAATATTCAGCGCTTGTGGACGGGGACTTTGCGCGGCTGGCTGAGGGTGCATCGGGCGGCTTTGTCTCGCGATTTGTCAATGATCTCAACACATTGCGCGACGCTGGTCTCAGGCTTGCCAATAGCGCGTCGAAAAGTGTTTTAACGCTGATCGGCGCTTTGGCGGCGATGGTCTGGATGGACTGGCAGCTCGCGCTGGTCCTTGTGGTCATTTATCCGATTGCGTTTGCTCCTGTCGTGGCGCTTGGTAATCGGGTGCGCAAACAGGCGAAACGCTCGCAAGAGCAGATGGAAGAGGTCACTTCGCTTCTGTCTGAAGGGTTTCAGTCGGCACGCACGGCGCGGGCTTATGGGCTGGAACCCTATCAGAAGGCGACTGCGGCGCGCGGATTTCGGCGCAGGGCCGAGCTGTTCCTCAAAGTGCTCAGGAACAAGGCGGCGGTTGATCCGATCCTTGAAGTGGCGGGGGGCGCAGCGATTGCGGGTGTGCTCGCATTTTCGGCGTGGCGGATTTCGAGCGGTGCATCGACGATTGGGGATTTTCTCGGCTTTATTGCGCTGATCGCCATTGCGGCGCCAGAGGTGCGCGCGCTCGGGGGGCTCAGCGCTTTGGCTCAGGAGGCGCGGGCGGCGGGTGAACGGTTCTATGAGATTGTTGATGCGCCTTTGTACACGGTGGATGGCTCGCGAAAGCTGGAGGCTGTGAGCGGAGCGATTGCGTTTGAGGATGTGCATTTCTCATATGGCGGAGACAGCAAAGACACTGCGCTTTCGGGGCTTGATTTTTCGGTTCAGGCGGGCGAGCGGGTGGCGATTGTCGGGCCATCGGGGGCGGGGAAATCGACGTTGTTTAATCTGCTCTTGCGGCTCTATGACCCCGCTTCGGGGCGGGTGTTGATTGATGGTGTCGATGCGCGCGATCTGTCGGTGTCGGACTTGCGGTCCGCTATGGCGCTGGTTGAGCAGGACCCGGTTTTGTTTGATGATACTGTGGGTGCAAATATCGGGTTTGGGCGCACCAATGTGGGGCTGGAGGAGATTGCGGCAGCATCGCAACTTGCGCATGCTGACGAGTTTATTGCCGAGTTAGAGGCGGGGTTTAGCGCCGCTGTTGGCGAACGCGGGAACCGGCTTTCCGGCGGGCAGAAGCAGCGCATTGCGCTGGCGCGGGCCTTTCTGAGGGATGCGCCCATTTTGTTGCTGGATGAGGCGATGAGTGCGCTTGATGCGACAAGCGAAGCGGCTGTGCAGGCGGCATTGCGAAGGTTTGCAGAGGGACGAACGGTGCTCGTGATTGCACATACGCTGGCGTCTGTGCGCTGGGTGGACCGGATATTGGTGCTCGATGCAGGGCGCGTCGTGGAAGACGGTACACATGAGGAGTTGCTGGCAAGAGACGGCGCTTACGCCCAATTGGTGCGTGACCAGTTGAGCTAGGGATTTTCGCAAAAAAACCGGCGGCCCGGGAGGAGCCGCCGGCTTGGATTTTCGGAATTGCCTTGGCTAGAAGCGGTAGCGGACACCGGCAGACAGGGTAAAGCCATCTGGTCTGTCGGAGAGGTCTGCGTTGAAGAGATCAGTCGTGCCGCCGCCGAGGAAACGGCGTTCTGCGTCGATGCCATAGGTCTTCAGGTAACGGCCTTCGCCATATAGCTCCAGCTGCTCGGTAAGCACGACCGTCGCGCCGATGGCGGTTTGGGTGGCAAAGCCTGTATCGTCACCGATGGCACCGAATGCAGGCGCAGGCGCGAAGGGCGCGGCCGGCGGGACGTAGAGGATGTTCGTGTCGATGAAACCGACGCCGAAGCCACCGCCGAAATAGGGAATCACGAGCTGATCGTCGCGCCATTTGATGTCTGTGTAATTGTTGGCGAAGATGAACAGGCTTTCCTGTGATCCGCTGAAGATCTGGTTACCACCATTGAAGCTGCCGCCCTCTACGTCTGTGTCGAGATAGCTGACTTCAAGCTCGATGCGCGGGTGGAACAGGCCCCAGAACTGGAAAGGAAGCTGGTAACCGATGGCCCCGCCGAAATAGATGTCGGTGCCGAAATCAGCCACCACGCTCGCAGGTGCGCCGGCGACGCTGCCGCCTACTGTTGCGGGGATTGCGGGGTCTGGTGTTTGGGTGCCCTCAAAGCTGGCATCACCGGGAAACCCTGCCCCGACAAATGCCGATACGTAAACGCTGCTATCGGCTGGCTCTGCACCGAAGAGGCCTTGTGCGGTGGCGGTCGTCGAGAGGCAAGTGGCGGCGAGGAAAGAGGCGCAGCCAAGCTTTTTGATCGTGGATGACATGGGTTCTGAGTGTCCTTTTTTGCTTCGCATTTGTCTGGCAGATGCGGGGCCGTTCTATCATCAATAAGCGCAAAAAGTAGATTACATTATCGTGAACTATGCGTGAGAGTGGATTTGTTGCCGTAGGGACACATGGCTCTCCTGCATTGGTGGTAAATGTCACGTTTCGCTATTGTCGCCGTCTGGTAAAAGGGCCAAAGCATAGAGCATGAAGAACAGATTGAAGGTGGACGCTGATGACCCAGACATATGACCTGCTGATTCGCGGGGGCACTGTGGTGTCGCCTGGCGGGGAGACCTTGGCCGATATTGGCGTGCTTGGTGGGAAGATTGCCAAAATCGGTAAGATTGATGCGGCGTTGGCGGGCGAGGTGTTCGACGCGGGCGGTTTGCATGTCTTGCCGGGTGTGGTCGACAGTCAGGTACATTTCCGCGAGCCGGGCCTCGAACACAAGGAAGATCTGGAAACGGGCGCACGGTCGGCGGCGCTTGGCGGGGTAACGGTGGTGTTTGAAATGCCGAACACCAATCCCTCGACAACGACACCTGATCTGCTGGAAGACAAGCTGGCACGGGCAAAGGGGCGGATGGATGTGGACCATGCGTTTTATGCCGGAGCGACGAAAGAGAACCCGCATTTGCTGGCCGAGATGGAGCGGATGGCGGGCTGTTGCGGTGTAAAAGTGTTCATGGGCTCCTCGACGGGCTCTTTGCTGGTCGATGACGATGCAGGGGTCGAGGCGGTTTTGCGGGCGATCAAGCGGCGGGCGGCGTTTCACTCGGAAGACGAGTTCCGGCTGAAAGAGCGCGCGGGGCTTGCCGTGCAAGGGGACTGGAATTCGCATCCTGTTGTCCGCGATGTCGAGACGGCGGTGTCCTCTACGACGCGGTTGATCGGACTTGCACGCAAGACGGGCAAGCGGATCCATGTGTTGCATATTTCGACGGCGGAGGAATTGGAGCTGCTGCGCGAGGCGAAGGATGTAGCGAGTGTGGAATGTCTGCCTCAGCATCTGACTTTGGCGGCGCCGGACGTTTATGATCGGCTGGGCGCTTATGGACAGATGAACCCGCCAATTCGCGAGATACGCCATCAGGAGGCGTTGTGGCGGGCGCTGAATGCCGGGATTGTCGATGTGATGGGGTCAGATCATGCGCCGCACACGATTGAGGAGAAGTCGAGGCCTTATCCGGCGTCGCCGTCTGGCATGCCCGGTGTGCAGACTATGGTGCCGATCATGCTGACGCATGTGGCGAACGGGAAGCTGAGCTTGCAGCGCTTTGTGGAATTGACGAGCGCTGGACCGCAACGTGTTTTTGGTATGGCCGACAAGGGACGGATCGCTGAAGGCTATGATGGGGACTTCACGGTTGTTGACCTCAAGCGCAAGGAAACAATTACGACGGACTGGTCCAAATCCAAATGCGGCTGGACGCCGTTTGACGGGTTTGAAACGACTGGTTGGCCGATCGCAACGATCATTCGCGGGACTGTGGTTATGCGCGAGGGTGAAATTGTCCGGAAAGGCGGCGGTATGCCCGTGCGGTTCAATGAGACATTGGCAGCGCAAAGCTAGATGAATACTGCACAACGGACTGGCATTCCGGTCCGAATATGCTTATAAGCGACGCTGGAGCGGGACTACACTTGCTTCAGCCATGATCCCCTTTTTTGGCAAAATTGGCTCACAATCGCCGGACATTCTTTTTTTGGTTTGACTTCGATTGTGAGCCATATTTGCGGGCGATAATTGTAAGCTATTACTTATTTTGAGATTTCTTGCGCAGACGGCTTTTCATGGACGACGTTTTCTTGAGAGCTTTTGACGTCGGGCTGCCCGAAGCGGGACGTTTTGCCTTGTAAGGCGCGTTGCCGCCGGAATTGGGGCCTTTGCGCTTGAAGGGTTTATCACCGCCAGATTGTGGCCGCTTGGTGTAAGTGGAGGGGCTGCTGGAGCGCTCGGACCGGTCGGCTGCATTACCATCGGTTTTGGCTGATTTATTGTAGGGCTTGGATTTTCCGCGTGGGCCGTCCTTGGGGCTATATTCGGATTTTTTGCCCTCTGGCTTGCGGCCCCCGAATTTACTGCCACCTGATTTGTTGCCATTGGGACGACGTGCGGGTCTGGGACCGGAGGGGCGTTTGCTGCGCGGTGGGCGGGCGTCGCCTGCATCGTCGGCGAGGACTTGCGGGACGCCGTCAATCCGGGTGACGGAGATGGATTTTTCCAGCAGCATGTCTTTGCCGATGGCTTTGAGGAAGCCTTCTGTGCTGGCGGGAGCCAATTCTACAAAAGTGACATTCGGATGGACGCGGATGGCGCCGATGGCGGATTTGTCGAGCTTACCTTCCTTGCAGAGCATGGGCAGGAGCCAGCGGGCTTCGGCGGTCTGGTTGGCCCCGACCGAAAGGGAGAACCATTCGCCATTGGAAAAGTCATCGCGCTTTTTGCGCGGGCGCTCTTCGCGGCGGTCATTGCGTTCACCCCGGTCTCGGTCCTGGCTGCGCTCGTTTCGGTCGCGCGCGGGACGTTTATCGCGGACGTCGCGCAGTTCTTCGGGAGCTGATTTCTCTTCACGTTTGATGCGGACAATGGCACCTGCGATCTGGTCGGCACCATAGCGTTCCAGCAAGGCTGCGGCGAAGGCTTTGTCTTCTTCGCGCACGGGCTCCGAGAAGATCGGATTTTCAAGCAAGCGTTCATTGTCTTTGTTGCGGACATCCTCGGCAGACGGCGGCTTGACCCAGTCGGCGTCGATCTTGGCGTTTTGCAAGAGACGTTCAGTGCGGCGTCGGTCGGACGGGCCGACAATCAGCGCAGAGACGCCCTTGCGGCCAGCGCGGCCTGTCCGGCCCGAGCGGTGCAGGAGCCCTTCGCGATTTTTTGGCAGGTCGGCATGGATGACGAGTTCGAGGTCGGGCAGATCGATGCCGCGGGCGGCGACATCGGTTGCTATGCAGACTTTGGCGCGCCCATCGCGCATGGCTTGTAAAGCGTGGGACCGCTCTTTCTGGCTGAACTCACCGGACAGGGCAACGGCGGAAAACCCGCGATTGTTCATGCGGGCATGGATGCGGTTGACCGCCGCGCGGGTGGCGCAGAAGACGATGGCGTTTTTGGCGTCGTAATAGCGCAGGACGTTGACGAGGGCGTTTTCCTTATCTCCGTGGGCGACGGTGATGGCGCGATATTCAATGTCTGTGTGCTGGGATTTTTCGGCGACAGTGTTCACGCGAACAGCATTGTCTTGGTAAGTCTTGGCGAGATTGGCGATGGAGCGCGAGACGGTTGCCGAGAACATCAGCGTGCGACGGTTTTCGGGCGCGGCATCGAGTATGGTCTGGAGCTCGTCGCGAAAGCCCATATCGAGCATTTCGTCGGCTTCATCGAGGGTGACGATTTTCAGATCATCCATATTGAGCGAGCCGCGACCGACATGATCGACGAGGCGGCCCGGCGTTCCGACAACGATGTGTGCGCCCTGGCTGAGCGCGCGGCGTTCATCGCGCATGTCCATACCGCCAACACAAGAGGCGATCTTTGCGCCGGCTCTGGCAAACAGCCATTCGAGCTCGCGTTTGACCTGCAAAGCGAGTTCGCGGGTTGGCGCGATCACGAGCATGAAGGGCAAGTCGGCGCGCGGGAGGCGGCCATCCTCGCCGAGCATGTCTGCGGCGGCAGCTATGCCGAACGCGACCGTTTTGCCTGAGCCGGTCTGGGCCGAGACCAAGAGGTCTTTACCGGCGAGATCAGAGTCGAGCATGGCGATTTGGACAGGGGTCAGGGTTTCGTAGCCACGCGCGGACAGGGCTTCGGCGAGCGCGGGGGCGACGCCTTCAAAATGGGTCATATTGTTTCTTTCCGGCCCTCTTTATTCAGGGCTTTTGGGGAGGACGCGCGGTCCACCCTCACTGGTAGAAACTGACGCCGATACTGCTTATCCGAGCGGGTACAGTGTCTGAGAGGCGGACACAAGGGCGCGCGTGTTTTAGGCGAGGTGGCCCGGCTCAGCCTGGAGGGTCAGAGCGCCGGCGAGTTTGGCGAAGCGAGCGATCTCGGTGTCGAGTTTTTTGGCGCGGGCTGGCGTCCATTTCACGCCCTGTTCAGGCCAGAGTTTTTTCAGAGTGAGGGTTCTGGTTTTCCGGTCGGCGACGATTTCTGCGCGCCCTATGAGGCGGTCACCTTCAAGCAGGGGGTAGACGTAGTATCCATAGTCTCGCTTGGCGGCGGGAACGAAGATTTCGATGCGGTAGTCAAAGCCGAATAAGCGTTTTAGGCGTTTGCGGTCGCGGATGAGCGGATCGAACGGGTTTAGGATGCGCAGGCGTGCTGTGGGTTTGGGGGCGGTGGCCAAGCGGGCTTCGATATCGGGTAAGGCGCAGGCTTTGTGCCAGGTTTTGTCGGCGGCCTGAATTTCGAGGGGGACGAGTTTTGCGCCGTGTTCGTTCATCCAAGCTTTTACGGTTTTATAGTCCATGGCATCCCAAAAGCGTTTGATTTCGCCATCATTCGCAAAGGCGAGACGCTGGAGCGCGCCGCGGATGAGCCAGTCGATCTGTCGGGTGTCAGACCATTCGTCATGGTGGAGGTGGGGCGGGATGATGCGCTCAGAGAGGTCGTAGAATTTTTTGAAATTTTCGCGGTGGGAGGTCGATAGTTCGCCTGCATACCAAAGGTAGTCGAGGGCCAATTTGTGGGGTGGGCGGTTCCACATTTTGGGTTTCGGGTTTTTGACTTTGGTGTCAAAGGCAGCGGTGGAAAGCGGGCCTTCTTCGCGTATGCGTTCGAGCAAATGATTGCGGCCATCGGCGTCGAGCATGTTGCGATGCCATTCCCATTTACGCACTTTCGCTTCGAGGCGGACAAATTGGCGACGCCATGCCGGGTAGAACTCCATGGGCAGGACTGAGGCATCATGGGTGAAGTGTTCGAAAAGGACGCGGTCGGTCGAGAGCAGTTTTTCGAGCATGGGCTCGCGGTAATGCTGGGCGCGGCTCCAGAGGATGTGGTGATGGGCGCGGGAGACGGTCTGGATTGTGTCGAGCTGGACATAGCCGAGCTGTTTGATAATGGCGAGCAGGTCGGGTTTGCCTGTCGGCGGATGCGAGAGGGCCTGCGCGTCAAGCCAAAGGCGGCGGGCGTCTTTGTTCGATATGCGTAAGGGGGAGGCCAGCTATAGCCCCATTTGTCGGACGGCCAGATCGCGCATAATCTCCTCGGAGCCGCCGCCAATGGCGAGAACTTTCACCTCGCGATAGGCGCGCTCGACGACATTGCCGCGCAGGTATCCAGCGCCGCCAAGGATTTGCATGGCTTCGGAGGCGACATATTCAAGCATTTTCGTCGTGTGGAATTTGAGCTTGGCGATGTCTCCGGCGATGCCCGGCTTGCCTTCATTGGCCATCCAGCAGACCTGGTTCATGTAAGCGTCGCAGGCGTCGATGCGGGCGGACATGTCTGCGATTTTGTGACGGATGACCTGATGCTTGATCAAGGGCTGGCCGAAGGTCTGGCGGTCTTGCGCCCAGTTGATGCTTTCTTCGAGGCAGAGCTTGGCCATGCCGAGGGCGGTGGCCGAGAGGCTGACCCGTTCGGGGTTGAAGTTTTCCATGATCGAGATGAAGCCGCGATTTTCCTCGCCAAGCATGCGGTCTGCGGGCAGGCGCATATCGTCGAAGAAAAGCGTGGCTTGGTTCGAGCACCACCAGCCCATTTTGCGCTCTAGCGGGATGCGCGAGAAGCCGGGGTCATCATGGCGCACGAAGAAGAGCGAAATGCCCTTGATGCCCTCACCGCCCGTGCGTGCGCCGACGACGAAATATTCAGAATCCATCGCAGAGGTGATGAAGGTTTTCGAGCCATTGAGGATATAGTCCGCACCGTCTTTTTTGGCTGTGGTTTTCAGGCCGGCAACGTCTGAGCCGCCGGAAGGTTCGGTGATGGCAAGGCTCGAGCTTTTCCGGCCACCGACGACATCGGGCAGCACTTCCTGTTTGATCGCTTCGGAGGCAAGTTCCTGTATCGGCATAATGGAAATGGTCCGGCCATTGAGCGCGGCCCAGACGCCATTTGCCCCGCACTTGCCAATCTCCTCGGAGAATGCAGCGCGCATGAACATGTCGTCAAAGCCGAGCCCGCCATAGGCTTCATCCACGCCGAACCCGAACACGCCCATCTCGCCGAATTTCTCATGGATATGCCACGGCATCTCGCCCGCCTCGTCCCAGTCATCGACATGGGGGGTGACGTCCGAGGCGATGAGTTTGGCAAGGGACTCGCGAAAGGCTTTGCGCTCTTCGGTTTCAAAAGGGTTTTGCATGTCTGTTGCGTCCGGTGTTTGCGGGT
>CAZMMU010000015.1:0-21211 GCA_964567455.1 uncultured Hyphomonas sp.
CGTCATTTATCCAACCTTCCAACCAACTCATTAGCATAGCGTGAGATATCCCCAGCGCCGAGGCAAACGATCATTGCGCCGGGCTTGGCTATGGACTTGATGGCGTCGGGCAACTCATCGAGCGACGAGAGCACAGAGGCATCCTTGTGGCCGTGGCTGCGGATCGAGGCGACAAGTGTTTCGTGGGTGATGCCGTCAATCGGGCTCTCCCCCGCTTCATAGACGGGCGCGATGAGCACATGGTCGGCCTTGTCAAAACAGGTTGAGAACTCTTCGAACAGGTCTTTCAGTCTTGTGTATCGGTGCGGCTGGGCCACGGCGATAAGCTGCCCCTCGCCAAGCATATCACGCGCGGCACCGAGCACGGCTTCGATCTCTACGGGATGATGGCCGTAATCGTCGATAATTTTAACCGGCGGCTGGCCAGCCAAAGGCGTCCACGCCCCAGCATGGGTGAAGCGGCGCTTGACCCCGCCAAATCCGGCAAGGCTCGCGCGGAGTTGCTCGTCAGTAGCGCCAAGCTCCAGCGCGACGGTGATGGCGGCCAGCGCATTCTGGACATTATGTTCCCCCGCCATGGGCAGGATAAGATTCTCGATTCTGCGTTCCTCGCGCCCCTTTCCAGACAAAGCCACATCGAAATGCGCGCCGTCCAGATCCGTAGTCATATTGATGGCCCGGACATCGGCCTGAAGATTAAAGCCATAAGTAATCCGCCGACGGTCGACAATACGCGCAGCAAGAGCCTGCACTTCAGGGTGATCTGTACACAGAACAGCAAAACCGTAAAACGGCAAATTCTCGACAAAAGTATCAAAGGCGGCGCGTAAGTTTTCCATCGTGCCGTAATGGTCCATATGTTCAGCGTCGATATTGGTCACAATCGCGGCAGTCGGCGACAGCTTGGCGAAGGTACCGTCGCTCTCATCGCTTTCCACGACCATCCAGTCGCTCGCGCCCGCCTTATAGTTTGAGCCATAGGCCTGAATGATGCCGCCATTGATGACGGTCGGGTCAACATTTGCTCCGTCAAGCAGCGCGGCGACCATGCTGGTTGTTGTTGTTTTGCCATGGGTCCCCGCAACGCAGACCGTATATTTCAGCCGCGTGATCTCGGCGAGCATATTGGCGCGGCGAACCACGGGAATGCCAGAGGCGCGGGCGGCATCCACTTCCGGGTTACCCGCCTTGATCGCTGTCGAAATGATGACGGTACCCGCCCCTTCGACATTCGCGCCATCATGACCAATGAAAATTTTAGCGCCCCGCCCGCGCAGCCGTTCGACAATCTCGCTTTCGCGGATGTCCGAGCCTTGCACAGCATAGCCCATGGTCAGCATGACATCGGCAATCGCAGACATACCGATGCCGCCAATGCCGACAATATGCGCCGGACCATGATCGAACGGGGTGGGTTTGGTTTGGGTCATCGTTTGGCCTTTGATATTTTTTGACGCATCGTCAGTAGAATAGACGTCATCCCTTCACTCCCGCAATCTTCTCCGCCAGATCGGCCAGATCGCTGGCGGCTGTCACCGTGCCTGCGGCCTTGGCAGCACTCGCGCGGGAGCGCAGATCATCGCCGTCTTCCAGGCGTGTCTTGATCAGCTCACCGATTAAAGCGGGATAGAGATTATCTTCGTCAATGAGGTCAGCAGCGCCCACATCAACCAGTGTCGCTGCATTGGCGGTCTGGTGGTCATCCATGGCAATTTTGAGCGGGATCAGCATGCTCGGCCGCCCAATGGCGGCAATCTCGGACACCGTGCCAGCGCCGGAGCGGGCGATGACGAGATGGGCCTTGGCGATCTGTTCAGGCATATTATCAAAGAAGGATTTCAGCTCGGCGTCGAGTTTCACTTTGTCATAGATGGCGCGCACCTCGTCTATCTGCTCCTCGCGCACCTGCTGCACGACCTTGATCCGCACACGCAGGACAGGCGGTATATGATTGGCAATGGCAAGCGGTAGAGCCTCCCCCAGAATACGCGCGCCTTGCGAACCTCCCGTAATGAAGATGCGCAAGGGGCCATCGGTGGGCGGATACGGCGTCTCACGCTCAGCGGCTATAGGCGCGCGGACGGGGTTTCCGATGGGCAGATGTTTGCGGCCAGCGGGCAGCCTGTCAAGCCGCGCAAAGCCGCCAACGATTTCATCTGCAACGCGCGCAAAGCGGCGATTGACACGACCAAGCACGGCGTTTTGCTCATGGATCAGCATGGGCAGCTTCAGTCTTTTGGCCGCCGCGAGCGCGGGATAGGCCGGATAGCCGCCAAAGCCCGCAACAAGGCTTGCTTTACGTGCCTTCAGAAGCGCTGCAGCTTGACCGACGCCTTTGTTCAGCTTGAGCGCGGTACCCGGCAGCGTCCACACCTTGCGCAGATTGGGGCTTGCCGCATCGACCTGGTTCTTCCAGTCGGCTGGAAAATGCTCGGCATAGCGCAAGCCCCGCACATCCGAGATCAGGCCCACCGCCCAGCCCCGCGCGCGCATTTCAGCGGCAAATGCTGCCGCTGGAAACATGTGTCCACCCGTCCCGCCGGCACCAATAACGACCAGAGGTCTATCTGCCTGCTCAGTCATAGGATGTCCTTCTCCAACGGATTTTTGCCCCGCGCCGCCGGACCAGCGCAAGCGCATACCCGATGGTCAAGGCCGTGCCCAGAAGCGATGAGCCACCATAGGAAACAAAGGGCAGCGTCATCCCCTTGGGCGGGATGAGACTGATGTTTACGCTGATATTTATGGCGGCCTGAAGGCCAAAAAGTGCAAACAATCCAATTGCTGCCGCGCGCGGACTGGAATCTTCGATCTGGCGGGCGGCCAGCATGCCCCGCACAATGATGAAGACATAGAGCACGATTACCAGCAGCGAAAGCACAAGACCAAACTCCTCGCTAAGCACAGCATAGACAAAGTCTGAATGCGCATCCGGCAAGCTGGCCTTGATGGTGCCCTCCCCCGGCCCAACTCCAAACAAACCACCATTGGCAATCGCCTCTGATGCCTTGTCGATTTGGTAAGTGTCATAATCGGATGGAAAAAAGAAGCCGAGCAAACGGGCGCGAAAATGCGGCAATGTTAGAAACAATAAGCCAGACAGCACAATCCCGCCCACCCCAAACGCTGCCCCGATGCGCCAAGACAATCCGGCAATAAAGAACGTGATCAGAAAGGCTGCCGTGAGCAAAGCTGACTGGCCAACATCCGGTTGTAACAGAAACAGCCCAATCGTTCCCGCCCATAGTCCAGACGCGACCGCAGCCCAGGGTACGCTCGGGTAAAACTCTCTTTGCGCAAACAACCATCCTGCCAGAACAATCAGCGCAGGTTTTGCAAATTCGCTTGGCTGAAGCGAAAATCCGGCAAACCGTATCCAGCGCTGCGCCCCTTTGGCTTCATGTCCAAACACCAGCATGAACAGCATGAGAAAAACAGTCCCCACAAACACCACAGCCGCCCAGCGTCGCGCCCATTTCACCGTCAGCATCGAGGTTGAAAGAAGGACGATTGCGCCCAAGGCTGCAAAAGCGATCTGGCGATAGACGAAATGATAAGGATCCGCATAGTGAATCCGGTTTGCCGCTGGCGGCCCTGCTGACAGCGCAGCAAGCAAGCCAATCCCGATCAGAACCGCGCAGGCAACGAGAATGGGCCAGTCAATTGTACGGCGCCACTCGGTCAACAAGGACCGGTCGCTGCGGGCTGGCGTATTCACGCCTGCTCCATTAGCGCATCCTGACCGGACAATTCCTCAAACAACGCCCTGAACGCATCCCCGCGTGCCTCGAAATCCTTGAACTGGTCAAAACTGGCACACGCCGGAGACAGAAGAATGATCGGGGACGGCTCGCCCGAAGCACGCGCATCCTCATAGGCTTGCCGCACGGCCACATCCAGCGACCCGCATTTGGCCGTCGGTACCTTACCTTTGAGACTGGCGTCAAATTTGTCTTGCGCCTTGCCAATCAGATAAGCCTTGGCCACATTCGGAAACAGCGGCGCCAGATCATCAATTCCGTCAAACTTCGGCTCACCGCCAGCGATCCAGTAAACGCGGGGAAAGGCTTTGAGTGCTTGCTCGGCAGCTTGCCCATTGGTGGCTTTGGAATCATTGATGAACCGCACACCGCCAATCGAGCCGATCGTTTCAAGCCGATGCGGCAGGCCCGGAAAGGTCGCAATCGCGTCCATGATCACACTGGGTTCAACACCAAGAATGCGGCAAGCGGCAAATGCGGCCGCCGCGTTTTGATGGTTGTGCCGGCCCGGCAGCGACGTGACATCATGCAGGCTGCCATACTTGAACGCTTTACCCGCCAGACTGTCATAAAGCTGGGCATCAATGACGCTGATCCCCCGCCCGAGCGCATAGGAGGACGACACTTCAATCACCCGCGCAGGCCCTTGGGTGCTCAAGCTCATCGACAAAGACTGGGATTGCAGATCATCGACCCCGACAACGGCAAAATCCGATGCGGTTTGGTTCAGGAACAAGCGCTTTTTGGCGGCAATATAGCCATCAAGCCCGCCATGCCGATCAAGATGGTCAGGCGACAGGTTGAGGAAGACACCCACATTGCAATGCAGGCTTTCAACAAGATCAAGCTGATAAGAGGACAGTTCCAGCACATAAATCGCATTGGCGTGCAGCGGCTCCATATCGAGCACGCCTTTGCCGATATTCCCGCCCACGCGCGCATCTTTGCCCGCTTCGGTCAGAATATGACCGATCAGCGCCGTCGTGGTGGACTTGCCATTGGTCCCCGTAATGCCGACAATCTTCGGACGACCGCGCTCTGGCAGATCATTCACCGCGCGCGCAAACAGCTCCATATCGCCCACAATCGGAATACCGCTCATTTCGGCCATGCGGGCAATCCGGTGAGGCTGGGGAAAGCGGTAAGGCACACCGGGCGACAGGACGAGCGCGGCAAAGTTCTGCCAGTCGCGCTTATTGATGTCCGACAAGGTTATGCCAGCTGCTTCCGCCTTGGCACGTGTCTCTTCATTGTCATCCCATGCATGCACATTTGCCCCGCCCGCCGCCAATGCACGAGCCGCACTTAGCCCCGTGCGGCCAAGTCCGAAAACGGCGACGTCGCGCCCGGCATATTCGGTGATCGGGATCATCTAACGCGCATTACCTCAACTTCAATGTGGCAAGGCCCGCAAGGGCGAACAAAAAGGACAGGATCCAGAACCGGACGACGACACGGGTTTCAGGCCATCCCTTTTTCTGGAAATGGTGGTGCAACGGCGCCATGGCGAAAATGCGTTTGCCCTCGCCCGTCAGCTTGCGTGTGAATTTGAAATAGCCAACCTGCATCATCACTGACAGCGCTTCCATGACAAACAGCCCGCCAATAATCGCAAGGGCAAATTCGTGTTTCACGGCAACCGCCACAATCCCGAGCATACCGCCAAGACCGAGCGAGCCCGTGTCGCCCATGAAAACCCGCGCAGGATAGGTATTGTACCACAGAAAGCCCATACCCGCGCCAATCATAGCGCCAAGCAAAACGGCAAGCTCACCAGAGCCGGGCGTGAACTGGATGCCCAGATAGTCAGAAAACTGGAAGTTACCCGTCAGATACGCGATCAGTGCATAGGCGCTGGCCGCAAACATCATCGGCACAATGGCAAGCCCATCAAGGCCGTCGGTGAAGTTGACCGCATTGGCCGACCCTACGACGACAATTGTGCCGAACAGGATGAACAATCCACCCAGCGGCAAGAAATAGTCATTGATGAAGGGCACAGCCACACCGCCTGAAAAATTCTGATCATTCGGCGCGATACTTGTTTCAGGCGCAAGCGCGGCAATCTGCTGGGCGAGCCCGCTCAGGCTTCCCCAATCAGCGTGGCCAAGCGGCGTATGCGCACCATGCAGACCCATGACAAACCCGCAGGCAATCGCGGCGACAGCAAACTCGACCAGAAGCCGAACCCGCGCAGAGACACCCGCATCGGTCTGCTTGGTGACTTTCGCATAATCGTCGAAAAACCCGAGCACCGCAAAGATGATGGTGACGAACAGAACCGTCCAGATATAGGGATTGGACAGATCGGCCCACACGAATGTGCCCGCAAACATGCCGAACCAGATAATGAAACCGCCCATGGTCGGCGTGCCCTGTTTGGACAATTGCGCCTCAAGCGAGAGATCGCGGATCGGTTGCCCCTTCCCCTGACGCCCTTGCAACAGGCCGATCAGCGGACCACCAAAGATCACCGCCAGCATAAACGCCGTGACGATCCCTGCGCCGGTGCGGAAGGTGATATAATTCAAAAGGTTGAACAGCCCGTCTTCGCGGGCGAAAATGAGATATAGCATTATAAACCCTTTGCGGCGTGTTCTACACCGCGCTCCAACATCTGTTCGTCTGTGCGAGCGCTCCATTGGCGCAACGCATCTGCGAACTGAACCATCCCGGACGCATTCGAGCCTTTGATCAAGAGCACATCCCCGTGACAAAGTGCGTTTTGCACATGTTCGAGCAGATCTTGCGCTTTGCTGGCCCAGTGTTGCTCGAAAGACTCAGGTAATTCCCGCGCGAGCGACTTCATATCCTCACCCGCAAGCCAGACATGGCGCGCGCCCGAAGCGTCGACATCACCCGCGAGGGCTGCATGCATCTTGGCAGAATCCGGCCCAAGCTCACCCATCGCCCCAAGCACCACGAGCCGCCGCGTCGCCGGGCGCGTGCCCAGCGTTTGCAACGCCGCTGCCATGCTTGTCGGATTGGCATTATAGCTGTCATCGACCAGCGTGAATGTCCCCCCACCACGTAAGGGCAATTCCTCCACACCGCCTCGCCCTGCAGGTGGCACGAACCCGCTGAGCGCTTCGGCCGCTTCACGTGCGGAAAGCTTGGCACTCGCCACGGATGCAAGAAGCGCTGCCGCCGCATTCAGCGCCCAGTGCGCGCCGCCCGCCGCAAGTTTGACCGAAACTCTGCTGCCGAGAATATCAAGGTCGGCCAATGCGCCATGCCCCTCGGCACTATAAGACAGAACCCGACCATCGCTGCCAGCGGCTGTTCCAAATGTCAGCAACTCAGCATCACTGGCCGCCTCAAGCGCGCGGGTCCGCAGCAGATCGAGAAAGTCACTCTGGGCAGGCAATATCGCAACGCCGCCCGACTCAAGCCCCGAGAAAATCCCAGCCTTCTCCTCGGCGACACCGGCAACAGATCCAAGCCCTTCCAGATGCACGCCGGCAATCTTTGTGATGATCGCGCAATGCGGCCGAACCATATCCGAACGCGGAGCAATCTCGCCCGGCGTGGACATGCCGATTTCGAACACCGCACGCTCGGTGTTCTGCGGCAAACGGGCAAGCGTCAGCGGAACACCCCAATGATTGTTGAAACTTTTGACCGACCAATGGGCACTGCCCGCCGCACGAAAAATCTGCGCGAGCATCTCCTTCACGCTGGTTTTGCCAACAGAACCCGTCACCGCCACCCGCACTGCCTGACATCGGGCACGGGCTGCAATGCCTAAAGCTTCAAGTGCGGGCAGGACATCATCAACCAGAAGAAGCGGCCCACCCACATCGGCCACATCGCGCGACACAAGAGCAGCGCTGGCCCCTGCCGCAAAAGCATTAGCAACAAAATCATGCCCGTCACGCTGATCGGTGAGCGCGACGAACAGATCACCCTTGGTCAAAGAGCGCGTATCGATCGACACACCGGACGCAAGCCATCCGCCCGTGGTCGCTCCGCCCGTTGCGGCGGCCGCATCAGCGGCGGTCCAGAGAAATTCGGTCATACCGCCCCTCCCTCCAGCGCGGCGAGCGCCGTCTCCTGATCGGAGAAAGGCAGCACAGTGTCGCCAACAATCTGGCCAGTTTCATGCCCCTTGCCCGCGATCAGCAGCGTGTCACCCGCTTTGAGCCGACGGACGCCTTCGAAGATGGCTTGGTGCCGGTCGCCGATCTCGGTCGCATCCGGCGCAGCCGCAAGAATCGCACGGCGAATATCGGCGGGCACTTCCGAGCGCGGATTGTCATCGGTCACGATTGTCTCATCGGCATGACGCGCAGCCACCTCGCCCATTAAAGGCCTCTTGGTCTTGTCGCGGTCGCCTCCGGCACCGAAGACGAGGATGAGCCGCCCCGCGGTATGTGGCCGTGCGGCACGGAGCAATGTGTCGAGCCCGTCAGGCGTATGGGCATAGTCGACAAAGACCCCTGCCCCTTCATCCGACTTCCCAACAAACTCCATCCGGCCCTTGACGGGCTGAAGCGCGCTCATGCCTGCGAGCACAGCCTCGAACGTCTCGCCAAGCGCCAAGGCAAGTCCCGCAGCGGTCAACGCGTTGAGCGCCTGAAACTCGCCAATGAGCGGCAAATCAACCTGCGCCGCCTCGCCCCGCCAGTTCAGAAACAGGGTCTGCCCATGAGCGCGCGGCATCAATTCCGAGATTTTCAGATCCGCCCCGCGCCAACCAACGGACACAACAGGACAAGCCCCGATCCTGGCCGCGTTCTCGAAACTCTTGCGTTCATCGCTATCAGCATTGATGACAACCGGACATGTCGCCGGTATCAATTCTTTAACGAGACGCAGCTTGGCCTCGCGATAATCCTCAAACGTTGGGTGATAATCGAGATGGTCCTGGGTCAGATTGGTAAAGGCACCTGCAGACAGTTCAACCGCGTCAAGCCTGTACTGCGCCAGCCCGTGTGACGATGCCTCCATCGCGGCATGCGTGACACCATCCTTAGCCAGACTTTGCAGGGTCTGATGGATCGCAACCGGGTCTGGCGTCGTGTGACCAAGATCAATGGCGCCTGACGGACCAACAGCACCCAATGTGCCAAGGCTCGCAGCCCGCTTGCCCGCATGGGCCCAGATCTGGCGCAGAAAATCGACGGTCGAACTTTTGCCATTGGTGCCCGTCACCGCAACCATGATTTCTGGCTGCTCGGGGTAAAGCCGAGCGCTCGCCTCGGCCAGGGCGAGCCGGGGTTCGGCCACATCAATGACCGGAACAGACAAACCCTCCGGCAGATCATGTCCCAAGACGGCGACCGCCCCATTGGCGATCGCACCCGAAATATAGTCACGGCCATCGGCCTGGACACCTTGCAGAGCAGCAAAAACGAAGCCGGGTTCCACTTTGCGGCTGTCGGCTGTAACGCCCGTCACGGCGGTGTCTGGAAGAGCAGGCGAAATATCAGGAAAAAGGTCTCTTAATGTCATGGCGTGCTCCGCTCTTGGGAGACACGTTCGGACAGCGTAGCCTGATCAAACTCGGGAGCCACCTCCAACAGAGGCGCAATCCGCTCGATAATGCGACCCGCCACTGGCGCGGCATTCAATGCCGCTGTGCCGCCCGGCTCGCCCCCAAGCCGTGGGTCATCTAGCACCACCAATACGACATATTCTGGGCGATCAGAGGGGAAAAGCGCGGCGAAACTGTTGACGTTATGCTCTTCAGAATACCCGCCCGCAATAGGCTTCTCCGCCGTTCCTGTCTTGCCTGCCACCCGATACCCCGGCACGTCTGCGCGGCTGCCCGTCCCCTCGGTCACCGCCAGCCGCAGCATATCAACAAGCTCACGCGACACTGCCGGCGATACGAAAGACACCAAAGGCGGCCGCGACGGATCGCGCGCGCCGGAGACCAGCGTCAGATCGGGGACAAGCCCCTGATTGCCAAGCGCCGCAAACGCCCGCGCATAGGCCAGAGGACTGACCGCAATCCCATGCCCATAGCTCGCCGTCGCAGTCGACAACTCGGTCCATTTGCGCGGCAAAATAGGCGCTGCACTGCCTGGCATTTCAATCACTGCCCGATCAAACAAGCCCAATCGCTTATAAGCCTCCGAAAGCCCGTCCGCTCCCAGACGCTCGGCAATCCGCACAGTGCCGATATTCGAACTTTCAGCCAGCACAAGGCCCGCATCCATATAGGGCGCTCCGCGGTGCGTATCTGTGATCTGGAACCCATTGATCACGAGTTCGGAGCGGACGTCGAATGCCTCATCCTGACTAATCCGGCCAGCATCAAGCGCTGCGGCGATGGTGAGAGGCTTGAACACCGAGCCCAATTCAAAGACCGCGCCGGTTGCCCGATTGAGTTTTGCCGCCTCGGTGGCCATTTGTGGCCGGTTTGGATCAAATGGCGGCCAACTCGCCAGCGCCCGCACTTCGCCCGTCGGCGCATGCAGAACCACACCAGCCCCCCCGATAATATCATAGGCATCAGCTGCGGCCTCAAGCTCGGCCTCAAGCACATATTGCACACCCGAATCAAGGCTCAACCGGATCGGTTCTTCGCGCTCACGCAGCCGGGTATCCAGCGCCAATTCTACACCCATCTGCCCGACGCCATCAACATCCGTATGGCCCAACACATGCCCGGCCTGACTGCCGCGCGGATAAGCACGCTGGCGCTCGACCCGAAACCCCAGTCCCTCAACCCCAAGATCGAAAACAGCCTGACGCTGGCGTGGTGTCAGGCCCCGCTTGATCCAGACAAACGCCCGCGCGCGATTTTCAAGCCGCATTGTGATCTCGGCTGCATCCAGATCGGGGAAAACCCCAGACAGCGCCGCAGCAACATCACCGGCATCCCAAATGGCGCGCGGATCGGCAAACAGGGAATAGACGCTGACCGAGGTTGCCAGAAGCTCACCATTCCGATCGTAAATATCGGCCCGACCAAACGCGTCGCGTTCCGCCGAGATCGCCGCCCGATCAACCGCGCCAGACCCGAGCGCAACCGATACGCTGCGCATGCCGATCAGAGCAAACAGCACAGCAAATGCTGACACAATGACCAGCGAGCGGGATACGCGCCCCGCTTTCAACATGCCCAAAAGGCCGCTCATTCGCGTTCGCCCGCCTCCGTCTCACCTGCTTTACCCAAGCCCGGATCGTCCACCGCCACATCCCCGCCGACCTCCTGGACGGACGGCCCGTCTGGCCGTACAGGACCAACCAGCAGGTCAAGATTAAATTCAGTTGCGAATTGATTGGCGCGCGCGGGCTGCATTCCCAACTCAACACGCGCATATTCCGCCACCCATTCGCGCCGCCCCATATGCGCCAACTCGGCTTCCAGCAACCGTTTCTGCTTGTAGGCGTCGGCGATCTCCTGTTCGAGCCGGGCAATATCCGCACTTGAGTCGCGCGCACCATCTTTGGCCCGGTAAAGACCAATGACCAATATGACCGCAACAAGCAGCCCGAATATAAATGCATTACGGCTCATTCTGAACCCTCCAATTCTTCAACGGGCGGCAAATCAAATCCGGCCCACCCTTCTCCGCCCCAAGCGGGCGCATCAGTCCGCACGGCGCTGCGCAATTTTGCTGATCGGGCACGCGGATTGACCTCCGCCTCCTCAATCGAGACCGTAACAGCTTTGCGAGACGCCAACTGGAAACTTGGGCTCGCACCAGCCGCCTTGGCGGGCGCATGCCGCGATCCGCCACCCATCTGTCCGCCACGCTCACGCAGAAACGCCTTAACCAGACGATCCTCAAGCGAATGAAAGGTGACAACAACAATCCGTCCGCCTACGCGCAAAATACGCTCAGCGGCCACCAAAGCGCGCGCCAATTCACCAAGTTCATCATTGAGATACATGCGCAAAGCTTGAAACGTCTTAGTCGCCGGATGCGTGCGCGCGCCGCGCCGACCGCCAAGCGCCTGTTCGACCACATTAGCAAGGTCAGCCGTCGTTTCAAACGGACGCGTTTTACGTCGCTGCGCAATCTGCCGCGCCACACGGCGCGCTTTGCGCTCCTCCCCCAGCCGGAAGATAACATCCGCCAGGACCCGCTCATCCAGCCCATTAACCAGATCCGCCGCACGCAGCCCTGCGCCGCCCATGCGCATATCGAGCGGCCCATCGCGCATAAACGAAAAGCCCCGCGCGGCCTGATCAATCTGGAAGGATGACACACCGAGATCGAGCACAACCCCATCAATCTCAGCAAACCCGGCGCCCTCGGCCAACTCATCCAACTTGCCAAACCGGCCAAGCGCAGGGATCAGACGAGGCTCCGTTTCAGCCATCCGTTCGGCGCGCTCAATCGCTGTGACATCCCGGTCGATACCAACAAGTTGGCAATTGGCAGCACCGAGGATCGCCATAGCATAGCCTCCCCCGCCAAACGTCCCATCAGCATAGACCTCGCCGTCAGAAGGAGCGAGCGCCTCAAGCACCTCATTGAGCATGACGGGGATATGACCTGACATTATGCGTCACCCTCCCCGTTGGCAGGCTTGGCATTGGAAATAGCACCTGCCGCCAACGCCGCACGGAACGGGGCATCAATCTCACCCCGACTGGCGCGCGTCTTGGCCACCATTTCCGCGTCATAGGCTGCAAACTCCTCCGGATTCCAGATACGAAACCGATCAAACGCACCGGAAAAAACGATCTTTCCCGTAATCCCAGCATAGGACAGCAGCAGTTCAGGCAGCTTGATCCGGCCCGGATCATCCATTTTGAGATCGGCACTGCGCCCAAAGATAGAATGAACAATCGCCTCACGCGCCGGATCGTCAGGCGACATACGCGCCAAAATCTGGCGGTAATCTGACATTAACTGATCTCCTCCAGCTTCAAGACATGGACGCCCGTCAAGCGCAGGCCAGACATAGATCCGCGAGGCTCCACCGAGCGCCGCGCGAAATGACGCCGGCACGGAAACCCGCCCTTTCGCATCAATTGCGCTCTCATAGGTGGATGAAAACACCTGCCGTCCCCGCTCGCTCCAGCCAATTCTTGGGCTTAGTATGCAATACAATGGGCTACCATAGGAAGACGTGGGATGCTATGGGCTACATCAAATCGCGTATTTATCCACAATTTAGCGTTAACTGAACATTAAAGGAACAAAAGTGGAATAACACGGAACATTCGTGTTCGGCAATCTTTCTTGATCGCATAGTAAATTGTTTTTGTTGTATATCTCATCCTTTACTCCGTCTTCGGCAGACTTTTCCAAATTGGTTTTTCGATGAATCGGGTCTCGCCGGCTCCGATCAGAGAGTCGGTGAACGAGGGGGATTTTTGCCCAAAAACTGTTTTTGGAACGCGTAATTTTTGCAAAACGGGCAAATTGGCTGCTAAAGCTCAATCAATTCAAACTTTGACGGAGAAACCCTATGCGCCCATTTGTGCTCGCCCTTTTGGCCAGTTCCGCCCTTATCGCCTGCTCCCCTTCGAACACAACGGACACACAAGGCAACGCCCCAACGGCTCCAGCCGTCTCCGAGCAGTCCGCCAGCGAACGGCTAAACGCCTGGTTCGAGGTAAAATACGAAGAGCAAGTCGCACGCAGCCCCGAGGCGCAGACATTTCTGGGCCGAGACACCAATCAGGACAAGCTCGATCGCTACACCGCAGAATCGGATGCTGAAGATCTCGAATGGTTGCGGCAGGCAGCCGCG
Organism: uncultured Hyphomonas sp.; assembly: GCA_964567455.1. Lineage (GTDB taxonomy): Bacteria > Pseudomonadota > Alphaproteobacteria > Caulobacterales > Hyphomonadaceae > CALLCD01. The sequence goes on from CAZMMU010000015.1 coordinate 13,425, forward strand.
GAAATGAAGTCAACCTTCGCCTATGACGATCTCGATGAGGAAACCAAGACATCTTATGATGTGTTCCTGTTTCTGCTCGATCAGGCTGAAGCTGCCGAGCCCTTTTCCGAAAACGGCTATGTGTTCGAGCAGATGGGCGCCGTGCAAGGCTCCTTCCCTCAACTCCTGATCGCGTTTCATGTCACTGAAACCGAGGAGGATATGCAGAACTACATTGCACGGATTACCGAAACCGGCCGCGCTCTGAACGAGCTGATTGTTCGATCCAAGGCCAATGCCGCAGCGGGCAACAGGCCACCAAAATTTGCATTTGAAGCCGTCATCGAGGAATCGACCAACATCATCACAGGCACCCCCTTTGACGATAGTGGCGTCGACAGCGACATCTGGACTGACATCAACTCCAAGCTTGATGCCCTCACCCAAAGCGGTGCGATTGACGAAGCCCGCGCCGACAGTTTGCGTGGTGAGGCACGTACGGCCCTGCTTGGCGACTGGCTAAGCGCTTATCAGGACCTCATCGCATGGCAGCGTGAAGACATGCCAAACGCGTCCACAGTCGGCACCGGCGTCGGCACGTTGCAATCAAACGGTGCAGCCTACTACAATCAGCGCCTCGCCGATCAGACCACAACATCCCTCACAGCCGACGAGATCCACGAAATTGGCCTCTCGGAAGTCGCACGGCTACGCGCTGAGATGGACGACATCCGCGAGGAGGTCGGCTTTGAAGGCGACTTGCGGGCCTTCTTCGACTTTCTGCGCGACACCAAGGATGATGAACGACTTTACTTCCCCAACACGGACGAAGGACGCCAAGGCTATATTGATGACGCCACCGCTGTCATCGATAAAATGAAGACCCAATTGCCAAACTATTTTGGTCATTTGCCGAAAGCCGATCTCGTGGTCAAACGGGTCGAGGCCTTCCGCGAACAGGATGGCGCGGCCCAGCACTACTTCCCCTCGACACCCGATGGCTCGCGTCCGGGCACATATTATGCCCACCTGTCAGACATGACCGCCATGCCCAAGCGCGAGTTGGAAGTCATTGCCTATCATGAGGGCTTGCCCGGCCACCATATGCAGATCGCAATCGCTCAGGAGTTGGAGGGCCTGCCAACCTTCCGTACACAGCTTGGGTTCACCGCCTATGTCGAAGGTTGGGCACTTTACTCAGAACTTCTGGCAGCGGAAATTCCGGGCACCTATCCAGACCCCTATTCGCGGTTTGGTCGTCTGGGCTCTGAAATCTGGCGCGCGATCCGGCTGGTCGTCGACACCGGTCTGCATTCGAAGGGCTGGACTGAGCAGCAAGCTGTGGACTATTTCCTCGCCAATGCCGCCATCACAGAGCCTCAAGCTCTTTCTGAGGTGCGCCGGTATATCGTCTGGCCCGGGCAGGCCACGAGTTACAAGATCGGCATGTTGAAAATTCTGGAACTGCGGGCCAAGGCCGAAGCAGAACTTGGCGCGAATTTCGACATACGTGCTTTTCACGACACGATACTGGGCGGTGGAGCCTTGCCGCTGTCCGTTCTCGAAAAGCGTGTGGAACGCTGGATCGAGGCTGTCAAAGCAGGCTAGGCATGGTCCGGGAGAGCACGACGCTCTCCCGCCTTCCCTCCGCAACGTCAGCTCTAGTTTCGCCTTGACGCCAGCCCCGCGCCGCCACACGCTCGCAGTCCATGTCTGACACCAAGCCGCTTTCGACAAAGCACATCCTCGCCTATGTGCTGCCAGCCATCCCGACGGCCGCGCTAAGTGTGCCTCTGACGGTTTATATCCCGCCGCTATATGCCGAGAACACGCTGTTGACACTGGGGCTTGTCGGCACGCTTTTCACGCTGTCGAAGTTTATAGATGTCATCACTGATCCGCTATTCGGCTGGCTCAGCGACAGGGTCTGGTTTCGATGGGGTCGCCGGCGTGTCTGGATCATATTGGCCGTTCCGCTCGTGATGGTGTCGGTGCACCAGCTGTTCCATCCGCCTGCCGATGCAGGTGCCTCCTATCTTCTGCTCTGGCTGTTCGTCGTCTATCTGGGCTATACAATTTTGCTCCTGTCGCACTTGGCTTGGGGCGCAGAGCTTGCCGCGACCTATGACGAACGCTCCCGAATTATTGGCTGGCGGCAAGCCGTCGGCACAGCAGGGATGCTGATGGTGCTTATCCTACCCGCAATTGGCGAGTTGGGCGGACTAATCGAAGGGGCTGCCGGACGCGCCGACTTGATGAGCCGCTTTGTGTTGATCACCTTGCCAATCTCGGTCGCAATAACAGCTTTTACGCTACCGGACCCCCTGCCAAAGGTTCGTAGCGCCACATCGAGAATGAGCGATCTATTGGTGATTTTCCGAAATCGACATTTGCGCCGTATTCTCTCGGCCACGCTTCTGCTTGATACGGCGATTGGCATCACTGGCAGTCTATATGTCTGGCTGACCGTTTATGTCTTTTTGCTTCCTGATCTGACGAGCTTGATACTTGTTGTCTATTTTGGCTCAGGCACAGTATTCGTCCCGCTCTGGATGGCACTGGCCAAACGGTTCGAAAAACATCAGGTCTATTCCGGCGCCATGGTCTACGGCATGGTCACCTTGGCTTTTTTCGGCGTCACGAGTGGCGCGCATCTGGCCGTGATCATGGCGGCAAATATTTTCTATGGCGTCGCGTTTGGTGCCGGCATATTCCTCGCCCGCTCCATGATCGCAGACGCAGCCGACCATGACCAGCTGGACTATGGCCAGTCGCGCATGGGCTTCTTCTTTAGTGGCCTGACTTTAACCGGAAAGCTTGGTTTCGCACTCGGTCCGGCCATCGCGTATAATCTGCTCGAACAGGTCGGGTTTGATCCCACAGGTGCAGTCAGCACCGGCGCGAGCAATTGGCTTCTGTTTACCTTCATCGTCCCGCCCGCTCTGTTGCTTGGAGCCGCAGGCATCGTCATGCGCAAACACACCCTCACCCGCGCCCGACACGCCCAGATCAGAGCTGAGCTTGATGCGGTATAGCCCGCAAACAGACCGTAGTAAAATCATCGCCGTGACAAGACACCCCACTTGCCAACCGCATCAGAACACTTTCAAGAGCTTTTGATGGATACCTCAAAGACGATTGCCGTTTTGGGCGCAGGTATTGCCGGATTGGCCTTTGCGACACTGGCACATAGGGCGGGCCACGCCGTTACGGTTTTCGACCAGTTTGACCGCCCTGCTCCTGTCGGCTCCGGCTTGATGTTGCAGACCACAGGACTTGCGGTCCTCAACACGCTGGGCCTCGCTCAAAAGACACTGCTTCTAACGAGTCCGATCAAACGGCTGCACGGGGAAACCGCTGGATCGGGCCGGACCGTACTGGATGTCCGCTTCACCGCCTTGCGCAAAAGCCTCGGCGCAGAAGGCATCCAGCGTGGCACTCTGTTTGATCTTTTGCTCGAAGCGGCAAAAAGCCGTGGCATAGACTTGCAAACGGGTTCTAACGTTACCGCATGTGATGAGACCGCAGGCACGATCCTGTTGGCAGATGGCACAATCTATGGGCCATATGATCTGGTTGTGGACGCGCTGGGCGTAAACTCACCGCTTGTACCTGCTCCGGGCAAAACACTTCCCTATGGCGCGCTCTGGGCAACAATCCCATGGCCCAAGGGCGCACCTTTCGCGATTGACGCGCTGGAACAGCGTTATCAGGGTGCACACAAAATGGCGGGAGTCATGCCGAGCGGTCAGGCAAGCGGCGGCGGGCCCGTCAGCGCGACCTATTTTTGGTCGATACGAAATGATGCGGAAGCAGATTGGCGTGCCTCAGGCCTTGATACCTGGAAGCGCGAAGCGCTCGCCCTGTGGCCAGAAACTGAATGCCTGCTCGATGGCGTGACCACACACAACCAACTCACCTTCGCGCGCTATCGCCGCCGCACAACCCGTCGCATCTCTCAGGACAAGCTTGTCCATATTGGTGACAGTTGGCATGCCGCCTCTCCTCAGCTTGGTCAGGGCGCAAATATGGCGCTGCTCGATGCCTACGCTCTCAATCTGGCACTGGAGCAATCAGGCGGCGATGTTCCCAAAGCGCTTCGCCGCTTCGTCCAGTTCAGAGCAACTCATGTCCGGCTTTACCAGACAATGTCTTTCCTGTTCACGCCGGTTTATCAGTCAGATAGCCATATTTTACCTTGGCTCAGAGACGGTCTAGCCGCCACGCTCAGCCGCATACCGCCTGCCCCGCAGTTTCTGGCGGCCATGGTCTCGGGCGCGCTGCTCAGCCCGCTGAAAAAACTTGGATTACGACCGCTCGACGTCTAGTCTTCAGCCTTCTGGATCATGCCGACGCGCATATCCTCGGCGACATAGACACGTTTTTCGTCGGCAAAGACGCGGCCATCGGCAATGCCAAGTACCAGCCCGCCGCGCTTGACCTTTTTCATATCGATCTCGTAGCGCACCATTTTCACGTCTGGTGTGATCTCGCCCGTAAACTTCACCCGGCCCACGCCCAGCGCACGGCCCTTGCCCGGCGAGCCAGACCATCCAAGCCAATAGCCCACAGCCTGCCACATCGCATCAAGCCCAAGGCAGCCGGGCATAACTGGATCGCCAGGGAAGTGACACTGGAAGAACCACAGATCCGGATTGATATCCAACTCACACCGGACATGTCCTTTTCCGAACTCACCACCATCAAGCGACATTTCGGTGACGCGATCCATCATCAGCATAGGCGGCGCTGGCAATTGCGCATTGCCCGGCCCGAACAGATCGCCCTGACTGGAGACGATCAACTCATCATAGGAATACGAAGATTGGGGCGTGTGAAAATCGTGGGGTCCGGCGCGGGTCAAATCAGTCTCCTTGCATGATTTAGCGGTATCCAAACCGCCAAGCGAGCGAAGTCAACTGGCAAAGGGCAATATTGGGCAAATATCAAACGCCCGCTCAGACATCAAAATCAGATCGATTTCCCAGCTATGGCTGCGGCGCGATGCCCCAAACCGCGCTTTGCATCGCCCAACCTCGATGCCCTTCCACGCTCACCCTGATCCACTCGCCGGACGTATCGAGCAAAGTCACCATGACACCGGTTTCGAGTTTGGCGATGGGCTGGCTGGTCGCGCTGGCGGTCTGATAGAGCTTCACCTCGCTGCGCGTCATTCCGGTTTTTCCTGCACGCAGCATGCGCGCATGCATCCAGACCTCTTCACCATCAGGGTCCCGCACGCGGCGCCAGTCCTGGCTCTCCTTGACAATCAGGACGGGCAACCCTTCACGCTGATAACGCCAGCGCACCGGATGATCGAGGCTTGGACCGGCCCGTCCATTGACCTCCGAATAGCGCAAGGTTTCAAAGCGCGGTACCGATTTGCCGGAGAATTGGCTGACCCGCTGCGGCTGGGGCTCGCGAATTTCTTGCCCGACGGCCAGACTCCCAACTCCAAATGATACCCCGAACATGGCAATCCCGACAGTCATCGACCGCATAAAACACCTCAAACTCTACAAATTCTACAAAGTACTGAAAGGTCGTGTTTAGCAAAGATCCGTGAATCGGATGTAAAAGCGCAAGCGTCAGGCAGATCGCTCCGGACAAAACATCGCAGCCATGAAAAACCATCGGCCTCCAATTTGCATGGGCAGGCTCTGGCCCGTACAATGATTTACCCCATTGGACAGGGCTACAAGCTCTGCTATGCCAAGCAGTCTGGCCTGAGGAGGGCGTGGAAATATGCAATCTGGCAAACTGAAAATTGTTGTCACCCGCAAGCTACCGACAGCCGTCGAGCTGCGCATGAAGGAATTGTTCGACGCCCGGCTGAATGAGGATGATCACCCTTTTAGCGCCGAAGAACTGGCCGAAGCGCTCGCCACCGCTGATGTTCTGGTGCCAACTGTCACCGACCAGATTGACGGTCGGCTGCTGGCGCGCGCGGGAGAGCAACTCAAACTGATCGCACAATTTGGCGCCGGCACAGATAATATCGACGTCGACAGTGCTGCCCGGCGCGGCATTGCCGTAACCAATACACCTGGCGTTCTGACCGATGACACAGCGGACATTACCATGGCACTGATCCTCGCCGTACCGCGCCGATTGACCGAAGGACGCATGGCCATGGAAGCGGGTCAATTTGTCGGCTGGTCACCAACCTGGATGATGGGGCGCCGAATTGCCGGAAAACGACTTGGCATTATTGGTATGGGACGGATCGGACAGGCCGTCGCCCGCCGCGCGGCAGCTTTCGGACTACAAGTCCATTATCATAATCGCAATCGTGTCAGCCCCCGCATTGAAGAGGCATTGGGCGCAACCTATTGGGACAGTCTCGACCAAATGCTAGGCCGCATGGACATTGTCTCGGTCAACTGCCCGCATACGCCCGCAACCTTTCACCTGCTGAACACACGCAGGATCGGCCTGATGAAACCCGAAAGCTACATCATCAACACGTCTCGCGGCGAGGTGATTGACGAAGCCGCCCTCGCCCGCGCGCTCGAAGACGGGCGCATTGCAGGAGCCGGGCTCGATGTCTTCGAACGCGAACCTGCCGTCAATGAAAAGCTGATCGGCATGCCCAACACGGTCCTGCTGCCGCACATGGGGTCAGCCACAATCGAAGGCCGCGTTGAGATGGGCGAGAAAGTGATCATCAACATTAAGACGTTTGCTGACGGTCACTTGCCCCCCGACCGTGTGATCCCGGGATAGACCGACAAGGCAAACAGCAAAAAAGGACTGCCCTCGCATGAAGGCAATCCTTTCAATGATTTTAGCGGCTGGCAGCCTTTAGAAGCTTGCAATCAACTGCACGCCAGCGCCCTGATCAGGAGCACCGTCAGTAAACCCGACTGACCCATAAAGTGTCCACCGCAGTTTATCGTTGAACTTGCCTGCCAGCGCCCCGAAGACCTCCTGACTCTCCTCAGCTGTATCAGTCGTGGCTTGGCGGAAGTCATACGATCCAACAATCGCGTACCCGCCACCAAGATTGTAGGACCCACCGACGCTGACATTGAACGTATTGTTCAACTCTGCCCCTTCGGGATCTCCACGAAAGCGAAACCCCGTAGTTACAAACGGCGTGAAATCACCCAGTTGATAGGCGACATCCACTGCGAATCCGCCATCGACTTCATTCGTTGTCAGGGCGTCATTGCTTGCGGTCGGCACTTTCAAACGTCCCTGAAGCTGGACCAGAAATTTGCCGGTAACGCTCGCTGGAACATTGTAATTCACGCCGAGCGTGAGGTCGCCAAAGCCGTCGTTCGTTTCAAGCTCCGGAACAAGTGCCGCCGCAGTCGCTTCGTCTCCGACGATCACGCCTCCCGGTAGAACCCCGCCCGGGCCTTCAATTTGAACCCAGCTCCCGCTGACAGAGAAGCGAAAATCACCGACATCAACGCGAGCTGATACGGGCACGGAGATGGTCGTTGTATCCAGACCATTGGCATCACCAAAATCACCTTCACTATAATCAAAGCCAATCGTAAAACTGGGTTTGAACTGGACGGCCTGCGATGTAGTGACGGGCCGGTCGGCCCTATCAGCATCAGACTCTTGGGCAGCCCCCAAAGGAATTATGGCGACTGACAAAATGGCAGCCGGAAGGGTTCGCATCACGCGCATTATCGTACCTCTTGCTTGATATTGTATTTTTGTTTGTCAGGCTATTCTTAGCTGCCACGTCCGCCAGATGGGCGCTCAGGACGCTCAACACGTTCGACCCTCTCGACACGCTCAACTCTTTCAACGCGTTCGACTCGCTCAACGCGTTCCGGGCGCTCGACGCG
>CAZMMU010000015.1:21311-63783 GCA_964567455.1 uncultured Hyphomonas sp.
ACGCGTTCCGGGCGCTCGACGCGGGCATCACGAACATTTTGCGTATCTGTGTCGCTGCCAGCGCCAGCAGCGCGCGCCGACTCTCTGGCATCACGAACATCGTTTCTGACGGTTTCCACTTTCTCGACAGCGGATGCAGGACTTTCAGGGCGGTCCTGTGCGTGCGCGGCAAAGCCGAGCGCAAGGAGCCCAATAGCGGGTGTAAGGAATTTTTTCATGATAGGCCTCTTCGGGTTTGATGTTTTCAGACCTTCGCGGAAACTGACCCCACAATACAATTCAACCATTCTCACTAATATTTTATCCCGCCGTCATTCACGCGTGAGAAAAGGCGAAACACAAACGAAAACGCCCGCCATCTGGCGAGCGCTTGGTGTTCGTATCCGAAGATATGGGCTATTTTCCAGCCAACCTTAAAAACCGATCCCGCATATCCTTGTCGGTCTTGAACACGCCCGTGAATTGCGTCGTGATGGTCGAGACATTCGGGTGGTGAACACCGCGCGTCGTCATACATTGGTGCACAGCATCAATCAGAACCGCGCATCCGGCAGGAGCGAGGCTTTCCGTAATCGCATCGCAAATCTGAGACGTCATCGTTTCCTGCGTTTGCAAACGCTTGGCGAAAATTTCGACCACACGGGCGAGCTTCGAGATGCCAACAACAGCCTGCGTCGGCATGTAAGCAACATAAGCCTTGCCAAGAAATGGCGCCATATGGTGCTCGCAATGGCTCTCCACATCGATCTCGCGCAGCATGACAATATCATCATAGCCCTGCACATCATCGAATGTACGGGAGAGATACGTCACCGGGTCTTCATTGTAGCCATTAAACCATTCTTCATAGGCTTTGACCACACGCTTGGGCGTGTCGAGCAAGCCTTCGCGCGACGGATCATCTCCGGCCCAGGCGAGCAGCGTGCGAACGGCGTCTTCAGCCTCCTCGCGGGACGGTTTTTTTACGGGATCAGCGCGCACAATTTCTGTCTTCTTTGTTGTGGCATCCATGTCAGGAGCTTTCCGAATACTGAGGGACGAGGGTCGAGCCGAGGCGTAGCGAATGGAGTGGTTCCAATCTGGCGTGCCGCCCGGACTTAACGCCCGCCCGAGTTAATACCCTCAGGGCAATACCATACTATATAGGAAGCGGACGCTTGCCGTCCAACTTTTTCCCATGACAAAACCGCGCATCTAGTCCAAAAACCCTGTGATTACTTGAAAAGGCCTCGTCTCTTGACCCTACGTCTGCACAATACACTTGCCCGCCAAAAACAGGATTTTCATCCCGCGAATCCAGAGCGTGTGACCCTCTATGTGTGTGGTCCAACGGTCTATAACCACGCTCATATCGGGAATTTCAGACCAGTTATCGTTTTTGATACGCTGTTTCGTTTATTGCGCGCGACATATGGCGAAGAGCACGTCGTGTACGCCCGCAACATCACCGATATCGAAGATAAGATCATTGCGCGCGCTCAAGATGAAAATGTCTCCATTGATACCTTAACAAAGAAATACGCAGAGATTTACAATGCCGAAGCGGCGACCCTGAACGCCCTGCCCCCAAGCATCGAGCCCTGGGCCACGGCGCATATTGGCCAAATGGTCGACATCATCGCCGCGCTTATAGAAAAGGGGCACGCCTATGTGGGCGCTTCTGGCGTCTGGTTTCACGTCCCCAGCATGAAAGACTATGGCGCGCTGTCTGGCCGCAAACAGGAAGACAATGAAGCAGGCGCGCGCGTCGCTGTGTCCGACGAGAAACGCAATGCAGCAGATTTCGCCCTATGGAAATTCGCCAAACCAGATGAGCCCGAAGACGCGATCTGGGACAGCCCATGGGGCAAGGGGCGCCCCGGCTGGCATATTGAATGCTCGGCCATGGCCGCCGCCCAACTCGGGACCACAATCGACATTCATGGTGGCGGGGTGGACCTGCAATTCCCCCATCATGAAAACGAAATTGCCCAGAGCCAGTGCGCCCATGGCGCGCCAATGGCAAACTATTGGATGCACAATGGATTCCTCGACATGTCCGGCGAGAAGATGTCGAAATCCCTCGGCAATGTTGTCCTGCTGAAAGACCTACTTAAAGAATGGGATGGCGAAGTGATCCGCTTAGCGCTCCTGTCTGGCCACTACCGAATGCCGCTGGACTGGACGCCTGATTTACTGGCGCAGGCGAAGGCGACGCTCGACAGGGTTTACGGCGCGCTTGGGCGGGTTTGGGAGGCGCCAGATATCGCTCCCGAGGTTGATCGCATAAAACGTTCACTGAATGACGACCTCAACACACCTGAAGCACTTGCCGAACTTTCGAGACTTGCTGCCACAGCAAATCGTGCCGAAACCGACGGTGACGTGCGCTCCATGGGCGAAACGAAAGCCAGCCTCCTCGCCGCCGGCAACCTCCTCGGCCTGCTCCAGTCCACACCCGCCGACTGGGCCAAGGGCACAGATGGCGACGACAATGCCCGCATCGATGCGATGGTCGCCGCCCGCAACGCCGCCCGCGCCGCGAAAGACTGGGCCGAGAGCGACCGCATCCGCGATGAACTCAAAGCTGAAGGCATCGAAATTATGGACGGTGCAGACGGCGCCACCTGGCGGCGGGTTTAAGCCTGCCTAGCGACAGGAATTGCCTGATCCGAAATCAAGGTGGAAATGGTCAGCGTGAGCGGCATTGTAGTCTGGCCCCAGTGTCACCGAGAACAATTTGCATGCAGCCTCGTGGACCCGTTTCAAATACCGCCCCTCTGGCGAGCCCGCACCCCAATGCTGCGCCACAGAGATCAGCCGGCCATCAGCAAGGCGGAAGCCTGCAATATCAATTGCATTCGCCATAGCGTGTTCAGAGCGCCGCCGGCTGCCCGCAATATTGCGGCATGAATACGTACCATAGGTTTCAAGCCGGGCGAGCGGGCTGCCGAACGTGTCCTCCGCGAGCGGCCGGGCGACGTTTTGCTCCCAGATATACATCGACGCAGCCAATGCGCACGACATGCTCAACTCATCATTGAGCGGGGTAAGCACTTGTCGTGTCAGCAAGGCATCCCGAAACCCGCACCCTGCCCCCGTCACCGAATCTTTCACAGGCGTATGGATCACCGCCGCCGCCTCCAATGCCGCAAAACACTTGCTCGGCCGGTGCTTTAATCCGGTCAGCTTGTCATAGGTCGCAAAGCCAATCGGGTCATTCAGCGACAAGGGCCGCCACGGATTGTGCTGCGGCGGCGCATAAGTGTGAAAGACCCAGAGCCCGGCGGCGGCAATAAGGCCTGCCAAGACAAGGCGCGAGCGTATGCCGAGATAACGAAATGGGTTCATTCTTCCACTATACACTGGAAATGACCGGAAACCCCAAACAGGATCAGCGCGCGCCTCAAGCCCCGTCCGCCCTGTTTGGGACCACACCGATTGAGCAAACTTCAAAGCCATGCCATAGCCAATCCATGTTTGGTTTTTTCGAACGCAAAATGGACCCGTTTCCAGATACCCGTCATGGCGAACCGCCTAAAGGACTGGTCCCCTTTGTCTGGCATTATGTCCGGGATGCAAAGCCATGGCTGATTGCGATGACGATTTTATCGGCGCTGATCGCGATCGGAGAAGTTTTGCTGTTTGGCTTTATGGGACTGCTGGTCGATTGGCTTGCCAATACTGAACCCACCGCCTTTCTCGACGCGCACGGCACGCAGCTCGCTTGGATGGCGGCCGCCTCTTTCATCATTCTTCCTATTGCACATTTTCTCTGGGGATTGATCGTCCATCAGGTCATGCTCGGCAACCTGCCAATGAGCGCACGCTGGCGAATGCACCGCTACCTGCTCGGCCAGTCAACCGAATTCTACGCCAATGAATATGCCGGGCGGATTGGTGCCAAACTGATGCAAACCGCACTGGCCGTCCGCGAAGTCGTCATGAAAATCCTCGACATTTGCATCTATGTTGGCGTGTTTTTCGTCACAATGATTGTCATGATCGCGGCCGCGGACTGGCGATTGGCCATGCCGATTGTCCTCTGGCTGATCGGCTACAGCGCACTCGTCTGGTGGTTTGTCCCCCGACTGACAAAGATTTCCGAAGAACAGGCCGATGCCCGCTCGGCCATGACAGGGCGAATTGTCGACAGCTATACCAATATCACCACGGTCAAACTCTTCGCCCATGCCCGACAGGAAGAGGCCTATGCCCGCGCCAGCATGTCGACATTTTTGAGCAAAGTGCACGGCCAGATGCGGCTCGTGACCCTGTTTGTCGGCCTCGTCCAGTTCAACAATGCCATCGCCCTTCTGCTAATCGGCTGGGTCGGGATCACCTTCTGGCTCGCCGGCAGTGTCACCGCAGGCGCGATTGCCGCAGCCCTCGCCCTCGCCTTGCGTATCGTCGGCATGTCGCAATGGATCATGTGGGAAGTGTCGGCCCTGTTCGAGAATATCGGCATCGTCTATGACGGCATGGACATGCTCGCCAAACGGCGGACAATCGAGGACGACCCAGATGCCAAACCGCTTCTGGTGACAAATGGGGGCATCGAATTTTCGCAGGTCAGTTTCCAATACGGGCAAGCCGCAAGCGTCATCACCGACCTGAGCCTGAGCATAAAGCCCGGCGAAAAGCTCGGCATTGTCGGACGCTCGGGGGCGGGCAAGTCTACACTCGTCAATCTGCTCCTGCGGCTTTATGATACCGAAACTGGCAAGATCGAAATTGACGGCACCGACATCACCGACGTCACGCAAAATTCGTTGCGCGCGCAGATCGGCATGGTCACACAAGATACCTCACTGCTACACCGCTCAATCCGCGAGAACATTGCTTATGGCCGAAATGATGCAAGCGATGCAGACATCCTTGCAGCCCTGGAGCGCGCCAACGCTGCCGAATTCGTCAGCACCCTCGAAGATGCCCAAGGCAACAAAGGCCTGGAAACCAAAGTAGGCGAGCGCGGCGTCAAGCTCTCTGGCGGACAACGCCAGCGCATCGCTATCGCTCGCATCTTCCTGAAGGACGCCCCTATCCTCGTTTTAGATGAGGCCACGTCTGCGCTGGATTCAGAAGTCGAAGCGACCATTCAGGAACACCTCTTCGACCTCATGGAAGGTAAAACCGTCATGGCCATTGCGCACAGATTGTCTACGATTGCCGAGATGGATCGCCTGATCGTGCTCGATGATGGAAAGATCATTGAACACGGCACACATGACGAACTAATCGCTGCAAGCGGGCTTTATGCCGAGCTTTGGGCGAGACAATCTGGCGGCTTTATCGGGGTGGACGAAACGGCAGTCTCGGCGGCGGAATAGCCCCTATTTGCGATAGTCCAGCGGTGGATCGCGATCACCCAGCAGTGAGCGATAAACATAATCTTCCCCACGCGCCGCCTCAAACTCGACCCGTGCAGCCTCGCGCAAATCCGCATCCAGATAAAGGTCCATAGCTGTCAGCGCCATCGCCTTGGATGCCACTTGCGCACCCTTGAACCCGATCGACATGCCGCTTGCCGCGACCGCTTGCCAGGAATGTGCCGAGGTACCGGGAACCCAAGCGGCCGTGCGCAAGCCGACAGTCGGCACGGCATTCGAAACATCGCCGACATCGGTGGAGCCATAGCCAAGCGAGGTCTCATAGGGCTGGATCTCCGCCTCCGAGCCAAGCGGCAAAGCAGGCGCATCGAAAGACGCATGGATTTGTTCGGCGAAGGCGCGTTCTTCGGCGGTGTACTCAACCCCGCCAACGCGACGCAATTTGGAATCCATCAAAGTGGCAAGCGTTTGGTTGACGAGCAGCGGGTTGTTGCCGTGGATGACTTCCCACTCAACCTGTGTACCCGTGCCAAGCGCCGCACCGCGCGCTGCATCTTCCAGCCGTGACCAGATCGCTTCCACGCCATCGGCTTGCGGGTGGCGTACATAATAAAAAACTTCGGCAAAATCCGGCACGACATTCGGGGCATTGCCGCCAGAGGTAATGACATAATGCATCCGCGCATCCTGCGGAATATGTTCGTGCATCATATTGGCCATAATGTTCATAGCCTCGACCCCGTCCAGCGCGGATCGCCCCCGCTCTGGCGCACCGGCGGCATGCGCTGATATGCCGGAAAAGCGAAACTTCGCCGAACGGTTGGCGAGCGACGTCTGTGCGGCGGCCGAATTTTCATCGTCCGCATGCCAATGGAGCGCTATATCGACATCATCAAATAGCCCCGCACGGACCATATAGACCTTGCCGCTTCCACCTTCCTCGGCGGGCGTTCCATAGAGCCGGACCGTGCCCGGCGTGCCGCTGGCTTCCAACCAGTCGCGTATCGCTACGGCGGCACCAAGCGAGCCCGCCGCAAAAAGATTATGCCCACAAGCATGCCCTGCATGCTTATCCTCAACCGGAGCACGCGTCCCCGTGTCCGACTGATTGATGCCGGGCAACGCGTCAAGCTCGGCGAGGATGGCAATCACAGGACCACCTTCCCCCCAACTTGCTGTAAAGGCGGTCGGAATGTCCGCGACCCCCGCCTCAATCTCGAAGCCACGCGCGGCCAACGTGTCTTGTAAAAGCTGCGAAGACCGGGTTTCCTGATACCCAACTTCAGCCCACTCCCACAGTTTCCGCGCGACCGATGAATTGGTGTCATACTCGGCATCAATACCCGCAAGCACCGCGTTTACCTGCGCGTCAGGCAAAGGATCTGCCAAAGCTGCACAGGCACTCAGACTTATGGCGGCAAAGAGTGAAGCAACAAGACGCATCGTATCAGTTTCCTTTTCAAATCCGAGCCCCGACTATGGCAAAGGAATTGCAGCAGAACCAGACACTTGACGTTAAAAAAATAGGACGATCGCATTCGTCGATCACCGACCTGCCATGCGATATGCGCTTTCATGGGCGCGTGGACTTCGCTAAAGCCAATAGACACGACGGCGCAAAGGAAAAACTCATCATGCGGTATGGCGCAAAAGCACTGGCTGGAATTTTCGCGCTCGCGCTCCTCTCTACCGCCTGCCTCGCCCAATCCCCAACATCAGCGACGCCAGCCCTGAACTGTGCAGCCGACACTCTGGGCGTCTCACGCACAATAGAGGTCAGCCCGGGCGGCAATCCCGTCTCGCCACAATTGGTTGAGGGCGAAGTCGTACTGACATTTGACGACGGGCCAAACCGTCGGCGGACGCGGCGGGTGCTCGATGTGCTGGAGCAAGAATGCGTCCGCGCGACATTTTTCCTGCGCGGGGACGAAGCCCGCCGCAATCGCAAACTGACCCGAGAGATCGCACGGCGCGGACACACACTTGGCGGCCATGGCTGGGCGCATGCCGATCTGACCAAGCTATCACCACCAAATGCGCGCGCGGACATTACACGCGGCATCAACGGCATCAATCGCGCCTTCCGAAAGGCCGAGAGCCCGCCGCAGATCGGCCTGTTCAGGTTCCCCTTCGTCGCACGTAATGAAACCCTCTCAACACTGGTCACAGAGTTAGGATTGGCTGAAATTGGCGTTGACATTGACGGACAGGATTGGACGGGCAACAGCGCAGAAGAGATTGCCGATCTGGTCATGTCGCGTCTTGAGGCACGCGGGCGTCGCGGCATCATCCTCCTGCACGATCCGTTTGCAAACTCCGTGCAGGCAACCGAACTCTTGTTGACCCGCCTCAAAGCAGAGAACTACGCCATCGTCGCCATCGCCCCTGCGACTACGGATTAGATCTCTGAATGGCACGACGCTTGCTTTCCTCGCCTGTTGAAACCCATGCGAGCGGACAGTTCCCGCAAATGGCGAACTGGGCACACAGGGAAGAGTAACGAGAGAGTTCATGCGCATATCGCTCGGAAAAGTCAGTCTTTGGGCGCATATTCGCCTCCTATTCCTCTTCACTGCGGTCTTCGCCATGGTGGCCACTGGTCTATCACTCTACATGCGCGCGACCTCACCCATGCCCGACATGGTCGTGCTCAGCCCCAAGCTCGAAATCTATCGCGCTGACGCAGCCAAATACGACACAGTGTTCATTGGCACATCCCGCACCTTGTATCATATCGTGCCGGAAACCATTGCAGATGCAGCCGAAGCGGCTGGATGTGATGTTCCCTCAGTGTTCAATTTCGGCGTTCACGGCCTCACTGGCGCCGAGCAGGACTGGCTCATCGCCGAAGTTCTCAAGGCCGGCAAGGACCATCTCTCACGCGTCGTCCTCGAAGACCCATTGCCCGAAGCGCGCACCCCCGGTGATGTCAGTTCGACACGTGCCCGCTTCTTCCACGGTCCCGCGCTCTACAAAGCCAATCTGGACAGCATCCTGTCCTTTCCCGAAAGTATGCCAAAGCGACTTTTCCGTAGCGGTATCCTCGCCTACGGGATCGGATACGATCTTTCAGGCGTCGGTCGAGCAGCCGATCGCGCCTTTCCCGCAGAAGACGACGCATCCCAGAATGACGTGCCCAAATTCCGTCTTGAGCATGGCTTCGAAGCGCTCGATGAAGTGACAAGCGACAGCATCCAAGCCCGCCATCAGGACTTCCTTGATCAACCTGAAAAGTTTGCCGAAGCGCTCGAAAAATACAGCTGGGGCGACAGCCCGAATCTGGATGCGCGAGCCCGCTATATGATTGGCAAGCTTCAGGCTTTACAAGAGGTCGGGCTCGACGTTGCCCTTTATGTTTCGCCGGATCCGCTCGAACTCGACCGCACACCGCAAGTGGGCAAAAAAGTGGCTGAAATGGCCCCTGAAATTCCGGTGTTCAATTATAATCGGCCCGACGCCTACCCTGCTCTTTTCGAGCGAGATATCTGGCAGGATTTCAGTCACGTCTCACGTGCAGGCGCCAATATTCTAAGCACACAACTCGGCACAGATCTGTGCAACCGTGCTCTGCTGGAGGAGCTTCCAGATGCTGTTCGTTGAGCTTCGATTTTTCCTATTCTTCGCAATCGTCTTCGCGCTGGTTTGGACCTTGCGCAAAAACGGTCAACGCAAAGTCGTTCTGACCGCTGCGTCCTACATTTTCTATGGCGTCTGGGATTGGCGCTTTTTGGGCCTGATCCTATTTGTGACGGCGGTCAGCTATCTTGTCGGCACGCGGTTTAATACGGGTCTGACCGACAAACGCACACAGAAACGCTGGCTAACGCTGGGCGTCGTCACAGTGCTGGGCGTGCTTGGTGTATTCAAATATTTCAACTTCTTTGCCGAGAGTTTTGCGGACTTTGCGGGCCTGATCGGCTTGCCGGTAGGACAGATCACGCTAAGCCTTGTCTTGCCCGTCGGTATCAGCTTTTTCACCTTCCAGGCCATCTCATATATGGTCGATGCCTATCGCGGCGACATTCCGGCCAAGCGGTCCTTCCTCGATATCGCGTTCTATATCGCCTTCTTTCCGCAACTGGTCGCCGGACCAATTGTGCGCGCCTCGGACTTTATCCCGCAAATGGAAACCGCGCGCCGCTGGGCAGACGTCGGTGTCCGCGCCGCACTAATCCTCTTCCTCATTGGCTTCATCAAAAAGGCCTGCATCTCGGACAATATCGCGCCTTATGTCGATATGGTGTTTGCCAATCCGGAGAGCTTTACCGCACCGGCGATGATTGGCGGCGTGCTGCTCTATGCTGTGCAGATCTATTGCGACTTTTCGGGCTATTCGGACATGGCCATCGCGCTGGCCGCCTTGCTCGGTTATAAATTCCCGCAAAACTTTGCCTCACCCTACCTGTCCCCCGATATTCAGGATTTCTGGCGCCGCTGGCACATCAGCCTGTCATCATGGCTGCGCGACTATCTCTACATCCCGCTCGGCGGCAACCGGAACGGCAATATGCGCCGCAATATAAACCTGATGACCACAATGCTCCTGGGCGGGCTCTGGCATGGCGCATCATTCAATTTCGTGATTTGGGGCGGGCTACACGGCGGCGCGCTGATCGTCGAACGCCAATGGAACAAACATGTCGCGAGCCGCTTGCCGGGCATTGGTTTCCTGGGCGCCCTAATGGGCACAGTAGTGACCTTCTATTGGGTCAATCTGGCCTGGATATTCTTCCGCGCGGGCACATTGGAGCAATCGCTCGACATGGCGAAAACCTATCTGACATGGCAGTCCGTTGGAACAGAAACCTTGCCGATGCCCGTTTGGCCAATCCTCGGCGCGTTGGGACTTATCCACTGGCTGTCAAACCGCGTAGATGCAAATGAAGAGTTCACCAAGCTCAGCCCCAACACATTCGCCCTCGCCTTCGGGGCTATGGCGGCTGTCGCGCTGGCCTTTGTCCCGCTTGGCTATAGACCCTTCATCTACTTCCAGTTCTAAAATATTCCGAGAAACTTCTTACGGCCTTGTTTGGGCGGCGCTTCGGCGGTCTGCGCCAGTTCGGTTACAGGCGCGAGGGGCTCCGCTCCCATCAACCGCTTACGGATGACTTCCGACACGCGCAGCGCATTGGCCACAAGCGTCAATGTCGGGTTCACGGCCGCCGACGAACAGAAGACGCTCGTGTCCGTAATGAACAGATTACTCACCTCATGCGCACGGCAGTCCCGGTTCACCACGCTCGTCGCCGGATCATCGCCCATCCGCGCCGTGCCGCATTGATGGGCCGTTCCATAAATCGGTAAGAGTTGGCTGACTTGGTAGTGATGGTCCCAAATTTTGCAATTCTCGTCGGCAAAATTGTCCAGCGCATTGTCCATCTTGGCAACCAGTCGCTTGTGCCCCTCAAGATTATTGTACGTATATTCAAGGTGTATCTGCTTTCCATCCCAACGGATACGGTTTTCCGATAACGGCAAATCTTCAGATAAAACCAGAAAGCTGAGCATGCGCTTTGCGATATTGCGCGAGATAAAATCAGGAATGAGGCTGGGCGGCAGCATCTCCTTGATCTGGCCCTCAATCGTCTCACCCTTCATATATTCCAGCGTCTGCACATGCCCCATCGGATAGTCATAGCTGCCATCGGGGTCTCCCCAATAAAAGTCATTGATCCCCAGCGTCTTTGGAAAATCAGCATCAACCGAATGCGCGGTGAGCGAGACAATCGCTGTCATCGTATGGAACATATAGTTCCGCCCGACCTGATCGGAACCATTGGCAAGCCCGTTCGGATGTCCCTCGCAGGTCGAACGCAGCAGCACAGCCGCTGAGTTCGCCGCGCCAGCCGCCAGAACAACCAGATCAGACTTGTAACGCTCCTGCTGACCTTCTGCATTGGTGCAGACCACTTCGCGAATAAGCGAACCGCAATCCTCAACCTCCAGCCGATCCACCATGCGCCCGGTCAGTATCGTGACGTTTTCCGCATCAAGCAGCGGATCAATCGAGATGGTCCGCGCATCTGACTTCGCTTTCACAAGACATGGATAGCCCCCGCAGAACTGGCAGCGCACACAGGCCGAGCGGACCGGATCAGCATCGTCCCGCATCACCCCGAGCGGCAGCGGAAACGGCTTCCACCCCATATTCTCCTTCAAGTGCGCATCAAGCCGCGCGATCTCCGGCTCATGACCGACGGGCGCATGTGCATATGGTCCGTTGCGCGGCGGCTCGCACGGATCAACCCCCGCCTCTCCGCGCACCCGCCACAGCGCCTCGGCCTTGTCATACCATGGCGACAGTTCGCCATAGGAAATTGGCCACGCCGGCGAAACACCGCCCTCATGTTGCCGCTCTTCAAAGTCCCCCTCACGAAAGCGCATCAGCACACCACCATAAAAGGTCGTGTTCCCGCCCACCCAATAATGCGTATTCGGCGTAAATTCCTTATTGTCCTTGTCCAGCCATTTCTCATCGGTGCGGTATTTGCCATTGATAAAGACCGCCTCTGCGGACCAATTATCCGCCTCGCGCGGCAAATGCTCACCACGTTCCAAAATCAAAATCCGCTTCCCGGTATCTGCCAAGGCCTGCGCCACGGTCGCCCCGCCAGCACCCGATCCTATAACGATCAAATCATAATGGCCTGACTGGTCCATAGCGCGCCCCTTTTCTATTCTATGTACAAAAGACTAAACTCGATTTTTCAGAATGTCATGGCCACGCAGATCACGTCTGCACATATCGCTATGTCGACCTATCAGCAGCGATCCGCGCAAAGGGCGCAAACCACTCATCGGGCAGAAACTGCATCGCGCTAACAGCAATCTTATTGTGCCAGCCGGAGACATGAACCGCTTTCTTTTTCTCATTGGCCCGCAAAGCCCCGCGAACGACTTTGTCTGGGCTCTGCACAAACAGGCCCGGCTTAACCTCGCTGCCATCGCCGATACCGCTCGCCTGTTTAAACTCGGTCGCAGTCGACCCCGGACAAGTGACAGTGCAATGAACCCCGGTGCCGCGCAATTCATGATGTAGGCTCTGCGAGAATCGAAGCACAAACGCCTTCGCCGCCGGATACAGCGTATGCCCTACGCCGCCGGGCGCATAAGCCAGCATAGACGAGACATTGATCACCCGCCCCCATCGCCGCTCCAGCATAGAAGGCAAGGCCGCATGGGTCAGCGACGCCACCGATTGGACCAGCGTGCCAATAAACGCCTGTTGGCGCGCCCAATCCGTCTGTGCAAAAGTCTGCGGGATAGAAAAACCGGCATTATTGACCAATATATCAACCGGGCGACCGAACTTGCCGATCCCGGCCATGACCTGCTCATGAGCATCCGAGACGGATAAGTCCTGGGCAAGAACATGGGTCTTGACCCGATAGGCCGTCTCTAAATCGCGCGCGATCTCCTCAAGGCGTTCGCGCCGTCTGGCGAGAACGACAATATCTGCACCGCCTTGCGCATAGTGCTCGGCAAAGCTGCGACCAAGCCCCGCCGAGGCACCCGTGATCAGCGCCAACCGGCCAGAATAAATCCCTTTTGTCGCCATACCATATCCCCCATCGCACGCGCCATCCTGACCTACCCAGACGTTAGCTCTGTTCGGGCCCAGCACAAACAAAAATGGCGGACCCGAAGGCCCGCCATCTCTAAGTTCAGATCATCTGGCGACTAGAAGGTGAATGTCGCCCCAAGGAACACAAACCGACCCGTATCAAAGATCGTTGGGAATGTATTACCATTGCCCAATGGTGGGCCAGCCGAAATACTGACCGGCGCTTGATTGCCAAGCACATTCAGCACACCGGCGCGTAGGCCAACATTGTCATTGATCCGGTAGTTAGCTGCCAGATCCCAGTATTGCTCGGTGCCGATGCTGGCATCGATCTCTGGTGCCGTGTCAGACAAATTGTCTGTCGAACCGAAGAAACGCCATGTCGAGCTAATCTGCAGACCAACCGGTGTATCCCATGTGGTCAACAGACGGTGACGGTATTCAGGGTTAACAGGGTTCGGGCAGGAATTGCTGAACTGGCCTGAACATTGGATGGCTTCGCCGCCGGGGAACGGGACGAAGTCAAACTCGTTGAGCCAAGTGGCTGCAAAGTTAAGCCCCAAGGTCCCCCAATTACCAAATCCGGCATCAGCCAGATCATAGCTGTAGATCGCCTGAAAATCGATGCCTGATGTCGACTCAGACGCGATATTCAGATTGGTTGACAAGAACCCGGTCCCGAATGTCCCCGCAGCCAGTGTGCCTGAAGGTGCACGCTGAATAAGGTTACAGAAGGTTGGGTCGCCGGTTGCCAGACAGTTGTCGAGAGTAACCTGCGCTGGGATCCCTGCATTGATGAAATCATCAACACTGATGTCGAAATAGTCGATGCTCAGAACAAGACCAGGCACGAAACGCGGCTCCAACACGGCGCCGACTGTGAAAGTATCAGAGCTTTCTGGTGTTAGGTTCACATTACCGCCCGTAACTGACTGGGTCTGACCAGCAATGACGTCAAGAATGGTCCCAAACTGATCTGCCGTCACACCCGTATTCATGCAAGCTGCCAAGGTTGCAATCGGTGCATCAGATGCACATGGATCAAACAATTGGACACCGTTTGTATTCGTGCCAGCAGTGTCCAGGTTTGGAAGTCCTGTATCCTGACCCGTAAACAACTCGATCACGTTCGGCGCACGTACCGCACGCTGAAATTGCCCACGAAGCTTCAGGTCATTGACCGGCTGCCACGATAGCTGGAGACCAAATGTGTTCGTATCAAAGCTATTCGTCGAACCGTTGCCCGACACCTCATAGGAGGAGTAGCGGTACTGGCCACTGAATGTGAGTTCTTCGAAGAACGGCTGATCTGTAATGATCGGAATCTGAATTTCACCAAAGCCTTCGATAACTTCAACCTGACCAGAAACGGGGAGTGTCGCCCCGCCAACGCCGGTGAAACCACCGCCGGGGATCTGGCTGATCTGGTCGGGCACAGAAGCCAGACTGTCATCACGGTACTCAAATCCAACAAGCAAACCAACGCCATTTTCAGTCAGCGGCGAACGAACGCCATAATTGCCAAGGTCGGTCTGCACAGTTCCGCCAACAACAATTTGCTCGGTAGATCCATTTACAATCCCGATACCTTGAACAAAGTCGAGTTGGTCTTGGGTGATAAGAGATTGCCCATCAGGGGTCCGCTGGAACAAATTGAACGGCACACAACCACCCGAAGGGTCCTGACAAACAATGTTACCGTCATCATCGGTCGTCGCAAGGAACGCTTGCTGTACGTTTGCGATGATAAAATCATTGGTCGCAATCGAGGTGTCTTCTGTGCGCGCAAATTGGGCAAAAACTTCATACTGGAAGTCTTCCAGGAAGCTACCACGGAAACCTGCAACGGCGCGGAAAGCGGCGTTCTCAAGGCTCGAATTACGAGGCCCGCCCTCCACGTTCCGGTGAGATGCGGTGATCCCGTCAACGACTGTGCCGGCAGCAATATCCGCCGCGTCACATCCGAAAATCTCGGTCAGAGGGAGCGTCGCGTCGCCCTGAATAAGTGGATTGTCGCAGTTGATTGAGAAAGCACCAATGCCGAAAGAGGCTGTGGGAGCAATCTGAGCGTCGGAAGAGTTATTGGTATAGCTCAAATCTGTGAAGAACTGCAACGTATCGGTGATGTCATAATGACCACGTGTGTAGATCTGGAAACGTTCTGAAGGCCGCTGGAAGAAGTTGAAAGGACCGAAATTGAACGTCTCTGCGGGGCCACCGGCAAACGGCGTCACATCACCTTCGGCCTGTTGGAAGCCAAACCCGCCCGGGCCACCAAAGAGCCGGAAGTTTGCAGAACCCACGCAACCAAAGCCATCAAAGCTTTGAGGGCCGTCGTCGGCGCCGAGCGCACAAGCTGAAATAGACCGATCTGCCTGGCTAATATCGTTGCGAATTTCGTAGCTACCAAACAGCGTGACATTGCCTCGACCATCTGCGGAATTGAGACCCAACGTACCGGAAACAAATAGCTCCTCACCATCGACATTGCCACCCGGAACAACTTGTCCGCCAGCTGCCAGGACCGAGTCAAATGGCTCTACCCCGTTCCCATTCTGGGCAAATCCACCCTGAACATCGACTTCAAAACCTTCGAAATCATCTACCAGAATAAAGTTCACAACGCCTGCGACAGCATCTGAACCATAAACAGCTGATGCCCCACCTGTCAGCAAATCAACCCGCCGAACAAGCTGCGACGGAATAAGGTCTGTGTTGACAGCCGAACTCGTCGAGGAACCAAAAGGTAGACGCCGACCGTCGATCAGGGTCAGTGTCCGAGTTGCGCCGAGACCACGCAAATTGAGGTTTGCCGTTCCGCTGGCACCATTTGAGACTTCACCCGCCTGTCCCGCGAAGACCTGCGGCAAAACATTCACGAGGTCTTCAATCCGGACCGTACCGCGAACATCAAGCTCGGCCGCATCAACGCTCAAGACCGGGCTCGCCGCGGTCAAATTCGGGTTTGTGTTCAGTCGCGAACCTGTGATCGTAATCGTTTCTTGCACTGCGTCATCATCGTCAGCAGCTTCGGTTACCCGCTCGACATCTTGCGCCTGCGCCGCGCCCATTGGCACCGCAGCCATCATTGCCGCAAGCACTGAACTTGCCAGTAATTTTTGCCGGAACCCAAGGCCCTTGCCTGTCATATTTCTCACACTTATGCTCCATAAAAAGTGTCTCTGTCGCAAATAATGCCACAGTTCGATCCCGGATAAGGCTAGATGTGAAGGCGGTCGTCAACGGCCTACATCACAGAAAGTTGAAAGAGGTATCCGACTGTGTCTTTAACGTCGCAATCGCTTTGACAGCCATATCGTCAGAGACCTCAGCAAGCTATCACGCAAGCAGAGGCCCCTGAGTTCAACCCTATCTATCAATTATTCCGCAGCTAGAACGTGACAGAGATACCACCACCATAGGTGCGCGGCTGACCAAAGACATTGGTCGTACCGATCACGGCCGAGAGCACATCAAGCCCGTCGATTGTGAACTCGTCATCGGTCAGGTTCTGGCCATAGGCAAAGACCGTGACGCTACGTCCATTGTCCCCGCCAAATGTATAGCCCAGACGCGCATCCAGCAGATTGGAATTAGTCCGCGGCACACCAATCACGGTCGTCGCATCCTTGTGGTTAAAGCCGATATGCGCCGCCAGATCCCCGATACCAACCGGCCGGACATAGTCCAGATTCACCGCATAGGAATTCCGCGGCGCATTATCAACACCACCTGCTATCGCGCCCGTAAATGGATTGATGAACTCGTCCGCTTCCGCATCAAGGAACGCGTAGGAGAAGCTGGCTGTCAGATAATCACCAACAACGAACTGTCCGTCGACTTCGAAACCGATAAATTCGGCGTCATTGTTCTCGATAAACCGCGCAACCGGGACGGCCGGATTGGTGAATGTAAATTGCTGATCATCAACAAAGCTCGCAAAGACATTCGCATTCAGCCGGATACGGTCGTTGAACCAGTCCGATTTGATCCCGATCTCACCAGAACGAATGCGTTCTTCGTCGAACACAAAGTCCGACAGGTTTACCGATGCTTGGTTAAAGCCGCCCGACCGGAATGCTTGCGAATAACTGGCATAGAGCAGAAGATCATCGGTCGGTGTGTACTCAATGACCACTTTCGGATCGAGGCTGTCGAACGTTTCATCGCCTGTTAGAGCCGGAATTGTGTTCCCGAGAAGATCAACAGTGTCATTGAAAAACGGGCTAACGCCTTGTTGGAATGCTTCTTTTTTATCGCGCGAATACCTTAAGCCGCCTGTGATGCTAAACTGGTCGGTCAGTTGTACGGTAACTTCGCCATAGGCTGCAAAGGCTTGCGTATCGAGTTCAAGCCGCGCCCCGGGAGACCGGGCCGCGGAGAGAATTGCAGCAAGTCCTGTATCGCCCGCCAGATCGTCAAGTTGACCGGTAAGACCTGCAAGTTGCGCCTGAAGCGCGGCCAGTTGCGCTTGCAACCCCGGTAAGGCGGCCGGGGGTGTTGCCGGGTCTTGGAGGGCGGCCCCAACTGCCTGCAATTGTGCGCCTGTTCCGATCAGTCCGTTTGCAGGGTCCCCGGCTGGTCCTTCGAGCACGCCCTGGATTTGCGGCAGCAATGCCAGCGACGGCAACAATTGCGCGATGCCAAGCGCATCACCGGGCCGGTCATTGAAATTACCCGCCGCAGTATCTTCGTCAAAATAGAACAGACCACCAGTGTACTGGATTCTGTCACCGAACGAGCCGGTCTGGGTCAACTCAATCGAGAACTGCTCATGATTGTCGAGCGTCGGAATACCGTCAACGGTACCCGTACCAAAACTTGCAAATGGGCCGCTTAAGAAGGGCGGATCAAATGGCGTGTTAAATGCCGTAGCAAAATCAGGGCGCACCGTCAGATCGGTCGCAGGCAGAAGTGGATCAATATTCGCAAGCAAGCCCGGCAGCACAGTGCCCAGCAAGTCGAGCAAAGACGGATTTGTCAACGGGTCAGCTGGAGCCGTTGGGTCAGCCGTACCAGCGTCCAGCGTACCGCCAAGCACAAACGGGTTTAACTCGGGGAAAAAGCTCGTAAAGGCATCAACATCCGCGCGGCGGAATGCGCCGAGAATTTTTGTGCTGTGATTTTCATTCCAGTCCCAGTTCGCTGAAATCCGGTGACCAATCACATCGCTGCGCGTCTCTTCAATGGGAACGGTTGAAACGGCTTCGCGCTGGAACCCTTCCGTCACAGGAACAAGCGGAACGCCTGCGGCCAGAGATCCGGCCTGAAATGCCCCAAACCCGCCATCTTCATTCGGAACCAATTGCTGGAAAAAAGGTTCATTGAGCGACTGGGACGTATCAAAACCATATTCGATCAAGAGCTGAGGCGTGGGTTGCCATGCCAGATCAAGATTAAAGCCCTGCCGGTCCACACCGCCAAAATCGGTCCCCTGCCCTTGCGGCAAAAAGCCTGCAGCTGCAGGAATATTTACAGGATCAAGCGAACTCAAAGCAAATTGTGTCGGAACATTCTCGACATATCCATCCCGCTCGAAGGTGAGACCGGACAGTTTAATCGCCGCCGTTTCGCCGAGCGGAATATTGACCGCCCCCTTGAAACCGAATTGGCCAAAATTCCCAAATTCCAAAGTCGAGTTGCCCGTAAAGCCCTCGCCAATCTCCGCGCCTTTTGTGATAATATTGATCGCGCCGGCAACCGCATTGCGCCCGTAAAGCGTCCCCTGCGGCCCTTTGAGGACTTCGACCCGCTCCAGATCCGGCGTATCAAACGACAGACCCGGCGTCTTGCCGATATAAACGCCGTTGACATAAAGGCCAACCGTTGCATCAAGACCGATCTGCGGATCATCCTGACCAATACCGCGAATAGACAAGCGCAAGCCTGAACTATCCGCCGGATTGGGCGATGCTGTCAGTCCAGGCGTAAAGGTTTGCAAATCGTCAAACCCGTCAATCCGGAACGTCGCTAACTGTTCCGCATCGAAGGTCTGGATGGCAATCGGAACGTCTTGCAGGTTCTCGCTCCGCTTCTGGGCGGTGACCTCAACTGTGTTCAGGACGCGATCCGTATTTACACGCTCGCGGATGCGCTCCTGCGCGTCTGCCGTTGCCGGGACAGCAACGCTCGCGACCAGAATAGTGGATGCCAGCAGGCTGAATTTTCGATTTTTCCGTAAAGCCAAGAGTTCTCTCCAACAAAACAGCGCACCGCGCGGCGCGCCAAAGCCTAGATTACGTATCGTGCCAGAACGGCACGGTTTCCAGATGGCACACTAGCTGTAAAGTGACGATTGTGCTTACACTTTTTGCAAAAAGTGATAGGTGGTTTTTACAATAAAAACAGACATATACGTCGAGCCAAAAAATTGCGCTTCGAGATGTGCCCCAAACGCAACACCTCAAACAGCCCGTAAGCTGTGCGATTGGGTCAATCCTCGCCCTCGAGCTGCACCCCTCGAATCAGGGCAATATGACCGAAATAGGCCAGCAAGCTACGGGGCGGGGCCAGTGGCCTCGTCGGGGTCGAACGTTATCATTTTGACGATCAGTCTATTGTCGCCCATCTGGCGTGCGGTGGCCGTATCCGGTCTTGCCTCCAGCAGCGCGTCGCTTCCAGCATCAAGGCCGAAACGGGCAGCATATATACCAAGCTCCGGCGCCGGATCGGATGCCCCGAAGGCGAAGTCCATGCGCACGTTACGGCAGGCACGCCCCTGACAAAGATAAGCATTGGGCAGACCGTCTTCGGGGTCGAAACGCTGCGTATTTATTTGCATGGCAGAAAGCTTGGTTTCGCCCTCGAAGACAAACACCAGACGATCACTGTCAGGCGCAGAGACTTTCATGGAGAGTATGCGGATTTCGTCGGCGATGCGGTCTTCGAGAATGTCCACCAAGACACCGGAACTGGCAAAACCGGGCGCAGGCGCGTGCTGGACGGACCCGGAATAAACCGGTTCGAGCGGCCCCCTTTCAAACGGGGCGATATCGCGCATCGGCTCTGGGACTGGTTTGCTGCCGGGCACCGTATAGTACGCCCCGTCCAAGCCATCGCCTTGGATATGCGTGACCGACAAGCCGCGCGGCGCATCAGCCGAGTGGGCCGGCACGACGAGGCTGGCGACAAGGAATCCAATCGCCACCCCGCCCGTCGCCAAACCGCTGAGCCAGAAGCGGCGCAGAAAATGTACCTCCGGCGGCCAGACATAAGGAACAACAAACAAAAAGATCATGACGCCAATGGCGGCAAATGGTGCCGATGCTTCGATCAGAAGGCCGGTTTCTCCCAAGGCGGTCAATGGCAATAGGAGGATTACGAAGACGCCAATGCCTGAAGCGGCAGCAATATTGCCCAGCCGGTTGAGGCCCAGACCAAGTCCCAGCGCGGCTATGGCAAACATCGTCGCAGACGGCACAAATGCGATTGACGCCCCGGGCACAAGAACAAAAGCGAGACCGCCAACCAAGGCCAACAAAACCCACGCCCCGGCGAGCAGTCCGCGCGCCTCGCTCGCGCGCGCCAGAAATGTGTATGGGATCAACGCGCCCGTCAGGCCTGCAGCAATGTGGAGCCCACGCAACGCCATCGGATAAGCGGCACCAAAAAACCGATCCGCCCGCACAGCGTCAACCAGCATATTGGCCAAAATTGCAAGCAACACTCCAACGCCAAGCGCAAGCGGCGGCAAAGCCAGAAGCTTTAAGCGATGGCGTACCGAACGCCCCTCGCGCCAGAGCAACCAGAACGCACAGAGCAAAGACAGGCCAAGGACGAACCCACCAAGCCAAACCGGAAACTTGAGTACCGCCCGCCCCAGCACATCGACATATAGCAGCTGGACGTCCTGCTCGTCTCCGCTTTGGCCGAGAAAAGCCTCCGCCGCTGCCAATCCGCTCGCCCCAATATTGAACAAGGAGCGCTGATCGAGATTAGCCAGATTGTCGCCCGGCGTATGATAGAGCGAAGGCCGCCCGGCAAAGGCGAGATTGGCAGCATCAATGTCGAGCGCCAGAAACTCCGTCATGTCGGTATCGTTCGGCAGAAGATCAAAAATATCGGCATTCAACGAACTGGCAGCGGGCAGACGCGTTGTGCTATCAAGGACCGCCAGATCGCGGCCATTGGGGCGGCTTGTCTGGATCAATGCCGCAAGCCCTGCCACACCGCGCGCTTCCATGTTCACAACAGCGCCAACCATCTGCGCAAGCGGATCCGCTTTGACGAAATATTCAGCCCCCATCAGGCCAATCTCTTCGCCATCCGTGATCAGGACAAGCACGGGCCTGTTCAAGTCCTGCGCCTTCAGAAGCGCCGCGATCTCAAGACTGGCGGCCACCCCTGCCCCGTCATCAGATGCGCCAGGGCCTGCCGGAACGCTGTCATAATGGGAGGCAATCAAAACCGCGTTCGGGCCAGGCTCTGTAACCCAGAAGGCAATATTGCGCAGACGGGCACACGTGCCGCGCCGACGACCTTCCTTGCAGTGGAAGACATCGCCGACGACTGGCTCAAATCCAAGCATTTCGATTTCGCTCAACAGCCGTTCCCGAACCGCATCATTGGCCGCCGTATCCACCGGATGTGGCCGTTCATCACCCAGTATCCGCCCAAGCCGCTCAAACGCCCGCGCAGTGTTAAACGGATGATCGGGATCCACAGCGGGCGGGATGACGAGAACACCGCGAAACAGATAGGCCAGACAAATAAGGACCAAAAGGATAGGCAAAGCCAAACGTGACTGTTGGATGGATGACATATCGATTGAACTCCCACGACCCACCAAGCTTGATCATCAAGCCCGTGTGATTTCAAGTCCGGGATAGACAATCATGCCTCCCGCGCCAGCTGGAAGGCCCGACCGCAGCCATTGCACAGAGCCAGGCGAGCATGCCATATTGGACGTTGAGAGCGAAAGGCCCTGAGCCATGAAAGCGGTAATCATTGGCGGCGGAATTGGCGGGCTGACCGCTGCCCTATGTTGCCAACATATCGGCTGGGATGTCACCGTACTGGAACGAGCGAGCGAGCTTGCCGGAATGGGGGCTGGCATCCAGATCAGCCCAAATGCCATGAAAGTCTTCGAGGCGCTGGGGCTGTCAGAAGCGCTCGATCATGTCGGCTTCCGACCCGAAGCAATCGAGCTGCGTATGGGCAGAAGCGGACATAGGTTGATCCGCGCACCGCTTGGTCAAACGGCGATGGCCCGCTGGGGTGCGCCCTACCTGCACATCCACAGAGCAGATTTGATTAAGGTCTTGCGCACCGCACTCCAAGCGCGTGCATCGGGCGCATTACAGCTCGGTATGGACGTCCAGGCATATTCCGAAGAGGATGCAGGCGCGTGCGCTTTGATGGCTGACGGCACGCATATTGCGGGCGATGTCGTGATCGGCGCGGACGGCATTCATTCCGGTGTACGGCGTCAGATGATCGGACCGGATGCGCCAGTGTTTACAGGCAATGTTGCATGGCGGGCCGTCGTACCTGTCGAACGGCTCGGCATAGACAGACCCGACCCGGTGGCAGGGGCCTGGATGGGCCGCGGCAAGCATGCGGTGACCTATCTGCTCGCAGGTGGCAAGCTGGCCAATCTTGTGGCAGTGGTCGAACGTGATGACTGGACAGGCGAGAGCTGGTCAGAGCGCGGCGATCGGGCAGAAGCACTGGCAGATTTTGCGGGCTGGCATCCCAAGGTGCGCCGGATTCTGGAACAAGCCGATAGCCTTTACCGTTGGGCCCTGTTTGATCGCCCACCACTCGACAGCTGGACACAAGGGCATACCACCCTGATCGGGGACGCAGCCCACCCCATGCTGCCCTTTATGGCACAAGGGGCAGCGATGGCGATTGAAGATGGCTGGGCGCTTGCTGCAAAGCTCAGCCAGCAAAAAGACAATATCCCAGCTGCACTGGCGAGCTTTGAGACGCTCAGGCAAAAGCGAGCCAACCGCATTCAGGCCGGATCGCGAAGCAATGCCAAAACCTTCCATCAGCGCAGTTTTGCCGGACGGCTTGTAACCTATGGACCGATGTGGCTTGCCGGACGGATCGCGCCGCAAATCGGACTGGCTCGCCAAGACCCCGTCTATGGCTATGACATTGTGCACGAAGCGGGCGCATTGGCTTAGCAGGGCTTCTGGTACATCTCGACAAAGCGCGCACAATTGGGCATGCGTTTAACCAAAGCATTAAACAAGGCCAGCCCATATGTTTCTGAACAAACCTGAACTCGGCACCACTTTCGCGCAATTGGCCGGACAGGCCGATCAGCCTCAATCTTCGAAAGCGGCTGATGATCTGTCGATGAGCCGGCGCGGTTTCGTGATGGCAACATCGGGGCTGACGCTTGGCGTGGTGCTGGCAGGGTGCTCAGGCACAGATGAGCCAGCCCCTGCTCCGGCGCCGAGCGCGACGGGTCCAAGCCCGCTGACTGACGTGCTGGGCGGAGATGCGACACCGGGGCTCTGGATCGAGATTGCCGAAGATGGCGCGGTCAACATCACAGTCCACCGCTCGGAGATGGGCCAGCAGGTCTGGACCAGCATGGCGCAGATTGTGGCCGACGAACTTGAAGCAAACTGGGATGACGTGAACATCGTTCAGGCACTCGGCGATCCGAAATATGGCGATCAGAACACCGACGGATCGCGCTCCGTTCGGTTTAACTTCCACAGGCTCCGCGTAGCAGGCGGCGCAATGCGCACCATGCTCGAACAGGCCGCTGCAAATGAATGGGGCGTTGCACTGGCCGACGTCCGCGCCGAGCTTGGCAACGTCACAGGGCCCGATGGCAAATCTGTTAGCTATGGCGATCTGGCAAAAGCCGCCAGTGAACTGGCCGTGCCCGCAGAAGACGAGATCAAACTGAAGCCCCGCGAAGATTGGCGCTATATTGGCAAAAATATCTCCTCGCTCACCGTAGAGCAAATCACTGTCGGGCAAGGCACATTCGGGATCGATGTCCAGATGGACGATATGGTCTATGCCGTGGTTGCGCGCCCGCCGCATATCTTTGGCAAGATTGGAAGCCTCGATGATGCCGCAGCAAAAGCCGTTCCCGGTGTGCTGGCGACCGTGCGCCTGCCGGACGCGACGCCGCCCGCCATGTTTCAGCCAGCTGGCGGCGTAGCGATTGTTGCAACCGACACATGGGCCGCCATTCAGGGTCGAAATGCCCTCGACATCAGCTGGCAGGATGGACCCAACGCATCGCACACATCTGCAACCTATGACGCAGCGATGATGGCCACAGCCCAGAAACCTGGCACCGTGCATCGCAATCGCGGCGACGCGGCAGGCGCGCTTGCGGACGCTGCAACACGTATCAGCGCCGACTATCATGTCGCCTCTTTCGCGCACTCTTCGATGGAGCCGCCCGCAGCGACGGCAAAATGGACGGACGACACGCTTGAATGCTGGGCCTGTGTGCAAGACCCGCAAAGCACACGGGCAACATTGGCCGGCTTGCTGAACATGGCTCCCGAAAACATCACCGTGAACGCAACATGGCTTGGCGGAGCATTTGGGCGCAAATCCAAACCGGACTTTGTCGCCGAGGCCGCCATGATTGCCAAGGAAGTCGGCAAGCCGGTGAAAGTGACCTGGACGCGCGAAGACGATCTTGGCTATGACTATTTCCATGCGCCCAGCGCACAGCATCTCGAAGCGGGGCTCAATGCGGACGGCGAGGTAACAAGCTGGCTGCATCGCTCGGTCTTCCCGACCATTTCATCCACATTTGCACCGGGCGCAAACGAGCCTGCCTCTGGCGAAATGGGGCTGGGCGCAACGGACACGCCCTTCAATATACCGAACATCCGCGTTGAATCCGGCCAGGCCGAAGCCGGGCTAAGGATTGGCTGGCTTCGCTCTGTATCCAACAACCAGCACGCTTTCGCCGTCCAGAGCTTCGCCGCAGAGCTGGCCCATGCCGCCGGACGCGACCAGAAGGAGTTCCTCCTCGACCTGATCGGGCCAGACCGCTCGGTAGATCTGGCGTCTGATGGCGCAAATTATGACAATTATGCCGCCGATCTTTCAGAGTACCCCATCGACACAGCACGACTGAAAGCAGCAGCCGAGCGCGCGGCCAGCATGGCAGGTTGGGGGCGTGCACTGCCCGAACGGCACGGACTTGGTATCGCCGTACACAGATCATTCCTGAGCTATGTGGCGACGGTCATCGAAGTGGCCGTGGCGGACGACGGCGTACTGACGATCCCGGGCATCTGGCTGGCGGTCGATGCTGGCACGGTCGTCAATCCGCGTCACGTCAAGGCTCAAATGGAAGGCGGCACAATTTACGGCCTGTCCAATGCGCTTTATGGCGAGATCACCGCAACTGGCGGGACAGTCGATCAAAAGAACTTCCCAGACTGGCGACTGATGCGCATGGGCGAAGCGCCACGCACCTTCGAAGTTGAGGTCATGGCGTCCGACGCCCTGCCCGGCGGTGTTGGCGAACCGGGCACCCCGCCCGCAGCGCCAGCGCTGACCAATGCCATCTTTGCAGCCACGGGCGTTCGGATGCGCCGTCTGCCAATTCTGGGGCCAAACGCAGTACGGCTCGCACTAGACACCGCGCAAGCGACATAAGGGACGGACAACAGACATGGCTGTAACATTGAAAATCAACGGCGAAACCAAGACAGTAAACGCCGCAGAAGGCACCCCGCTGCTCTGGGTCCTGCGCGATCATTTGAAGATGACAGGCACCAAATTCGGATGCGGGGTTGCCCAATGCGGCGCATGCACAGTGCATGTCGATGGCTATCCAATCCGCGCCTGCATCACCCCGCATGACGGTCTTGGCGGGGCCGAGATCACAACGATTGAGGGCAAAGAAGGCAAAGCCGCCGCCGCCATTCGTGAGTCATGGATTACCAATAATGTCCCCCAGTGCGGCTATTGTCAGGCCGGACAGATCATGTCGGCGGTTGCATTATTAGAGCAAAACCCGAGCCCGAGCGACAGCGACATAGACGATGCGATGAGCGGAAACCTTTGCCGCTGCGCGACCTATATGAGCATCCGCCGCGCCATCAAGCAAGCAGCGACAAAGCTCTAGCAGAGCCGTGCCTTCAACCGCCGCTCAAGGCGCGTGGTTCCACCATGCCAGATCGGAATAGGCGCGCAGATCCAGCTCATGAGTCCAGGCCGAGCGGTGCTGGTGGGCGAGGTGGAAATAGGTCTCGGCCATTTCAGCAGGCAGCAGCAAACCGTCATTCTCGAGCCCGCGCGTCTCGCGCAATTTCTGGAACAATTCAGCCCCGAGCATTTTGCCAAGCGTGTCGGGCGCATCCACCGCACCATCGACAACAATATGCGCGACGTGGATACCCTTGGCGGCGTATTCCGCATTAAGCGTTTGGCAGAGCATACGCCGTCCGGCCATTGCCGCAGCATGCGAATGTTGACCCGCATTCCCGCGCATCGCGGCAGTTGCCGATGTCACCAGAAGACACCCTGTCCCGCGCGCCTCCATCAGCGGCATTACGGCCCTCGCCAGACGAAACAAACCGAACGTCGCCATCCGCCAACCAAGTTCGAAGGCTTTCGGGCTGGTCTCATCGAGCGAGCGATTTCCAATCTGTGCACCGAGATTGAACAGAACCGTATGGATCGGACCGGCACTTTCTTCGACGTCGGCAATCAGCGCCTCGATCGCATCATCTTCGACCGCGTTGAGCAGATGCCCACTGGCCGAACCACCATTCGACTTGATCCCATCGACAAGGCGGTCAAGCCCTTCGCGGTCACTGCGTCGACACAAGACCGCATGATAGCCTTCGCTTGCAAATTTTTGCGCAACATGACCGCCAATGCCAGCGCCAGCACCCAGGACCAGACAGACTTTTTTCATATGAGTTCCCCTTGCAGGCTAGAAGCGTGTGTCGGCAATAGTTGTCCGATGGAGCAAGCGGTCATATCCATCATAGCCACCTGTTGCTGAGTGGAGCAGCGAGCGATTGTCCCACATGACCAGCATATCTTTTTCCCATTTGTGGGAGTAGACAAATTCATCCCGACTTTGATGATGATAAAATTCGGCCAGGAGCTTTGGGGTATCTTCCTCGGGCACACCTTCAAACCCGACAATATACGCGGCCGAACTATAGAGCGCTTTCTCGCCTGTTTCAGGATGTGTACGGACGAAAGGGTGGAGACAGGTTTCGCGGGCGCGCTCGCTCGGAATAATTTTCATACTGCGACCTGCGCTTTTGTCATCGTCGCCATAGGCGCCATCGGGCGCATAGCCCAGCGCTGCGGAATGGACGGCCATTAGCCCGTCTGCCTTGGCTTTAAGCGCGGACGGCAGGGCATCATAAGCGGCGACCTGATTGGCAAACAATGTGTTGCCGCCATGAGGGGGAATGGTCAGGCTATAGAGCATGGTGCCGGCAGGTGGCACGTCGAGAAAACTCCAATCGGAGTGGAAAATTTCCGCAAAGATCGGCGTTGTTTCGTCTGCCTTTCTTTCGATCGCGGCAATGTTCGGATGTCCGTCAATATGGCCGAAGAACGGATCTTCGCCGAATGCACCGAAATATTGCGTGATGCGTTCGAGGTCGTGGTCGGTGAGTTGCTGGTCCGGAAAGGCGAGCACTTTATGGCTTAACCAAAGCGCGCGCAGTTCGGCAATCGCTTCTGGCGAAAGCGGCGCGGCGAGGTCGACACCCCTCACCTGCGCACCGCAAGCTGCCCCGGTTAACTCTATGTTCAGTGGCACCCTGGCCCCTCCCCATTTCCCGATATTGAGCAGAATTAGAGGCATGCGGGCCCAATCGTGTCAATGCGAACAGAGCAGAGCGCCTATCGCCAGGTCCTGAGCTTGAAACGCAAAGTGCGGTGACCATTGCCCGGAATCCCAAACCGCCAGACAGTTGACGGAACGGTCGCGTCTGGCGCGATGCTTGGATCCGATATCTCTTCTTCAAGCTCAAGCAGCAGACCAAGTTCAACCTCGACGCGGTCGTCTGTCGTATTCAGAAAGGTGTATTCCTCGTCTCGCAAAACCATGCGGACTTTCTCGTGCACCACAATCTCGCTCGACAGAGTTTCGGGGATCAAAACAACCTCGCCCGAATATCCAACATCCACTTCAACCGGCCGGCCAATGGAGAGATTTTCAATTGCGTCCTCGCCGACATAGAACGGCCCGCCATTGCTGCGATTGTCCATGACGCGGACATTCCCCGCAGGTAGCGGTTCAACGAGCCGGCCATTTCGCGAATTGTCGATCACATAACGGGCCTGGCTGTGCAGGACATCATCCTCATCGGGATCAGCGAAAGCATCCCACAATTGGTCACGCATCCAGTTGTCGGTAAAATCGAAAGCGTAGCGTTTGGTATATTTAACACGCGGCTTATCGAGAAAGCGGAACTCAATGGTCTGCGGCCCTCTTTCTTCGGCCTCGACAGTGAGCGAGAGCGTGGGGCGCGACTGAAGCGCGGGTGGGCGGGCGCGGGCCAATGAGATCGGCCTCCCGCGCGGCCACGCCCTCATCAGGATGACACTTGCCCTCAGTGTCAGCAAGCAAAACGATTGTTTCAAAACCAGGGCAGCTAAAAGGCTTCAAAAGGCAAGCACCGCATCCGCAGTAAACGTTACGAGCGGTCGGTCGGCTCTCCATACCGCAATATACGCGTATCCACGCCAGTCTCTTTCAACTCTATCCGGTAGAGACGGTCATATTCGGTCGCCTCGGTGATCGGCGCGCCTGCTTCCCCGCCAAGCGCCTCTGCGAGTTGCGGAGTGGTGTTCGAGTGGCCGACAATAAGCGCAGAACGTCTATCCAATTTCAGCTTCGCGGCAAAGCCCGACAAATCGCCCGGATCGTAATAAATGATCGGCAGATCACGCGCCTGCGCAATCGGACGCGCCGTTTGACGTGTCCGTTTGTAATTGGTCGAATAGATCACTTCAATCGGCGCATCAGCCAGAGCGTCTACGAGCGCCTGAGCCCGGGCCTCACCGCCAGCGGTCAGCGCAGGGTCGCGGCCAAGCTCCTTCTCAGCATGGCGGACAAGATGCAAGACGGCTGCAGACGGTTCAGCCGGCGTTGAACTGACACATCCAGACAGTGTTCCAGCGGACATGAGCAGAGCCCCGAGCGCTACAAATCCACCCAAAATCGTCCGCCGTGTATGACCGCCTCGCCTAGCCATCGAGCGACACCTCGCTTGCATTATCCGTTACATTGCGCTCGATGAGCAAACGTCGCGGGTCGAGCATGACATGGGTTGGCTCGGTCTCAAGGTCAAAAGACAACTCAGTTTCAAGCTCAGTGATATGGATGCGCTCGAGCTTGAGCCATTCATCGCCCAGCGTGTCGGCCGGATTTTTGTCATAGAAGCCGATCTCGATCCACTCGTCGAAATCCTCCAGATCCATGTCATCAACCGAGGTTTCCTTGCCGTTCTCTTCGGACGCGATGCGTTTGTCCGTGCGCAGCGTAAAGGCGACGTTATACCCCCCACTGCCGGACCGTTTCACGCTCAATGTGTCAGGCATAAATTTGAGGTCCCAGAAAACGATGCGGTCCCAATAATCCGTGATGAGCTGCTGATACTCCTCGCCCGCCGCGTCGCGCAGATAGTCGACAAGATTTGCTGTGGTCGGGTATGGCGGCCCTTTGGAGCCAAAGTCATAGACGAAGTCCCGGATAGCGCCCTGCATCTCGTCCTCGCCAATATAGTGCTTGAGGCCCCAGAAGACCCAATTGGCCTTCTCGTAGTCGAGATATTGCTGCCCCGTCGCCTTGGCGAGCGGCGGCTCATCATTGGAATCAAAGGTTCGCCCAGTCAGATAGCCCGTAATCGACCTTTGCTCCAGCAGCCGACGCGCCTTCTGCCAGCCAAACGCATCTTCATAGGCCGTTTGTGACGCGTTCATGGTCAACCCTTCAGAGAGGACGTTGAAACCTTTGACGCGCGCAGGCAAAATCTGATGACCGAACCATTGATGACCAATCTCATGCATGGTCACAAAAGAGGCCGTATCGACGCTCGTATTGTCTTCTGGATCGCCGCTATCCATGACGAAGCCGATATTCTCCGAGAACGGAATGGTTCCAGCGAACGCTTGCGCAAATCCGCCATAAGGAAACTCCATGATCCGGACCTGACTATATTGGTAGGGGCCAAACGTCTCGGTGTACGTGTCAAGCGACTGCTTCATAGCCGCAAGCATCAATTCAACATTATAATCATGCTCGGCGTGATAGAAGATTTCGAGGGCGACATCATCCCCCTCAGGGTTCTCCCACATCGCCTCAGCCACCTCATAGCGGGCGGACAGATATGAGAAGAACAGAGCGATAGGATTAATTACCTTATAGTCCCGGCAAGCGCGTCCATCCTTCTCGTAAGCCCGCTCAAGCTTACCTGGCGCGATAGGAATTTGCCCGATATCAGTACAGACACTGGCTTCAAAATCGACATAGTCCGCTGACTCTGTGAAGAAGTTGGTTTGCAGCGCGTCCTCATTGTCGCGGTCAGGAAAACGGTCCAGCTCCTCAAGCCCCGCGCGCCGACGCCGATCCTGATTGACAAGCCGGAAATCAGGCACATCCAGCCCCGGCATCAAAACGTTGTTATCAACAAAAGTGCCATTCCTGCGGATCGGGCTGGCATTTCCAAGCTCCGGTGGTTTGATCTCTATGCTGAAATCAACACGGAACCTGCCCCCCACAGGCACAGGCGTTTCGAATGCGTACATCCGCCCCCGAATATCCTTAAGCACATCAGCGCCGTCAATCGTCTCGTTCCAGCTGGCGCCCTGAATGGAGATTGTCGCCTGAGCGGCATCAACAGGAACGGTCAGAAAAAGATCCTCCAGCGGCACTTGCGTCGTATTTTCGACGACAAAGTGGCCTGTCGATGTCGCGGTCTGCGTGCGTGGCCTGAGATCGACATGAGACACAACGGCACGAATTTTTGGCACTTTCCGGTCGAGCAAATGGCCGAACTCCTGTTCAAGCCGGATGCGCCGTTTGCGGGTCTCGCTCGTGGTCGTGTAATCGTTTTTGACATTGTAGCCATTATAGATCGTCGCCCCTGCCCCGACAAAACCAAGGCCGAATATGGCGGCAGCCGCGCCCGACAAGAGCGTGATCCGCTTCCCAAGACCGCGAAACCGGCTCAACAGGCTCGACTGCGTGCCTCGTCGCCAGAACCAGATTGAAACCACTGCGAACAGCGCAGCAAGCGAGCCCCAGTAAAGCAAGAACCATTTATAGCGAAGGATATTGCCAATCCCGTTAATCTCGGAGAAGCCACCAAGCGGCACGGAGCCATAACCCATGAGCGGATGAAAGAACGGGACAAAGAAAATACCGATCGAGAACACACCAAGCGCAATGGCGCTACCCACCATGCCAGCAATCTGGTTTGGCATGAAATTTTGCACGAACATGACAAGCGCGACGCTCAGAAGAAGATCTGGAATAGCGTCAACCAAGGGCAAGGTCAGGTGTGTTTTCAGATTAATCGGCACGTCGCTCAAAATGAGTTGTGCGATAATGCCCACCAGCGTAGCAGCTAGGACCACAGTGATGAGCATCCCGGCAAGCCCCGCCCACTTACCCAGCATCAAAGGCCAGTTGCGCACAGGCGTCGCATCAAGGATTTCGCTAAAGCCATGCGTCTTGTCGCGCCAGACAATCTCTCCGCTAAAGAAAATGATGGCAATTTGCAAAGGAAACAACAGGCTCGCAAAGGCCGCACCTGCCATAAAGCTATTGGTTAGAATGGTGCCCGTCGCCGAGAGCGTCATGGTCACAAACAGAACCAACGCAAAAAGCGCGACGGCAAGCGCCATAAGAATAAGGAACGCTACGCTGCGAACAGTGGTCACATATTCGTATTTGAACCGGGTGAAGAACGCGCCGAAGCCACCGCGCCCCGGCGCAAGCGCAGGAACGATATTGTGAGCTTCAACAGCGCTGTCTGCTTTATCATCGACAATCGCAGCTTTGCTATTTCCAGCGACGATTCCGCGCTTGAACATGCGGAAGCTGGCATAGAAAACCCCAAGCCCGATCGCGCTCCAGACGAGCCGGTTCAGACCGAGATAGCCCCTCAGCGGCGGCAGATTGGTGTTCTGCTCGGCGGCTGGCCAGCCGACCGTATCAAGAGCCGCAGCCGTAATTCCAAACGGATCGACCAGGGACAGAATGAGTTTCGGTGTCGTATCCGTGGGCAAAAGCCCTGCCATTATGTACAGCACGAACAAGCCCACCGCGCTGACATAAACAATGGTGCGATTGCGTGTGAGCCCAGCCACCAACGTGAACAGCCCCCCGACAATGATCGTGTTCGGGATAAGGAAGACAAGGATAGCGTAGATGAAATAGAGCGGGTTTGGCGGCCCGAGAGATTCTGCATCGCCCCATGGCGCAAACTGTCCAACAAAGAGCCCGACAACACCCGCAAACACAACAAGGAAGATCGCCAGACACACGCCGACCATCCGTGAGACCACCATATCAAAGGTCGAAACAGGCATGGCATGGATATACTCGGTCGCCTTGCTGGTATCGTCGCGCATATAGCCGGTGACCACATAAACCGCCCCGAAGAACAAAGACAGCAAACTCAGAAAACCGATCTGAACTGCAATCGTCAGCGCACCATTCGACTTTAACCGTTCGCCCGTCGTGGAGACCGCAAAAAAGTCGGTGGAAATAAACAGCACGGCCAATGCAGCCAATATAAATGCCGCAACCCAAAACCCAATCTGGCGAGTATGGAGTTTGAACTCAAAATTCAGGAGCTTCCAAAGCATCACCGCCCCCTAAACGAATTTGTACAGATGGGCGAAATAGGCGTCCTGTAAGACCGGCTTTTCGTCGAGCTTGAACCCGTCTCCAGGATCGCTGTCCGCATAAACAGACGCAATAACACCGCTGGGCCGTCGGCGTGTGGACAGGACTTTGTGCGTCTTCTCAATGTCAGCAAGTTCGGCTTTGTCCACTTCCTTTCGGAAAACACACCCACGTATTGTGTCGATCAACGCCTCCGGAGCGCCGCGAGCCACAACCTC
Source organism: uncultured Hyphomonas sp. (assembly GCA_964567455.1). Taxonomy (GTDB): domain Bacteria; phylum Pseudomonadota; class Alphaproteobacteria; order Caulobacterales; family Hyphomonadaceae; genus CALLCD01. The sequence goes on from CAZMMU010000015.1 coordinate 54,237, forward strand.
CCCTTCTCCCATAATTGCCATATCAGGACAAAGGTCGCGGATGTCCTCAACGATATGCGTAGACAGGATAATGATCTTCTCGTCACCAGCCTCTGACAATAGATCGAGGAAACGCTGACGCTCGAACGGGTCGAGGCCAGCTGTGGGTTCATCGACGATCAGCACTTTTGGATCTCCAAGCATGGCTTGGGCGACACCGAAACGCTGGCGCATCCCGCCCGAATAGGTCGAAACAGCCGTGCGGCGCTTGGTCCAGAGGTTAACCGATTTGAGCAAGTACCGGATCTGCTCGTCACGCTCTTTCTTATTGTGCAGGCCCTTCAGCACCGCGATATGTTCAAGCAGCGCCACTGCGCTCATTTTCGGATAGACTCCAAAATCCTGCGGCAGATAGCCGAGCACATTGCGCATCGCGGTCGGATCCTTGGCGATGTCAACGCCATCATAGAGCACTTGGCCCTGATCTGGCAGCTGCAGCGTCGCGAGCGTCTTCATTAAGGTGGACTTGCCCGCACCGTTTGGGCCAAGCAGTCCGAACAGGCCAGGCTTAAGGTCGAGGCTGACATTTTTAAGTGCGTGCACACTTCCATAGGACTTACTGATACCCTGAACTTGCAACATAGCGCTTCCCAACCCCTGACTTGCCCTATCCGCGCAAGACTTTTGCGCAAACTTATCGTATTTCAATATGTTCTGTTTCGCAAAACTGTCAATGCCGTCATAATTTTTTGTAAATATCAGGCAGGCAATGGCGGACAAATACGCTTTGGCCTAGCTGGAGGCCCGCAACTGCGCCGCCTTGGCTTCTACAGCGGCTACGATTTCTTCAACCATATCCGCATTACCGACCTTGCGGTCCGCCTTGCCCGCAGCATACATCATGCCCGCCTCAGCCCCGCCGCCCGTAAAACCAAGATCGGTCATCGCCGCCTCGCCCGGTCCATTGACCACGCAGCCGATAATCGACAGCGAGATCGGTTCCTTGATGTGCGACAGGCGTTGCTCAAGTGTCTGGACCGTCGAAATCACATCAAAGCCCTGACGCGCGCAACTCGGGCAGGCAATAATATTGACCCCGCGCGAGCGCAGGCCGAGTGATTTGAGCATATCAAAGCCGACTTTGACCTCTTCGACCGGATCAGCCGAAAGCGACACGCGGATCGTATCTCCAATCCCCGCCCAGAGAAGACTACCCATGCCGATCGAGGACTTAACCGTCCCGTTGCGCGCTGCGCCCGCTTCGGTAATCCCCAGATGCAGCGGCGCATCCGTAGCATCGGCCAATTGCTGATAGGCCGCAACGGTTAGGAACATGTCAGACGCCTTGACCGAAATTTTGTAATCATGAAACCCCAGATCATCGAGAATACGGGCATGATCGAGCGCGCTTTCGACCATGGCTTCCGGACAGGGCTCGCCATATTTTTCGAGCAAGTGCCGCTCCAGTGAACCGCCATTGACCCCGATCCGCATAGAGCAGCCATTTGCTCGTGCAGCGGCCACCACCTCTTTGACACGCGCCGGCGAGCCAATATTCCCCGGATTGATCCGCAGACAGGCCGCCCCCGCTTCCGCCGCTTCAATACCGCGCTTGTAGTGAAAATGAATATCCGCCACGAGCGGCACAGTGGTGTTCTCGGCAATTTCGGAGAACGCTGCCGTAGACGCCTCATCCGGACAGGATACGCGAACAATATCTGCCCCCGCCTCTTCGAGTTGCCTGATCTGGGCAATGGTCGCGGCCGCATCTGAGGTTGGCGTGTTGGTCATGGACTGCACCGAGATCGGCGCATCACCGCCAACAAGTTGCTGACCAACGCGGATCTGGCGGGACTTGCGCCGATCAATATTGCGCCATGGGCGGATCGGATTGTGGACATGGCTCATTTTGATGTTCCCGGACATGGCAGTGCCGCCAAGTATTGTAGCATCTGAGCGTCACAATTGGAGGCAAACAACGGCAATAGCAAGGCGATAAACCGTCACGGGGCAATAGGGTCAGCGCGCAGGCCGTCCATCAACAATTGCCGCGAGCGCGGGCGCAGCCACGGCCTGCGCATGAGCGGCGACCGCATCAATATCGACCGCATAAACAGGCACATCCAATTCGCCAAGCGCTCCGATTGGCAAATCCCCGACCTGCCAGACAAATGCGCCACCATTCTGCGCGGAAACCGACCAGCCAGCGCCAATGCGCGGATGATACACCTCACCCGCATCCATGGTCCGCGATCGGAATATCGTGCCATCGGCGCCGCGAACTTCGACCCAGGCTGTCCGGGTCGCGGTCAGCGTTAACGGCAATTGCGGAAGGGCAGCTTCCTGATCAAGCGCGAGAAAGAGGCTTTCATGCGCGCCATTCGATGGCAGCTGCGCAGCAACCACCGGCGCAGCTCCTTCGTTTGAAACATGGCTTTGGCTCATCATCAAAAAGCCCAGTCCGCCAACGAGCGTTAGCCCGACAGCCACCGCGAAGCCAGCAATTGCCCCGCGCACAGTGCTGCGCACGCGCACATTCGAGGCAACGACATCCTCGGTCTTGGGGGCCTGGGAAATCAAACCGCATTGTTCGGAAAACCTGGTGATCAGATCATCTGCCGGAAGATTCAGGTAGCCCGCATAACTGCGCAGGATCATATTGATATACCCACGCGGAATGCCCTGAATCGACGTCGATTCAACCGATTTCAGATAATTCTCGCGAATATGCAGGCTCTCGGAAACCGCTTTAAGCGTTAAACCCCGCTCTGTGCGCACGTCACGCAGCAGGTCTCCAACTCTCTGTTCGGACGATGTTTCAACACGACTCGTCATTGTCTCTACCTATACAATCGGGTGTCCCCGAGCACTCAATCCCGCAATCTACAACAGCACATCTGGCTTGCACTCTGATAATGCAAAAATGTGGCCAATTCGGGATGTTTGGAGTTTAGAATCTTTAAACAAAGGGATCAAGCATCGGCCAGTAATATGTCATGTTGCCTTGCTATCCCTAACAGTTCGTTACGGAACGACCCGTTTGATGTCTTAAGCGCCGATTTGACGCTTTTGCTGAACGCTCCCAAATCCATAGACCGGATCATACGCTTGATCGGGCCAACCGATCCAACCGGCATGGACAATTCGCGAAACCCGATTGCCAGAAGCGCCAAAGCATCGAGGGATTGACCCGCCGCAGTCCCGCAGATCGACACTTTCAGCCCAAACGTCTCGCACGATTGCACAATATTGCCGAGGAAGGTCAGCGCCGGCCGCGACAGCATATCGTAGCGCTCGGAAATATCCGGTGCCATCCGGTCCGCCGCGTGGAAGAACTGCATCAGATCATTGGTCCCGACCGAGATAAAGTCGGCGTGCCCAGCGAGCGCATCAAGCTCATAGACCAGCGACGGTGTTTCGAGCATCGCGCCAACAGAGATTTTGAGCGGCACAGGACGTCCGCGCTGTTTCGCCCAGTCAAGCTCCTCATCCAGCAAGGCTTTGGCCCGATGAAATTCCGAAGCGACAGTCACCATTGGAAACATCAGCGAAAGCGGTCGGCCCGCAGCGGCCCGGACAAGCGCCCGCAATTGACGCTTGAAAAGGCCCGGCCGATCAAGAGCAAACCGGATCGAGCGCCAACCGAGCGCGGGGTTGTCTTCTGTCGTCGCTGGATAGCCCTGCAGCAATTTATCCGCGCCAATATCAAGCGTCCGAAAGAGCACGGGCCGCCCGCGCGCAGCATCAATGACATAGCTGTACAAATCGGTCTGTTCGGCGAGGCTCGGCAATTTTTCAGAGATCAGGAACTGAAACTCTGTACGGAACAGGCCGATCCCGTCCGCGCCGGCTTCGCTCAAATGGTCAATATCGAGCTTGAGCCCCGCATTCAGCATCAAATTGATTTGGACCCCATCGGTCGTTACCGCTCGCTCATCGCGGAGCTGCCGATAGATTTCCTGCCGCTGGCTGCGCAATCCGGCGCGCGCCTTATAGGCTGCCACAACGCCTTCATCAGGTCGCAAATGAACCTCGCCGATCTCGGCATCGACAATGATCTCGTCATCGCCGTCGAGTAAGGTGGTAATATTGCCCACGCCGCCAAGCGTCGGAATGTTCAGCGCACGCGCCACAATCGCAGCATGAGAGGCGGCCGCCGGTTCTTCAAGCACAAGCGCGGCGAGCCCTGCAGAGCTGTATTCAAGCAGCTCAGCCGGGCCGAGCCGGCGGGCAACGAGCACCGTCCCTTCGGCACCCACCGCCATGGCTTCCCCGCCACTCCCGCCGAGGATTCGGAGCAGCCGGTTATCGAGGTCCTCCAGATCATTCAACCGCGCCCGCAAATAAGGATCACGCGCGCTTTCGAGCCGCGCCCTGTGCTCGCGACGCGCGCGGTCAACTGAGGCCTCAGCGCTCAGCCCTGCCTTGACGCCATCAGACAGGCGCGTAGCCCAACCCGGATCATTGGCAAGCATCCGGTAGGCTTCCATAATATCGAGCGGGTCATCGCCAAGATAGGACGCATCTCCCGCAAGCATAGTATCAATTGAGGCCCGTAGCTTTTGCAGCGCAACCGCAAGGCGCAACATCTCGTCGTCAACATTCTCGGCAAAGAATTTCGCCGCCGGAACTTCCGGATCATGCCGGCGCGCTTTGCCAATCCCGAGACCACTAGAAACAATCCGGCCCTTGAGGGTCTCCGACCGCATTGGCCGGGGCGTCCCATCGGGGCTGTGCGCAACGGTCAATTGCTGCATCTCGGCGGCAACAACTTCAGCAATCACCATCGCAATGGTCTGCAGCGTCTCTATCTCATCTTCATCATAGGCCCGCTCGGTCCGGTTCTGGACGGTCAGAACACCCGTCACACGCCCGCTGCGTAAAATAGGTACGCCGAGAAACGCATGATAGGGGTCTTCCCCCGTTTCCGGACGATAGGAGAAGTTCGGATGGCGCGGCGCATCCTGAATGGCCAACGGCTCGGCCGTTAGACTGATTTGGCCGACCAGTCCCTCATCCATTTTCAGTCGTGTCGAGGACACAGCCTCAGACCGCAAACCCTCTGTCGCGACCAGTTCCAGTTCGTCATTGGGCGTGCGCAGATAGATCGAGCATACATCTGCCACCATGGTCGCCGCGATCAGTTCCACCACGCTGTTGAGCCGCTCACGCCCCCCCTCCCCACGCGCCATAACATGACGCAATCGGTTCAGTAAAAGCCGGGGAGAAGAGAAGCTCTTGGACACGGCGGGCTAGACCGCGTCCAGCTCGAAAGCTGTGTGCAATGCCCGCACAGCCAGTTCGGTATAGGCTGCCTCAATCAGAATCGAGATTTTGATCTCCGATGTCGAGATCACATCAATATTGATGCCTTTCTCGAAGAGCGCCCGAAACATGGTTTCGGCAACACCGGTATGACTCTTCATGCCGACCCCGATAATCGAAACCTTCGCGACATCCGTCTTTACTTCGATCTCGTCATAGCCAAGTTCGTCCTGCGCCGCGTTCAGCGCCTTTTCAGCCACGCTGCTTTCACGATCCGTACAGGTAAACACCATATTCGCCCGGTCCGGCCCGCGTGCATTGGCTTGCACGATCATATCAACATTGACCTTCGCCGCGGCCAGCAGCGAGAAAATCCGCGAGGCCATGCCCGGCGTATCCGCAACGCCATAAAGCGTGACTTTGGCTTCATCGCGCGAATAGGCGATGCCACTAACGACCTGTTTTTCCACTATATGCTCCTCGTCACAGACCAGCGTGCCCACATTTTCCACGCTCTCGCCAGGCTCGTGAAAGCTCGACAGAACCCGGATTGGCACGCGATGATTCATTGCCAGCTCGACAGATCGCGTCTGTAGGACTTTGGCACCAAGAGACGCCATTTCAAGCATCTCTTCATAAGAAATTGCGGGGATACGCTGCGCCTTTGCCACGATCCGCGGATCAGTGGTGTAGACGCCGTCCACATCGGTATAAATATCGCAGCTTTGCGCCCCGAGCGCCGCAGCCACCGCCACCGCGCTCGTATCCGATCCGCCGCGCCCGAGCGTTGCGACGCGGGCCTCATCGGTCACGCCCTGAAATCCTGCAATCACAGCAATCTCGCCAGCATCGACAGCCGCGGCAAACCCCTCGCCCTCAAAGCCGGTAATTCGTGCGCTGCCATGCGCGTTCGTCGTCTTGAGCGCCAATTGCCAGCCAAGCCAGCTGCGCGCCTTCAGTCCGCGCTTGCGCAAAGCCAACGCCAGAAGCCCGCTCGTGACCTGCTCGCCGGACGACACAACCACATCATACTCATCATCAAATCCGGCACCGACGACGCCCTCGCCAGCCGCCTCGCGGGCATAGCCGACCAGCTTGTTCGTCTCGCCTGACATCGCCGAAACAACAACCGCCAGCCCGCCGCCAGCCTCCGCGCGCGCTGCCACGACATCGGCCACATGATCAATGCGTTCGAGATCTGCGACCGACGTGCCGCCAAATTTCAATACCGTGCGAACCATTGTCGCCCTGTCCTTCTGATACCATCTATGAGAAACAGCCCCTACTTACTGCGCCCGCGCGCGCTAATCAAATGAGAAGACGGAAGATTCATGTCCGAAAGTGCCGAAAAGATCGAGCAATCTACGCAAACCCCCAGCATTGACCCTGAAGAGGTGGCAAAATTCACCGCCATGGCTGACGAATGGTGGGATCCGCACGGCAAATTCCGGCCGCTGCACAAATTCAATCCGGTGCGGCTCGGCTTTATTCGCAACACGCTGGAAGCCCACTTCAACCTCGAAAAAAGGGTCAAAACACCCCTCTCCGGCCTGAAACTCCTCGACATTGGCTGCGGCGGCGGCTTGGTCAGCGAACCCATGGCCCGACTTGGCGCAACCGTCACCGGCATTGACGCCTCCGAAGCCAACATCAAAACAGCCCTCACCCATGCGCGGGCAGGCGGGCTCGACATCGATTTCCGCACGGGGACAGCCGAGGCGCTGCTTGCTGAAAACGCCGGCCCGTTCGACATTGTGCTCAACCTTGAAGTCGTTGAACATGTCGCCAACCCGACCGAATTCCTCAAAACCTCGGCACAGCTTCTTGCGCCGGGCGGCATCATTATCCTTGCCACAATGAACCGCACCGCCAAAGCCTTTGCACTGGCCATTGTCGGTGCAGAATATGTCCTCCGCTGGTTGCCGCGCGGCACCCATGACTGGAACAAATTCCTCAAGCCAGAAGAGCTGATCGGTCCCCTCAGCGAAGCAGGTCTGAGCTGCGCCGCCCCGATCGGCGTCTCATTCAATCCGCTGACGGACAGATGGAGTCTCACCGCCGACACATCCGTGAATTATTTGCTCACAGCAACCCGCTCGGCGGCAGACGCTTAATGCCCATCGAGACGCCAGACAGCCTGCTCGATTTCTGGATTGGCGAAGCAGCGGACAACGCTGTCGCTGCCAAAACACGCAACACGCTCTGGTTCAAAAAATCCTTCGCCACGGACCGCGAAATTGCCGAGCGCTTTACCGAGACGCTCAGCGCATTGGCAGGCGGGCTCGCATACAAATGGGCACTGGCCTCTCCGCGCGGACGGTTGGCCGCAATTATTGCGTTCGACCAATTCCCCAGAAATATATTTCGCGGCACCCCTTCGGCCTTCGAGTTCGACGCCCGTGCGCTTGATCTGTGCACGCACGGCATTTTGCTCGCCGAAGATATGGGGCTTAGACCCATCGAGCGGCAATTCTTCTATATGCCACTTGAACACTCCGAACGCCTGACCGATCAGGACCTCTCCCTCAAAGCCTTCGGCGCCGCCCTCACCTCGGCCCCCGACGCCTTCAAACCGATCATGCAAGACGCCCTCGACTATGCCCAAAAACATAAGGAGGTAATCGAAAAATTCGGCCGCTTCCCGCACAGAAATATCATCCTGGGCCGGACAAACACAGCAGCAGAGACAGCCTATTTGGCGCAACCGGGCAGCGGATTTTAGCCAGTAGCCAAATTTTCATCTCGGCGACGCTGCTTTCGGATCCGCTCGACCAAATCTGCTCGCTTGATACTTTTGGGCAGCCTCCCAGCATTGGGAAAAAGAGATTGGTAGATATGAAGGAACACCGCTTTTGTATAGTCGCGGCTTGTTTCCATTTCCGAAAGACGGGTTTCGAAAACCCGAGAATCTTGAAATTGAGAACTTAGCTCTTTGGCAGCTTCGGCTGGGCGCACTTTCGGAACCTTCATTGTTTTCAGTTTTTCAGTCACAAAGCTGACATCAAAATCTGAAAACTTCCTTAAGCTTTGGACAAGCATCTCAACGTCTGGCTCACCAGCTATGTGGGCATCAATCAAAGTCACGAGTTCGGATACTTTCATCTCAGAGTCTTTCCAGCAGAGTTTTGGCTGCACGGTCAAAGATATGCCGCACATCTGAATTTTCATAGTATGCAATACGGTCCGCAAATTTTGATATGGACGCCAGTCTTGGTACCCTAGCATTTCGCAACAGCGAATCCTCGCCAACGCTAAAAGAACGGAAGCTAGTATTTATATAATCTATCTGTTCGTGTTCACGTTGCGTGAAACTGCTGTCTCGCCAAACCATAGTAGGGACAATACCCGCACATTTTAGGGAAGGGAACAAACGTGTGCCGTGTCCTTCCAACTCAGCATTCAAATAAGACACAGCATGGGCGGACGCATCATCCAAAATAGTTGGCACCAAAAAATGGGTGGAGGCGCAAAGAGCATTTATTGTACTTGTGGTAAATCTTGGACCACAGTCAATAAGGACGTACTCAAAGCTAGACTGCACCAATTCTGATTCAACAAAATGTCTCAGCTGCGTACGGACATCAAAGCTGCACTGTCCTGTCGACCAACGTGCAAATTGTTCCATCTCGTCGCGAAAGAGTTGGTAAGAGGCTCCTGCAATAGCGGATCCGTCTAGCGGCTCCGCTAAAGTTGAGAATGCCTGTTCGGGGTTCTCGGAGCCTTCTTCGTACAGTGTCAGATACGAATTTGCGCCAATATCACGCCGTGTGCTCCGCACGGCTCCTGCAACCATCAAACTTAAAGAGCCTTGATAGTCGTAGTCAATCATCAGAACCTTCTTGTTCATTTCAGCAATTGCGGCGCCCAAATTTGCAGTTAGCGTTGTCTTACCAACCCCCCCTTTCATATTTAGCACCGTGATAACTTTCGTTGAACTATATCCCAAAATGCTATCTTCAGCCTCGTTCGGCACTCTATCCTTTAACCAAACGTCTTTCAGTACACGAATTTCAGCTCTAGGAGGCGAATTAGGGTCATCATCTAATTCATGCTTGCGGAAGAACAAGCCCCTTACGTTATTGATAAATGCAAGAAATGGATTCATTACATTGATGATAATAAATATGGCCGCCAGCATTAATGCAAAAGGGCCCAAAAAACCGTCAGGTAAGAAGCCGAGGTGCCCTTCCATGAAACTTCGAATTCTTTCTTGAATATCTTCCACGACTCAACCCTTAACCAACCTCCAAAACCAACATTAACATATTGTTAACCATAGCTTTCACTCTCTGAAAAGTTGAAA
>CAZMMU010000016.1:0-41154 GCA_964567455.1 uncultured Hyphomonas sp.
GGAAACCCTGTGGCGCGGCTTGGCGTGGGCATTTTTCAACGGCGAGCGCGAATGGCCGCTGCAAAAATTGACTCTTTCCCGCTTGCCCGCTAAAGGCGGCGACCCTCTATTCTCTGATAAAGCTGTTGGTGGGGGCGCTGCGCCTGTGCTAAGATGGGCGTGGATTAACAAGTTGAAGGAACACACCCTGTCCACACCGTCCAACATGGCCGCCGCGACGCCTGAAGAAACCGTCAAGCAAATTGCCGCCGCCGTGATCGAAACCCTCGAAGATGATAAGGCAGAAGAACTGCTGGTCATCGATCTTGAGGGCAAATCCTCTATTGCAGACCAGATGATCATCGCTTCGGGACGCTCCCAGAGGCATGTCGCTGCTTTGGCCGAGCATGTCACGCGTCGCATCAAGGATGACGGCTTGGGCAGTGCGCGCGTGGAAGGTCTGCCAAATGCGGACTGGGTGCTGATTGATACCGGCGACATTATCGTTCACCTGTTTCGCCCCGAAGTGCGCGCGTTCTACAATCTGGAGCGAATCTGGGGCACAGAGGCCACAGATCACCGCAATTCGGCCAATTGAAGCTGACCATATTGGCGGTCGGGCCGACAAAATCGGGCCCAGAACACGATCTAACGCATGATTACTGCAAACGTTTTGGTCCACTTGCCAGCCCGCTCGGACTCAGTGGCATCGACCTCATCACGGTGAAATCCGGCGGCGGGCTTGAGAAAGAAGGTACGCGGCTCCTTGAAAAAGTGCCGAAAGGGGCGCAGGTGTTACGGCTCGACGAGCATGGGGCGAACTGGAGTTCCGTGAAATTCGCCGAGAAACTGGCATTTTGGCGCGATGAAGGTGGCCGCGCGCTGGTTTTCATGATCGGCGGAGCGGAAGGTTACTCGGATGCCGTGCGCAAAGCCTATCCAGCGACTCTGGCCTTCGGGCCTCAAACCTGGCCGCATCTTCTGGTCCGCGTCCTGCTCGCCGAGCAACTCTATCGCGCGGCCAGTATTCTGGCCCGAACACCTTACCACAAGGCTTGAACGGGTGAAAACGCCCTAATCTAGCTGAAAAGCTCTGCTGGAGGGGTCATGGCGATGCTAATCATCGCAACGGCGACGGCCGCGATCATGCCAACAATTAGCAGGCGGGAAATTGATCTTGTATGGCTCATTTTACTTATCCTTCTCGCGGGAGGGCGCTTGGGGTCGGAACTTGTTGTCCGTTGGGTTGATCACTATAGGCCAAGCTCACAGAATGAACAGCGGACAACAAAGATGTGTTCGCCATGTGACAATACGGTGATTTAAAGGGGATTTGCTGCTTGCGACCTTCAAAAAAGCTTGAATAGCCGCGTTCGGGTCGTTACCGCTGAACACGGGGACAGGAGGCGTTATGCGTGAGTTTATCAAAGCCTATTGGCTGTTTATCGCCATCGGTCTATTGGGGCTTTTGGTGGCCAGCCGGTTCGTTGAGCCCGCCCCACCCAAGACCCTCAAATTCGCTGCTGGCGCGGAAGGCGGCGCGTATTTCGCTTATGCCAGCCGCTATCAGCGCCTTTTGGCTGAACAGGGTGTCGAGGTCACCATCATCCGTACCGCTGGCTCAATTGAAAACTTGCGCCTCGTCCAGGAAGGTGATGCAGACGTTGGCCTCATCCAAGGGGGCATTGCAAACGCCGTCCGTGACGACAAGCTGCGCTCGGCCGGGGCCATGTTCCTTGAACCTGCTTGGCTGTTTGTACGCCGCGACATCGGGGCAAGCGACTTTGGCGACTTGCGCACCTCCCGCATTGCGATCGGCCAGACCGGCTCTGGCACGCGGGCTCTGGCGCTCGGACTGCAAGCGGAATGGGACGGAAACTGGTCTTCGAGCAGCCAGCTCGAAATGTCGGGGAGCGCGGCCGGCACCGCGCTGCTCGCGGGCGAAATCGACGCCGCTTTCTTCGTCGCCAGCATTGATGCGCCCTATTTGCAGCCACTGCTGGTCCACCCTGATCTTGCCGTCCTACCGTTCCCGCGCGCTGAAGCGCTCGCCAGACGTTCGCCAGCGCTGGCTCCGACCGTTCTTCTGCGCGGCGTGCTCGACATTGGCGCTGATATTCCAGCTCAGGATATCCCGCTTATCGCTCCAGCCGCCCAACTCGTATTCGAAGCGCAAACCCATCCGGCAATCCAGTCGCTTCTGCTCGAAGCGGCCAGTGACATCCATTCCGATGGCTCGCTTCTGGCATCCGCGGCGACCTTTCCCGAAAGTCGGCTGACTGATCTGCCGACAACCCGCGAAGTGCGACGCTTCTATCGGCGTGGTCCATCGACTTTGCGGCGGTGGTTTTCGTTCGGTACGGCCAATTTTCTAGAACGCTCCTGGGTCCTGCTTATTCCGCTTGTCACATTGATGATCCCGCTGGTCCGCGTTGCGCCGCCAATTTACCGCTGGCAGGTCCGCCGCCGCATTTATGTCTGGTATTCCGACCTGCGTGAACTCGAAACACGCGGACGACAGGCCGCCACTGTTGAAGAACGTCGCGCGGTCATGACCCAGCTGAACAAGCTTCAGGAAGATGCCGGCGCAATTGATGTCCCGCTCTCCTATACTGACGACCTGTACAGGCTGCGCGGACATATCGATTTTGTTGACCATTTGCTCAAGGACCTCGAAGCGGATGCCTCGACACAGAAAGCCCGCAGCAAACCGCACGGTATAAGCTAAGCCCAGCCGCTTCGACATCACCTGCATAAAGACGAGACACCAGAGCGGTCCCGCCCGATTTCAGTCGCAAAGAGAGTTTGCCATCCACATGCTGGACTTCGCTTATCCCGTCGATAGTAACCCACCACGATCTAGGGCTCTGCAAGCAGCGTGCGTCCGCCAAACCCCGAACGGCATCGGCCTGACGCATAAGAATAGGCGTTTCGCCGTGACTGGCTTGTACGCGCAAATAATGGTCTTCTGTGGAGGCCGCATAGAGGTTTGCGGTGCGATAGCGAACAGGAAGCCGGCTCAGAAAACATCGGCTGGAGCTGGGTCATCTTCATGGCGTCTGCAGCCGTCAGCTCCCTTTTTTCTGATCGGGCTGAACGGACATCATTTGAGCTGGATCCACGGGTTGTCTGGCTGGCCGATCATTGTTCTGCCCTTCCCTGTCGCAGCCGCACGCCGCCATGATGTCCAATCTCGGGCAAAACATATGCGTGGCATGGTCCTTGGAGGCCTGTTGATTTCGGGTCTATTCAGCTTCCCGCGAGGCCGGACACTGTGGTCATTGTTCTTCACAATTTAGCGGAACCGATCCAGCAAGTTTGCAGGATCAACGCGTGCTGGGTTCTGTATACCGGACCCAGCATATTGCTAGCGGGCGCGGGCATGCGTATAAGCGCTGGATAATATGAAAGAGCCAACGAGATGTGCTCTCCGCTTCCGCGAAAGGTGTTTCCGAAAACATGAATATCCACGAATATCAGGCGAAAGCCGTCCTGAAATCTTTTGGCGCACCGGTTGCTGACGGTGTCCCGATCCTCAGCCTTGATGACATACAAAAGGCGGTTGATACATTGCCGGGGCCACTTTGGGTGGTCAAATCCCAGATTCATGCTGGCGGACGCGGCAAGGGCAAATTCGTGGAAGCGGAAGCGGGCGAAAAGGGCGGTGTCCGGCTGGCCTTCTCCAAGGACGAAGTTCTCGAACACGCCCGCGCCATGTTGGGGAATCACCTCGTCACCGCCCAGACAAGCGCCGAAGGCAAACAAGTCAATCGCCTCTATATCGAAGACGGCGCAGACATCGACACAGAGCTATACCTGTCCATGCTGGTTGATCGCCAGACCGGAAACATCGCCGTCGTCGCCTCGACCGAAGGCGGTATGGACATTGAAGCGGTCGCCCGTGACACGCCTGACCTGATCATGAACATCCAGATCGACCCCGCCCAGGGCATGACCGAAGCCAAAGCGCAGGAAATCAATGAAGGTCTCAAGCTTAAAGGTGACGCGGCGGCGGACGGGCTGAAGCTCTTTCCGATCCTCTATAAAGCGTTCACCGAAAAAGACATGTCGATGCTGGAGATCAACCCGCTTATCGTTATGGAAAATGGCCGCTTGCGGGTGCTCGACGCAAAGGTCAGCTTTGACGAGAACGCGCTTTTCCGCCACCCCGACATTGAAGAGCTGCGCGACGAAACCGAGCAGGACGAAAAAGAAGTCGAAGCAGGCCAATGGGATCTTGCCTATATCGCGCTCGACGGCACAATCGGCTGCATGGTCAACGGTGCGGGCCTCGCCATGGCAACCATGGACATCATCAAGCTGTACGGTGAAGAGCCAGCAAATTTCTGTGATGTCGGCGGCGGCGCCAATGCAGAGAAAGTTGCAGCTGCGTTCAAGATCATCATGAAAGACCCCAACGTTCAGGGCATTCTCGTCAACATCTTTGGCGGCATCATGAAATGCGATGTCATCGCCGAGGGCGTCATTCAGGCGGTCAAGGAAACCAATCTCGCCGTGCCGCTCGTCGTCCGCCTTGAAGGTACGAATGTCGACAAAGGCAAAGAGATCATCGCCAATTCCGGCCTCAACGTCATTCCCGCCGACGATCTGGACGATGCCGCCCAGAAGATCGTTGCCGCAGTGAAGGGCTAGCGCCTCGGGTGCTCGCTTCTCTCCAATCCTTTTTTCAGAGATAATCCATGTCCATACTTATCAACCAAGATACCAAAATTATTGTGCAGGGCCTGACTGGCAAGACCGGCTCTTTTCACACCGAGCAGGCTCTGGCCTATCATAACACCATGATGGTCGCCGGCACCCACCCCAAAAAGGGCGGTACCAACTGGAATGGGGCAAATGGCGAAACCCTGCCAATCTTCACCACCGTCGCCGAAGCCAAAGACGTCACGGGCGCAGATGCCTCAGTGATCTATGTGCCACCAGCCGGGGCTGCGTCCGCCATTGAAGAAGCCATCGATGCGGAGATTCCGCTGATCATCTGTATCACCGAAGGCGTCCCCGTGCTCGACATGGTGGGGGTGAAAGCCAAACTCGACAAATCCAATTCGCGTCTGATCGGGCCAAATTGCCCGGGCGCTCTGACCCCCGAGCAGTGCAAAATCGGCATTATGCCCGGTTCTATCTTCCAGAAGGGCTCGGTCGGCGTGGTCTCGCGCTCGGGCACGCTGACCTATGAGGCGGTGTATCAGACAAGTCAGGTCGGCCTTGGCCAGACCACGGCGGTCGGCATTGGCGGCGACCCCGTCAAGGGCACCGAGTTTATTGACATGCTGGAAATGTTTTTGGCCGATGATGAGACCAAACAGATTATTATGATCGGCGAAATCGGCGGCTCTGCAGAAGAAGAAGCGGCCCAATTCATAAAGGACGAGGCGGCCAAAGGGCGCTCCAAGCCTATGGTCGGCTTTATCGCTGGCCGCACAGCGCCCCCAGGCCGGACAATGGGCCACGCTGGCGCAATTGTGAGTGGCGGACAAGGCGGCGCTGAGGATAAGATTGCTGCCATGGAAGCGGCGGGCATTCGCGTCTCGCCAAGTCCTGCAAGGCTCGGCACAACCATGATGGATGTGCTCAAGGGTTAAAGGCCTTTTGGCCAGACAATATAAACTCGGGCGGCCCGTTCGCCCGAGGCAAGAGTAGACAAAGCCCAGTTCGGGCGCAGCCCCTCCCCCGTGTCGGCCCGCGCCTGCATAAGACAAACGGTTTGAACAGGACGATAAGACCATGGCTGCAGATGACGGAATGCCCAAGGACGGTGAGCGCGGCGAACAGAATCAGCTCTTTCTCGGCAGCGCATTTCTTTACGGTGGTAACGCGGCCTATCTGGAACAAATGCAGGCAGCCTTCGCCAAAGATCCGTCCTCTGTGCCGGAAAGCTGGCAAAGTTTTTTCCGCGATCTTGATGACACCGCTGAAGATGCAACCCGAAACGCGGACGGCGCAAGCTGGAAGCGTACGGATTGGCCCGCCCCTGCAGAAGCGGACGAAACAGCTGCATTCGATGGCAACTGGACGTTGGTTGAGCCAAAGCTTGAACGCAAGCTGAAAGCCCAGGCTCCGAACGCCTCAGCCGAAGACATTTCCCAATCTGTCAAAGATTCCATCCGTGCCCTGATGATGATCCGGGCCTATAGGATGCGCGGACATCTGGCCGCCAAGCTCGATCCGCTCGGCCTTGAAGATTTGGGCCAGCAACCCGAACTTGATCCGGCCAGCTATGGGTTCGCGGACGCCGACATGGATCGCACGATCTTCATTGACGGCTATCTCGGCCTCGACAGCGCCACCCCGCGTGAAATGCTCGAAATCCTGCAACGCACCTACTGCCACACGATCGGCGTAGAGTTCATGCATATCTCCAATCCGGAGGAGAAAAGCTGGCTGCAAGAGCGGATCGAAGGGCCTGGCAAGGGCGTGGCCTTCACCAATCAGGGCAAAAAGGCGATCCTCTCCAAGCTCATCGAAGCGGAAGCCTTCGAGCGTTTCCTGCACAAGCGCTATCCTGGCACCAAACGCTTTGGGCTTGATGGCGGCGAAGCGGCGGTGCCGGCTCTCGAACAGATTATCAAGCGCGGTGGTGCATTGGGCGTCAAGGAAATCGTGATCGGCATGGCCCATAGAGGGCGGCTGAACATGCTTGGCGCGGTCATGGGCAAGCCCTATGAGAATATCTTCCATGAATTCCAGGGCGGCTCGACCCAGGGCGCTGGCGAGTTCGGTTCTGGCGATGTGAAATACCATCTGGGCGCAAGTTCCGACCGTGAATTCGACGGCAATGCGGTCCACTTGTCGATGAACGCCAACCCGTCCCACCTTGAGGCGGTTGACCCAGTCGTTCTTGGCAAATCCCGGTCGAAACAGGCGCGCTTGAAGCGCGCAAGCAAAACCGCAAGGCGCGCCGAAGTTATGCCACTCCTGCTACATGGCGATGCGGCTTTTGCTGGCCAGGGTGTCGTGGCCGAATGTTTCGCCCTGTCGGGACTGGCAGGCTATCGGACCGGCGGCACAATACACTTCATCATCAACAACCAGATCGGCTTTACGACGAGCCCGCAATATTCGCGCTCCTCTCCTTATCCTTCCGATGTTGCGCTGATGGTTCAGGCGCCGATCTTCCACGTCAATGGCGATGACCCCGAAGCTGTGACATATGTCGCAAAAGTTGCGACCGAGTACCGCCAGAAATTTGGCAAGGATGTTGTCATAGACATGTTCTGCTATCGTCGGTTCGGCCACAATGAGGGTGACGAACCCATGTTCACCCAGCCGATCATGTACAAGAGGATCAAGGGTCATCCATCGACCCGCGAAATTTACTCCAACCGGCTTATCTCCGAAGGTATTGTCACGGCAGATGATGTCAGCGCCGAAGTCGGCAAATTTGCTGACAAGCTCGACAAAGCCTTTGAAGACGGAAAATCCATTGACGTGCAGGAGCCCGATTGGCTCGACGGTGAATGGAAGGGCTTTGCGCTGCCCGAAGACGATGACCGCCGCGGCAAAACTGGCGTATCAACCAAACGTCTCAAAGCCCTCGGTGCAAAATTCACTACAGTCCCTGAAGGCGTCACTCCACACCGCACGCTCAAACGTGTCATCGAGGCGCGGGCAGAATCCATCAGCACCGGCAAAGGTCTAGACTGGGCCACCGCAGAGCATCTTGCCTTTGCCACCCTGCTTGATGAGGGCTACCCCGTGCGCCTGTCAGGGCAGGATTGTGGCCGCGGCACCTTCTCCCAGCGCCATTCGCACATTGTCGATCAGAACACGGGCGAGCGGACAACCATGCTCAACCAGCTCTCCGACACGCAGGCCAATTACGAGGTTATTGACAGCCTGCTCTCAGAAGAGGCTGTTGTCGGCTTTGAATATGGCTATTCACTGGCCGATCCGAACACGCTGACACTCTGGGAAGCCCAGTTTGGCGATTTCTCGAACGGCGCGCAGGTTTTCTTCGACCAGTTCATTTCCTCCGCCGAACGCAAATGGCTGCGCATGTCGGGTCTCGTCTGCCTCTTGCCGCACGGCTATGAAGGCCAAGGCCCAGAACATTCCTCCGCTCGCATGGAGCGCTTTCTTCAAATGTGCGCCGAGGACAATATGCAAGTATGCAACCTGACCACACCGGCCAATTACTTCCATGCCTTGCGTCGCCAGATCCACCGCGAGTTCCGCAAGCCGCTCTTCATCATGACGCCCAAATCCCTGCTGCGCGCAAAACTGGCGACCTCCACAATTGATGATCTGGGCACAACTTCGTCTTTCCACCGGATCCTCTGGGACGATGCAGAAACGCCAGGCCGCGAAGGCGATGTGCAATTGGCCGAGGACAGAGACATTCGCCGCGTCGTGCTTTGCTCGGGCAAGGTCTATTACGACCTGTTCGAAGAGCGCGAGAAACGTGGCATAGATGACATCTACCTGATGCGTATCGAGCAGCTCTACCCTGTCCCGCGTAAAGCCATGATAAAGGAACTCAGCCGCTTCAAAGGCGCAGAAATGGTCTGGTGTCAGGAAGAACCGCGCAATATGGGCAGCTGGACCTTTATCCGCGACGAAATCGAATGGTGCGCCACGAAGGCCGGCATCAAAGCAGCCCGCCCGAACTATGTCGGCCGCGCGCCCGCCGCCGCAACGGCCACCGGCCTTTTATCCAAACACAATGAAGAGAAAGCCGCTTTTCTCAACCTTGCGCTTGGCGACAATAAAATAGAAGGCATTTTCAGCAATCATTAGAGCCAATCAGGCTTTGACCTCTAACACCCCGACGAGATGGGACCAAAAATGACCGATATTACCGTACCTGTATTAGGCGAATCCGTAACCGAAGCAACGGTGGGGAAGTGGCTGAAATCAGCTGGCGACCAAGTGGTTCGGGACGAAGTGCTCGTAGAGCTGGAGACCGATAAGGTTTCCGTCGAAGTGTCCGCGCCCGAAGATGGCGTTCTGTCCGAAATCGTGGCCAATGAAGGGGATACGGTGGAGATTGGGGCCATGCTCGCCCACCTCAACGGTAAATCGGCCCCAGCGCCTGCCCCTGAGCCAGAGCTTCGCGCCGCCTCTATCAAGGCAGAACCTGCCCCCGCCCCAGCACCCACACCGGCGCCCACAGCTGCGCCAGCGTCAAATGAAAAACCCGCGGAAGCCGGATCAATCGCTTATATCGTTGTCCCAAGCATGGGCGAGAGCGTCGCTGAGGGGACTGTCGGCACGCTTCTCAAACAACCCGGCGATGCAGTGGCGAAAGACGAGACAATCGTCGAAATCGAAACCGATAAAGTCGCCCTCGAAGTGGCCGCGCCTGCCGATGGCATGCTCGATAAATGGCTGTTCGCAGAGGGGGATAGTGTCACCCCGGACGCTGTTCTCGGACACATTGCAACCGACGGCTCTGGTCCCAGCGCAGCCCCCGCTGCCCCGGCTCCAGACACTGCTGCAGCTCCTGCAGCCGCAACAGAGCGCCCCGTTGCGCCCTCCGTCCGGCGCATTGCCGAAGAAGCAGGCACCGACGCCCAGTCCATTCCCGGAACCGGCCGCAATGGCCGCGCCACCAAGGCCGACGCGATGGCCTATGTCAGCAAAGCACCCGCAGCGCCGGCGGCACCAAGCGCGCCCGCCGCGAACGCAAAACCGCGCGCAACCGGTCCGCGCGAGGAACGTGTCCGCATGACGCGCCTGCGCCAAACCATCGCAAGACGCCTGAAAGAAGCTCAAAACAGCGCCGCCATGCTGACCACGTTCAACGATGTGGACATGAGCGAGATCATGGATTTGCGGAAAAAATACAAAGAGAGCTTCCTCGAAAAGCACGGTGTAAAACTCGGCTTTATGGGCTTTTTCACCAAGGCCGTCGTCAGCGCTCTCAAAGAAATCCCGGCCGTAAACGCAGAGATTGATGGCACGGACATTATCTACAAGAACCATTTTGACATCGGCATGGCTGTTGGCACCGAAAAGGGCCTTGTGGTCCCGGTGATTCGCGATGCAGACACGCTCTCTTTGGCAGGCGTTGAAAGCGAACTTGGACGCCTTGCCAAAAAAGCCCGCGATGGCGACCTGGCAATTGGCGATATGCAAGGCGGCACATTCACGATTACCAATGGCGGGGTCTACGGCTCGCTCATGTCCACACCAATCCTCAACCCGCCGCAATCAGGCGTGCTCGGCCTGCACCGGATCGAGCAGCGCCCCGTGGCCATCAATGGTGACGTTGTCATTCGCCCGATGATGTATCTGGCGCTGTCTTATGACCACCGCATTGTCGATGGCAAAGAGGCGGTGACCTTCCTTGTCCGCGTGAAAGAAGCGCTCGAAGATCCAGAACGTCTGCTGCTAGACATTTAGTCTCTTTGCCCAATCAATTATTCAAAAGCCATCGGTCGGTCCGGTGGCTTTTTTTGCCCCAAATTGGCACCCCCACTGGTACTTGCCTTACAAAGTCGTAAGATGCTTGTCAGCGCCTAAGCCAGCCGAGGGAGCCGCGTGATGGACCCAGCAACACTTCTGTTCGTATTTATCCTGCTTGTCGCTGCAAGCATGATTGTGCCACTATCGAAACTTGCCGGCTTCGGGGCCATTATCGGCTATATCCTTGCGGGTATTCTGATCGGACCGTCGGGGTTGAAGCTCATTGCCGAGCCGGAAACCGTATTGCACTTCAGCGAGTTTGGCGTCGTCATGATGCTGTTCCTGATCGGGCTGGAACTGCGGCCGACGCAATTGTGGCAGATGCGCGGAAAGTTGATCGGGCTTGGCGGGTTGCAAGTTGCTCTAACACTGGCGGCTTTGACAGGCGGACTTATCATGCTCGGTCTGGCGACCAGTGCCGCTATCGCGCTTGGCATGGCGCTGGCGCTGTCATCAACGGCGGTCGCGCTGCAAATCATGGAAGAGAAAAATCTGCGCAATACACATGGCGGACAATCGGGCTTTGCCATTATTCTTTTTCAGGATGTCATTGTTATTGCCATGATCGCTGCACTTCCTCTGATTGCGGCACTTGCGGGCAGCGATCCTGTTGACCCCGCCGCGCTTGGCTCCGGACATGCCCCCTATTCCGCGGCTAACGGACACGGCACCAATGGTCTGGTTCTCCCCCAACCTTCCGGCATCTGGTACGGCGCGTCTGTGATCGGTGTTTTCGCCGGGATGATCATTGCCGGTCGCCTATTGCTCAAACCACTCTTTCGCCTGATCGCGCGCGCCGGTGTTCGGGAGATCTTTACCGCGATCGCGCTGGCGCTTGTGGTCGGTGTATCTTTGATGATGGGCTGGCTTGGCCTGTCCGCCGCACTTGGCGCGTTTCTCGGCGGGGTCGTTCTGGCAGACTCCGAATATCGCCATCAACTAGAGCGCGATATCGAACCGTTCAAAGCGCTCCTGCTTGGTCTGTTTTTCATGTCGGTCGGCATGTCGCTCGATCTCGGCGTTGTCATGGCAGATCCGGCACTCATCGTGCTCGGTGTGCTCGGACTGATGGCGACAAAACTGGTCATTCTATATGGCGTTGGGCGTATCTTCGGGCTCGGCAACTCGGCAGCCCTTCTGATTGCCGTGTTGCTTTGTCAGGCGGGCGAGTTCGGCTTTGTCCTGTTCCAGTTTGCGCGCGCAGAACACCTGCTCTCAGCTGAGATCATTACCCGGGCGAACGCCATAATCGCCTTGTCCATGGCCATGACGCCAATTCTGCTTATGGGCTATAACAGGTTTGTCGCGCCACGCTTCTCAAGCCCGACACGCACAGGTGATGCGCCGAAGAATGAACAAGGGGCTGTGCTGATTCTCGGCTACGGCAGGCTCGGCCAGATCGCCCATCGTTTGCTCCACACTCAGGATATTCCGGCCACGCTGATCGACCATGACGGCGACCATATCGAATTCGTCCGCCAGTTCGACAATCGGGTCTTCTATGGCGACGCCACTGACATCGACCTGTTGCGCGCGGCGGGTGCCGGCTCTGCACGCGTCATTATTATCTCCATCGACAATGCGGAGCAGGTTCTCAAAGCCGCCCGTATCTGCAAGGAGCACTTCCCGCAAGCCAGGCTCGTCGCCCGCGCGCGCAACCGCACGCACATGTTTGAACTGATGACGTTGGAGGTTGATTTCATCGAACGCGAAACCACCCGCGCCGCGCTCGCCATGGGCCGCGAAACCTTGCGCTTTCTTGGCTATGAAAAAGATCATGCCGATCGGCTGATGGATGCGTTCCTGCGCTATGACTTCAAAATGATCGAGGAGACATGGCAGCATCGTGACAATCTCGAAAAGCTGATCGAAGAAGCCGCCGACACCAGAGACTTCCTGCGCCGCACTCTGGGAGACATCGACTCCGCAGACGAGCTCGAAGACTTGCTCGAAGCGCGCCTGCAACAACTCAAATCCGAGGAGTCCGAATCTTGACCATAATTGATACAATCGAAGCGCTGGAAGAGCTCTATGGGGCGCCCAAGAAAGCCGCGCT
This sequence comes from uncultured Hyphomonas sp., assembly GCA_964567455.1. Classification (GTDB taxonomy): domain Bacteria; phylum Pseudomonadota; class Alphaproteobacteria; order Caulobacterales; family Hyphomonadaceae; genus CALLCD01. Next base: position 12,464 of record CAZMMU010000016.1, read on the forward strand.
CGACAAAGTCCAGTCTCGCCTGACGCCAATGTATTCGAAATGGATCAATGTATCCCGCTTCTGCATCCTGTCGACCGTTGGTCCAGAAGGCACAGATGCCAGCCCTCGCGGAGACAATGGCCCGGTGGTCGAGATTGCCGATCCAGAAACCCTGCTATTGCCAGATTGGCGCGGCAATAACAGGCTCGATTCGCTGCGAAATATCGTTCGTGACCCACGGATAAGCCTGATGTTCATGGTACCGCACGCAAACAATGTCGTTCGCGTCAATGGCCGCGCCACGCTGAGCGCCGAAGCGCACCTGACACATCGATTTGACAAAGCGGGCAAACAACCTGCTTGCGTTATCGTCACCAAAATTGAGGAGGTCTACTTCCAGTGCGCCAAGGCCCTGATGCGCTCAGCGCTATGGACTACTGAGCCAAATGCCCAGACGCCGCCCACTGCCGGAGAATTCATTCGTGAGCTGCATGAAGGTTTCGACGCGGAGAGCTATGACGCCGGGTACGCCGACTATGCCAAAGACATTATGTGGTAGCAGCGCTTAATATGAGTTGACATCAAACAGGCTATAGCGATCCACGCCCAGCCCCTTAAAAACAGCTTGCTCGCGAAGCCCTGATGAAAGCGCCTGCGCCAGATTCGTATCTACGGCCAGATCATCAGTTGCGATGATGATCAAGCGCCGCTGATCAGCAAGCGGCGGCGTGCAATCGCCTCCATCATCGCATGTCACGCGCTCGGCGTGCTCACCCAAATTCACCCCGAAGACAATCGGTATACGGCCTTCTTCGCATGCGTCCCGTACAACGGTTAGAGCCGAAGACACCGTTTCCATGCGTCGTGCAGCAACCGCATTGTTTGCCGCACTTGCTCCATCTGAGGATGATGTCCCCATACCGAACGCGGCATGCGCGGAGCAAAATCGCTCATTGAAGTTTGGTGCCGCAAAAATAGATGCCGGGCTCACCGGCGTTCCGTTTTTCTCAAGACCTGTCGTCGATCCAGCAACCCAATTATAGGTGTCGTGCAAAACATAGATTCGGAACCTGGCCCGTCGGCCTTCGTCGTCGGCACCCGCAAACGGGCGCGTTTGTTTCCAGACGCCCTTGTCAAGATCTGTCAGCTCACTTGCGCAAGGGCCATCAATACCAAGCACCCGTTCATCCCAAGCGCGCGACGCTTCGTAGTCAGGTCCGCTCTGGTCGAGTTGGCTATCGGCATCATCAGTACAGATCACCTGACCTGTCCCATACTCGATACCATAGCTCCCTTGAGCTGTCGCTGCGCTGAACGTGCCCAACAAGCCAAGCCCGCCGATAAGTGCGGCCCGACCTATACGCCCAAAATCCGCCACCATTGCATAACTCCTCACCACAATGTTTCCGAACAAGCATACCGAAATCAGAACGAATAGCCAATAAATATAGCGATTTCGACGATGACAGCCTTTTCAGCGGGTTACAACTGGTTGCGAAACCAGTCAACCGTGTCGCGCGTGCCCGCTTCAATGTCGAAACGCGGGGCCCAGTCGAGACCGGCTTTGCGGGTTTTGGTCATGTCAGCCGTAATCAGTGGCGGCTCGAAAGCGGGAGCATCGCGCGCGCCAAGCTTGATCAATTCTGGTCGGCCAATAGCTGCGGCCAGCCCCTCAATCACATCTTTGACCCGCACAGCCTGCCCACTGGCGATATTATATGCCCCTGTCAGCGAACTTGCCGACAATGCAGCCAGCCCCGCGCCGACATCGCCGACATGCATATAGTCGCGCAGTTGCATGCCATGCGAACACAAGGCCTCCTCTCCGTTCAGGAGTGACTTCACCACAGACGCGCCCAGTCGGCTCTCATGCTCGCCTGGCCCATAGACGAAGAACACCCGCCCCCAGGACAGCTCGACATTATTGATCTGGCAGTATCCAGTGAGTGCCTGATAGAGCGCAACTTTGGCCTGTCCGTAAAAAGTGCCCGGCGCCAGCGGTGTCACATCCTCAGTGCACAAACCGCTGGTCCAGTCATAATCACCGCACGATCCGCACACAGTCATACGCTGCCCGCCAGCTTCGACAAAAGCGCGCGCCAGATCGAGAGAAATTTGCAGCCAGTCCATATTTTCAGGCGCGGTCCACAGGCCGGACACGACCGCCCGCCAAGCCAGATGCAATAAATGGCCAGGGCCAATCTCGGCCATGACCGCCTTCACCGCCGCACGATCACTGAGGTCACATTGGACATAGCGCACACCGGGCACCGTATCTTGCAAGTCACGGCTGGTTAGCGCCACAACTTCGAAGCCTCGTTCCATCAGCGGAACAAGCGTATTGCGACCAATGAACCCTGTCGCGCCCGTGACGAGAATGGTTTTATTCATCAGGTAAGCCCCTGCTCGGTCAGGTCTGGCCATAATTTGTCCTTGTCAGACACATCCACAATCGGATGTGGCCAAGTGATCCCCAGCTTCGGGTCATCATAACGCACACCACGTTCGGCGTCCGGCGCATACACATGCGAAGTTTGATAAAAGACTTCCGCACCATCGGTCAGCGACAAATAGGCGTGCGCAAAAAGAGGTGGCACCAGAATGGCTTTCCGGTTCTCGGCGGTCAACTCAACCCCGAACCACTGCAAATATGTCTGCGACCCCTGACGCATATCAACGATGACATCATACACCGCCCCATTGATACACCGCAGCAACTTGGCTTCTGGCGCGCGCTCATCCTGATAGTGAAGCCCGCGCAGCGTGCCCGCTTTGGCATTGCCCGACATATTCGCCTGAACGAACTCATAATCCGCGCCAATCGCTGCCAGTTCCTCGCGGCAGTATGCGCGCGCGAAATATCCGCGATCATCTGCGCGTGGTTCATGCTCGACAACAAAAGCGCCCTTCAGTGGCGTCTCGGTAAACTTCATCGGGTCCTCTTCTCACCAATTGCGCGCTGTGCGCATGTGTTCATTTGTGCAACATTCTGGGGAAAATCTGCAAATGCGAGGCCACAAAGGTCCGCTCCTGGCCGATTTTTACCCTGCCATTAACGCGCTCGCAATGCCCCTTGCCTAAAGGCTGGAATAGCAATTGCACGCAAACCTCAAATTGGGCATGACAAACCATGTGCGACATACATCCTCATGCCGCAGGAGATAACGAATGAAACAAACCGGAATCCGCATTCTGGGCGCTGGTTGTGCCGGCTTTGGCGCAGCCCATCACCTTTTTGAGCAGGGCATCGAACCCGTCATATATGAAGCGCGCGACCATTATGGCGGGCACACCTCCACTTTTGTCTACGGAGATGGCTTTGTCTTTGATGAGGGACCGCACATTTCCTTCACCAAGAATGAGCGTATTCAGAAGCTGTTTGCCGAAAGCTGTGGCGGGGACTTCCAAGCCTTCCCCGCAAACGTCAATAATTACTGGAAGGGCCACTGGATCAAACACCCCGCCCAAGTCAATCTCGCTGGCCTGCCTCAGGATCTGATCGTCGACTGCATCAAGGATTTCATCCACGCACAGAACAATGAGTTCGGCGAGATCAAGCATTATCATGACTGGCTACACGCTGCCTTCGGCCCAAGCTTTGCGGACACATTCCCGGCCGAATACACCAAGAAATACCACACGACCGAAGCCAAGAACCTGACAACAGACTGGCTCGGCCCGCGTCTCTACCAGCCAGACATGGACGAAGTCCTCCACGGCGCGCTCTCGAAAGAGACCAAAGACGTCCACTATATTCCGAACTTCCGTTATCCTACCGAAGGCGGCTTCATTTCATATCTCGACATGTTTGCCAAACGCTCGACCCTGCATCTGGGTCACCGCGTCACTGGCATTGATATGGACGCGACCACGTTGAGCTTTGCCAATGGCAAGACGGCAGAGTTCGAACAATTGATCTCCTCCATTCCCCTGCCCGTGCTGATTCCGATGATCAAGAACGCGCCCGAAGAGGTCAAAGACGCCGCAGCGCTCTTGTCCTGCTCGCAAGCGCTGATGGTTAATATTGGCCTGAACCGGGCTGATGTTTCGGAAAACCACTGGACCTATTTCTATGATGAGGACATTTGCTTTGCGCGTCTGTCCTTCCCACACATGTTCTCCGACCGGACAGCCCCCAAAGGCTGCGGCGCAATCCAGGCCGAGGTCTATTTCTCCGACAAATGGCGTCCAATGACAGGGACACCCGAAGAATGGATCGAGCGGGTCATCGAAGACCTAATGCGGGTCGGCCTCGTCAAGTCGCATGACGAGATCATCCACAAGAGCACAATCTATGCACCTTGGGGCAATGTCATCTTTGATCAGGATCGGCCGCGCTGCCTCAAACTGGTCCACGACTATCTCAAAGACATCGGCCTTGCCTATTGTGGCCGCTATGGTGACTGGGCTTATATCTGGACAGATGAGAGCTTTCTGTCGGGCGAGCGCGCAGCCAATATGGTGGTCAAAGGGCTCTAACCTCTTCTCATCCCCCGCCGATAGAGAAAGCCCGTTCCATATCAGAGCGGGCTTTCTTGTTTGGATAAGGCGGATGCCTAGAACTTGGTGACCACATTGAGATACCAGCCAATATCCCGTTCCGGGCTGAGAGCCAGGACATCATCATTGACCCCGCCCCACGTCAGGCCACCGCCCAGCTTCACATTGTTGCCGAGATTCCGGTAAACTCCAACGAGGCCACCCCAGCGTTCGACCGTGCCGTCACCAATATCGAGATACCGGCCTTCCAGCAAACCATCCCACTTGTTGACGATGTTACAGTCAATCCGTCCAATACCGAGCCAGGCCTGACTTGAGAAGAAGTCCGTGCTGTCGCGCCCTTCGGTCACCTCACCAGAGCGATAGCCATATTTGCCGCCAACAGAACATCTGTCAGAAACCTGATATGTCGCATCAATCGAGGCAATTGTTGAGCGCTGGCGGAAGTCCAGCAAGTCGCCATTGATCCGCTGGCCTGCCGGAGACAGGTCTTCCAGGTAGACCAGCTTGGCGAGCACATTCAATCGATCATGCGCGACCGGACGGAACGCAGCTGCGAGCGAGGCTTCGGTAAACTTCGCCGCCTGAAAATTGAGCACGCCGCCATTGGTCGATCCATCTGCATCGGCATAGTTCACTTTGCCCTGCACTTGCAGGCCTTCTGTGATCTGCGCCTGCGCATTGACCCTGAGCAGATAGGCATCAAGCTCTTCGCCGGTCTCGGCATTATCGTCAAACCGGAATTCCGCCGCTGCGCCAACGCTGATCGCGCCTTGTTGGAAGCCACCATTGAGGCTGACGGCTTGCCGGTCGAAAGGTCCGACTTGACCGAACTCGCCAGCAACGCCAAACGTCCAGGCTTCAGCTGGCGAATAGTCTACACCATAAGCGTGCGTGGTTCCGCCAAAGCCTGTTTCAGTCGAGCCAAACCGGCGGCGCTCTTCGCCAAAGACCGACAGACCATCAATCAGACGGCGACGTGCCCCCAGAGTGATGCCGCCATCGACATTAGAGAGCCCGCCTGTGCGTTGACCCGTGTTCGACCGCGTTGGCAGATCATAGGTCAGATAGGTTTCAGAATGCTCGCTCTGAGCGTACCGCACATTGACCTGCGACCCCAGCCCCGCCGCACCTGAAGACACTTCTGCCCCCGCGGTGAGCTTTTCATTGAGCCGGATTTGCGCGCCAACGCCTACCCGATCGGTCAGAGCTGCATTGTCTGAGCCGGTCAAACCGCCCTGAGCAAACACATAGGCCAGATTGGTCTCATCAACATTGTATTGCAGACGAGCAGCCAGCGCTACGCTGTCGTCAAACTGGGTGTCATCCTGATAGGACACGCCGGTTTGTACGCTGATATGCTCAGACACTTGTGCGGTAAGCGCAACTTCACCAACCGTTCGTTCACCACCAAAGCCACCTTCGATCACATCGAGCTGTGCTGCAAGATCAGTCCGGGCGTTGAGCTTGGCGTCAAGGCTTGCACCATATTGAGTCGTGTTGGTCGTTGTTTGCTCACCAAAGCCTGCAAAGCCCGCTTCGCGATTGCGATAATAAGCTGCCAAGGCGCCATCTCCCAATCCCAGATCAGCCAGACTTGCGCGCCCTTCCACGAGGAAGGCTAGCGGGTCTTGCGTCCCGCCCGGAAGGGCCTGCTGAACAAAAGTCAGACCGCCATCAAGAGACCGGAACGTGGACAGCCCCGCCCCATCCGTCAGCGCAAATTCAGCGCGCAGGAAGGTGTCACCTGTTGCTTGCAGCGTCAGGTCAGCGCCATAAATATCAGTCTCTTCGCCATTCTGTACATCGCGAGCATACGTGCCGCCCAACTTGACATAGTCGCCAAACCAGCGCGTCCCGCGACCGCCAAAGGCTACCTGATCAAACTCGCCCAGATTACCCGTAAATTCATACTCGACGACAAGGAACACCTCATTGCCTGAGAAATTCCCATCCGTGAACAAGCGCCCATCATCAGCTGTCGAATTCAGAGGACTGTTCAGAATGATCCGGCCTTGAATATAGTCGATGTCATAATCCTCGCCATAGACCAGAAGACGGCTTTCCTGAACGATGCCAGAGATTACATCGCGCGTTTCTACCCGGACAATATCCGTCCCTATAGAGATGTCAGCATTGCGCAAGAAGTAAACCGACCCGCCCGTGCCGCGCAGTTCGTCACGCGAGGATTGCGTCCCTGGATCAGACAGGAAGGCATCAAACGTCGCCCGCGCATCGCCAAGCCTCGTCGGATTGCCATTGGCATCCCAATGCAGCTTCGCGCCATAGAGCGTCCGGTCCACACGGGCAAATTCCGTATCATTGAAATTTGTCCGGTAATTGCCCCAGATCACATAGTCGTCGTCGCGTTCAACCCGGACATAGAACCGGCCAGACGTCGGCGCGTCTTCCTCAATCGTGGAGCCATCGCCATAGACCGGATAGAATTTGTCCGGATCCAGACGGCGTAAGAGAGAGCGGCTATCGCGTTCGTCAAACTGGTCGAACAGATCATCAAGTCCGGCCTCACCCGTGTCCGCCGTCGCAGTAACGCGAATACGTGGGCTCAGCCGCCCGCGAACATAGAATGCCGCGCGGCCTTCTACTGTGACAACGCCATTATCAGTCTGGCGCTGGCCAAGGGTTGCTTCAAACAGGCCGACCCCCTCAAAATCGCGCGTCTTCACATCAATATCGCGAATGACCCGCTGGCCAGATGTTGTGACATCAACCGTTTGACGCCCGTCAGGCAGGATCGCTTCGGCGACGAATTTGCCATCCGCATCTACACGCACAACTTGTCCGAACACTTCGGCCGTCTCGCCGGTCACATTGCGGCCATAGACCCGCACTGTCGCGCCATTGACCGGAATATTACTGAACGAGATTGCATCTGCGCCAAAAGCTGCGAACTCATCGTCCCCTGCCTCGTCGGCAGATGGTAGCGCGTCAGCTTCGATAAGCTGGGCGAGCCGTGGACGGGTCTCGTCGAACCGGCCCTTTTCGTCATAGACGCGCAGGACAACTGCAAGACCGGCTTCAGAGAAATTATCCGGCGCGAGGTGTTCGACAGGCAATACGGCCGCACCAAACTCATCAAGCTCGACCGTCATCAGCGGCGTCCCCCGCACAGAGTCTGCCTCAGAAAATACGCGCACTTCGGCTGCCTCGATCCAATGCCCATAATTCCAGAAGCCATGGACATAAAGCAGACGCTCGCCCTCTTCATTGCTGACCAATTCAGTGCTCAGCGATAATTGCTTCTCGATATGGAGCGCATCGACAGTGGTTTCGACGCTTGGGGCTTCGCGATAGGTCCGCACATTCGAGCGCGCCGCAATATCGGCCAAGGGCCCGACCAGTCCAGCGCCATCACGCAGCAAATAGTCTTCTTCCTTGCCATCTTCGTAATTGTGTACGCGACCTTCAATCCGCGGCGCGCCGATCCGTGGGCCCTCATAAGGAGACGCAGGTGTCACCTCGCCGTCCTCGTTCTCTGACCGATCATATACGATTTCGAACGCCACATCGCTGGCAAATCCTGAATATTCTTTTCGCGCAACTTCAAGCGCTTTGCGGGCGTCTGCCACACTCTCTTCACCGCGCGCATGGTAGACCACGAGCAAACGGGCATTGCTTAGAACCCCGCTATCAATGACGCTGCTGCGCGCGATCAATGCGCCACGCTCATCGAAATCTGAAGCGCTGAGATCAATCCGCTGGGCGTCCTTATGGACAGCGCCGAAATTCATCTTGATGAACTTGCCACGTGTGGCCCGCACAACTCTCGGGTTCTGCGTTGTCATCGCATAGCCAAGCGGCAAAGAGCGAATATCCGTCTTCAAAATGAAGTTCGATCCACGCTCATTGTCTGGCACGATCGCACACGGGATATGGTAGCGGCCATGCTCATCGGTTGTGATAATATCGCCATTGACCGTAATCAGGCGCGCACCCGGTATCCCCGGCTCTCCGCCATCAGGATATCCGTTCGCGTTGACATCTTCATAGACGCGTCCAATGACAGGCGTACAGTCAAAGGTCGGCTCGGGAATAAACTCGACAACAGCCGTTGCCAGATCGGACGTCACACCCGTTAGCGCGTCCTGCACGAACGCGGTATTGGTCAACTCGCCAAATCCGGCGCTGGGGCTTGGAAGCATAGAGAGGTCAAGCGTCAACGTTTCGCCCGCTTCCAGAACGTCAAATCCGGGGGCGTTCTGGGTATCGAGCGTCCAGGCCAGCTGCCCGCTGCTGATTTCGGGTTCAAGCACAAGGCTCTCGCCATTTTCGGTCGAGAAGACCGACGATTCCGGCACATAAGCCAGACCCGCAGGCGGACGATCAATCACACGCAGGTCGCTCATAGCGGACGTGCTGTCATTGCGAACCGTGATACGGTAGCGAACGAGATCCCCGATCTGGACCACAGATGGCCGCGCGGTTTTGGTCACTACAAGCTGGCTAGGGTCCCCAATCGCCGTAATTTCGAGGCTCGCATCAGAACTTGCGGTAACTGCATTGCCCCCATTGGGCGCAACCAGTCCGGGCGTATCCGTCAGCGGTGGCCAAGCGGTAACCACCGCAGTGTTTACATACTCGCCCGCCTCATCAATCTGGACATTCAGAAGCAGTTGCGTTGTCACGCTTTCACCCGGTTCCAGAACACCGCCATCTGTCATGGTTGCAATTGATGTTTCACCATCAAAATCCGCAGCCACAGCCGCCGCAAAATTAGCCGGCGCTTCGATAATGTCCACAGACACCGGCTCAGCTGCGCCCGTTCCAAAAACAGCCGCCAAATTATCCTCGATAATGACATCTTCCAGAATGGTCTGCCCAGTATTCGTCGCTGTGAGCTCAAACATGGCCTGCACACGGCCATCAGGCTGGCGCTCGGCTTCCCCGATAATGGTTTTCTCGAGCGCCACATTTGGCGTACCGCATGATTGCAGCGGAATGTTGTTGGCAAAGATGGTTGGATCGCCTGGTTCAATATCGAAGGTCAGGAAGAAGGGCGCGTTCACCGGCTCGGAGAAATCAGCCAATTGCCCGGTTGAGCCCAACTCCGTTGCACCCAGCAGTGCTGGATTGGCAGGCAAAGCGGTCGTTACATCAAGCGGGTCGGTTGATGCCACACGCGCCTCACTCGGCTCACCCGTTACCGGATAGGTCGGTGTCAATGTATAGCGACCGGGCGCACTGACAAAGAACTGATAGAAACCGTTCGATCCATCTTCAACAATAGTTATGTTGTTCTGTGTGCCGATCGCACTGTTTGATCCGGCAGGCCCGGAAATGCTGATCGCACCGCCGCTGAGAATGGCTCCGCTTTCTTCGCAATAGAAGTAGCCCGTCGGGTCATAATCTTCCGCATCAGGGATACCATCTCCATCGCGGTCATCGCTGCTTGACTCCGCGCCATCGGGCACACCGTCACCATCGGTATCAACGATCTCGATCACAGTCGGATTCGTGTCGCTGGCATTATCGGGCGTCTCGGTCGGGTCATCAGATGGAACCGGCGTCGGCGTTTGTGCGCTGGTACCAATAGCGGTGTTGCCACCCGCCGGTGTCCCGGTGGATATATCGAGTTGCACTTCGATAGAAAGCGTCGCACGCGCGCCTGCCGCAAGTTCGACACCGCCCGCAAGTAACCCGATATCGGTTACGCCATCATAATTGCCATTCAGACCGCCAGACCCGGAGAATCCGTTCTGGCTCAGCGTCGGCAAACCCGATACGGTCGCTGGAGCAAAGGCTGCGGCCAGATCGTCAAGGATAACAAGATCGGTTTGGGTCACATTGCCCGTATTGGTGACATTGATCGTGTAGACCACATCATAAAGCGGACCACCAACCTGCACAGGCGGACCGGCCGTCTTCTCAATTGCAAACGCAGCCGCCTGCACCGCGCCAATTGTTGCGCTGGTCTCGGGGGACTGCGTCCCGCCCGAGCTGGCCGACGCAATATTTGTCACCTGCCCCGCATCGAGATCAGCCTGGCTCACGCTATCTTCGCCCGTACAAACCAGTTGCGCATTGGGTGCCAACCCTCCGGACGCAAGCGCCGGACATACGACATTGCTGATCCGGTCATCGCTTATCGTGACAGGGTCGATCAAGGTCACATTGCCCGTATTGGTCACCGTATACTCGTAGGAGAGCACATCGCCAACCGCGGTGAAATCTGCTGTCAGGGCCGTCTTCTGTATTGCAAGCGATGGCGCCGGTCCGAAGAAAGTCACCGTCGGATCATTGGTCGGATCACCATCCGTGCTGCCATCAAGCGCAGGTGTTTCAACGCTCGGACTACCACTGTCAGACACATCCGAAACGGGCGTACCGGCGGTGTCCTGAGCATTTGCGCTGGCCGAGTTCATTATGCCGCCCGCGTCAACATCCGTTTGTGTAATCGTATAGTCTGCCACACAGATCGCCTGCGCACCGACGGCCAACATTCCGCTGGTGCCAGCAAAGCTACACGACGCTGTAATGTCTCCGCCGAGCAAATTGTCTACAACCTGCACATTGCTCAGAGTGACATTGCCACTATTGCTGGCAACAATCGTATAGGTCAGCACATTACCTGCAACGACCGGGTCTGACAGCGCGCTATTGTCAGCCGTCTTGACCACAGTAAGCTCCGGGCGGAGGTCCGCGGCCACGCTTGCCGTGTCGGGCGCAGAGCTCGTCGAGCCTAGCGTGCCCGTCGCCGTATTAGTCACGCTTCCACCATCGATCAGCGCTTGCGTCACAATCTCTTCACCCGAACAGGTCAACTGACCACCCGGCACAAGCCCACCCGCAGGGACCGGAGGACAGGCGACATTTGAAATCCGGTCATCACTCAGGCTGAGCGCCCCTTGCAACGTCGTATTGCCGGTATTCGTAAACAGATAAGAATATGTCAGCACGTCTCCAGGGGCCGCAAAATTTGTATCAAGCGCGGTCTTGACCATGTCGATCTGGCGCGTCTGCGTCGCTGTTACCGTCTCGCTTACAGGATCAGACACGATCACGCCATCCGTTGCCGTGGCCGTATTCGTCACGTTCCCGGCGTCAATATCTGCCTGTGTCACCGTATCACTGCCCGTACAAACAAGCGTCTGTCCCGGCAAAAGACCACCCGCGGGCAATGCCGGACATGCAACAGAGCCGATCCGGTCATCAGAAATGCTCACTGGGAGCACAATGCTCGTATTGCCGCTATTGGTGACAGTGTATTCGTAGTTAAGCGTGTCACCCGGATTGGCATAGGCTGTATCGAGCGCGGTTTTGGCCAGCGAAATTTCTGGCATCTGCAGGGCCTCCACCGTGACATCCACAACGCCAGACGACAAAATTCCGTTCTGCGCAAAAGCCACATTTGTGACGGATCCCGCATCAACATCCGCTTGGGTCACAGTATAGTCGGCTTGGCAAATCGCCGTCTCGCCGGGAACAAGATTGCCGGTAAAGCAGGCAATGGTGCCAATCTGGTCATCCTCGACATTGGTCGTTCCGGTCAGCGTGATGTTGCCATTGTTCCGCACAGTGAATTCATAGGTCAGAATATCTCCTGCCGCATCATAGTTTGACTGGATTGCGCGCTTTGTTGCCACAACTGACGGAGTTGCATTCGCGGGAATCGTGGCCGATGTCGGCGGCGACTGGGTCGTCCCATCTGATGCCGAGGCGATGTTCGTTACCCGTCCGCGATCCAGGTCTGCCTGCGTGACCGCATAGGTGCCAGAACAGGTCAGCGTCGCGCCGGGCAATAACCCCTCAGCTGGCGATGCAGGGCATGTCACGGACGGGATCAGATTGTCGGTCACCGTGATCGGTGTTGTAACCGTCACATTACCTGTATTCGTCACTGCGTACTCATAAACAGCCAAATCGCCAGGGGTAGTGAAGTCCACAGATAGTGGCGTTTTAACGGTCTCAAGAGCGCGCACCTGATCAGCCGTGACCGTCTCGTCAACTTGTGGCGAAGACACCCCACCCGCAGTCGCACTGGCCGTATTGGTGATAAATCCGGCATCAACATCTGCCTGCGTCGCCGTATCGGTCGCAGAACAGACCAAGCTTGCGCCCGGTGCCAGACCGCCTGCAGGCAGCGCGGGACAAGACACGGCGGCAATCCGGTCATCGCTGATCACGACAGGATCGATGACCGTCACATTCCCAGAATTCAGCACCGTATACGTATAGCTTATGACATCGCCCGCCATATTGAAGACAGCTGGGCTCGCACCCTTGTCGAGTGTCAGAGCAGGGTTTTGAACGGCCCCGACTGTCTCAGATACAGTCGGCGCGGTCGCCCCACCCGCACTGGCGCTGGCCATATTGGTCACCGAGCCAGCATCAATATCTGCCTGCGTAACCCAGTAACGTGCCGTACATGTCACGCTTGCTCCGGGAGCCAATTGGTCCGCGGTCGGGCAATTTACAACAGAGATCAAATCATCGCTGACCGTGACGGCACTCATCAGCGTCACATTCCCCGTATTGGTCACGACATATTCGTAATCGACAAAATCTCCGACTGCATCAAAGTCCGCCGTCACAGCGGTCTTGACCACCTCTATTCCGGGCGTCTGCGTGCCAGTCACTGTCACCGTCTGCGGCGCGCTGCTCGTACCGTTCGCACTGGCCGACGCCGTGTTGCTGACCGATCCGGCATCAAGATCAGCCTGGGTCACCGTGTCGGTCGCCGTACACACGAGAACACCGCCCGGCAAAAATCCGCCCGCAGGAAGGGCCGGACATGACACGCTGGCAATCCGGTCATCTGACACGCTGACAGGTCCCGTCAAGGTCACATTGCCTGTATTGGTCACAGTGTAAGTATAGCTCAGCGTATCGCCAACCGCCGAGAAGTCTGTCTGTCCGACCTCTTTGAGCATATCAAGCGAGGGAGCCTGATCCGCATTGACCGTCGCCTGATCGGTACGGCCAGTCAGGGTCCCGCCGGCCGGATCGCCGCTCAACATCGCAATATTGGTAACAGAGCCGGCATCAATATCCGCCTGGGTCACCGTATCGGTCGCCGTGCAGACAACAAACTCGCCGGGTGCCAAACTGGTCTGGGGACACGACACGCTGGCGATCCGGTCGTCGCTCACAACGATATTGTCAACCGTAACATTGCCCGTATTCTCGACGCGATACTGGTATGACAGAGTCTCTCCAACCGTCGAGAAGTCCGCGTTCAGGACCGTCTTATCAAAATCAAGCGCGGGCGACTGGTTCGCCGAGACGGTGACGGTGTCCGTCTGCGGGGCCAGCACGCCGCCGCTCGGTATACCCGTCAGATCCGCGACATTCGTAACAGATCCGGCGTCAATATCGTCTTGGGTAACCGTATCCGTTGCGGTACAGATCATCTGCCCTAAAGGCGCAAGGCTCGTTTGCGGGCAGCTAATCGTCCCAATACGGTCATCAGTAAGCGCGATTCCATTGATGGTCACATTGCCGGTATTGACGATCTCATACTCATAGGAAAGCGTATCAGAAACACTCGAAAATGATCCGTTTAGGGATCGTTTGTCGAGCGTAAATGCCGGCTGCTGATCGGCTTCAACCGTCACGGAAACCGGCACCGTGGTGAGCCCGCCATTGGTCGCAAACGCCTGATTGGTGACCGAGCCCCCATCCAGATCAGCAAGCGTCACTGTGTCAGTCCGCTGGCAGCTCTCGCTTCCCCCGGGAACAATGTTGCCGCTGAAACAGACAAATGTTCCGATCCGGTCATCGGTGACTTCAAAATCACCTGTCAGGGTCAGGTTGCCTGTATTCGCTAAGGTGAACGTATAAGTTAGCACATCGCCAACTGCCATAAAGCTGGTGTCAGGCGACGTTTTTGACAAGGAGAACCCGGGGTTCTGGCTTGCCGGAATGGTTGCCGAGGTAAGCGGCGATGTCGTGGTCCCATCCGTGGCGGACGCCAGATTGGTCACTGACCCATTATCGAGATCAGCCTGGGTGACCGTGTACGTCCCCGCACATGTGATGCTGCCCGTCGGCGCCAGCCCGCCCGCAGGCAGAGCGGGACAGCTTACACTGGCAATCAAATTGTCCGTAACACTTATCGGCTGGGTGATCGTGACATTACCATTATTGGTGACAACATATTCATAGGTCGCCGTATCGCCAGGTCGCGTGAAGTCAAATGCTGTTGCCGTCTTCACAACGTCAAAACCCGGGGCCTGCTGCAAAGGGGTCTCCACAGGCGCGTCGATCGGATCAGAAATCTCCGTGCCGTCCGGCCCTTCCCCGGAAGCTGACGCGGTGTTCTCGACCGAGCCTGCATCAAGATCAGCCTGCGTCAGCGTGTAGTCAACTTCACAGCTGACCATCTCCCCAACAGCAAGTTCTCCACTCGTTGCCGGAAACACGCAGTCAGAGGTCACATCGCCGCCAAGCAAAGCGTCGGATACGGTCACATTGGTCAAGCTGACATTGCCCGTATTCTCGGACGTGATCGTGTAAGTTATAATATCGCCCACGGCAGCCGGCGATGAAACCGCGTTCGCATCGGCGCTTTTAGTCGTTGTCAGTTCCGGCGTCTGATCGGCTGTCACCGTCTCCATCACGGGCGCAGAGGTCGTCGTCCCGTCGCTAACCGTCGCCGTATTCGTGACTGTGCCTGCATCAATATCTGCCTGTGTCACGGTGTCCTGACCGGTGCAAGTCAGCGTCGCGAGCGGAAGCAGTCCGCCAGCCGGAAGCGATGGACACGAGACGGTCGCAATCCGGTCATCGCTGATCGTCAACACATCTGTTATCGTCGTATTACCCGAATTCGTGATGACATATTCGTAGCTGATCGCATCTCCGACAGCGCTGAACGTGTCCGGTGTCGCCGTCTTGGTCAGTTCTAGCGCACTGGTCTGCATCGCAGTAACTGTCTCTGAGATCGGCGCGGAACTCGTTGTGCCATCGGTCGCAGTGGCCGTGTTGGTCAGGCTGCCCGCATCAATGTCGGCCTGCGTGATGGTGTCAGTTGCCGTACAGGTCAAAGCGGCGAGCGGCGCAAGTCCGCCTGCGGGCAATGGGTCACAGCTAACACTGATCTGGTTATCTGACACGCTGACAGCGCTGGTCACCGTCACATTGCCCGTATTCGTCACCGTATATGTATAACTGATCACGTCGCCAACCGCAGAGAAATCCTGCGGTGTTGCAACTTTCGTCATCTCCAGCCCTGCGGTCTGAACGGCATTGATTGTCACAGTATCCGACGGTGACGTGGTGGTCCCGTCCGAGGCGGTCGCAACATTTGTAACCGAACCGGTATCAACATCTGCCTGCGTGACCGTATAGGTCGCTGTACATGTCAGTACCCTATTTGGCCCGAGCCCACCGGCGGGCAAAGCCGGACAGTTAACCGACGCAATCCGGTCATCCGTTACCGAAATTGGCGAGGTGATCGTCACATTACCAAGATTGGTAACGACATATTCGTAAGACAAGACATCGCCTGCTGCATTATAGCTCGCAGTCACACCCCGCTTATCGATCGACAATCCGTTTGTCTGGTCGATCATTGTCGTCACAGATGCAGGCTGCGGTGCGGGTAGCGCGTCTGATGTGGCTTGCGCGGTGTTGGCAATCTGCCCGGCATCGACTTGCGCCTGTGTCACTGTGAGCGATCCCGTCAACACACATGTGCCACCCGGCGCAACACTCGCGCAGCTTACATTCGATGGCGAGATCAACGGATCGGTCATGCTCAGATTGGTCTGGGTCAGCGTCCCGGTGTTTGTAGCGGTAATCGTATAGGTCAACACATCGCCGACACTGATTGTGCCCGACCCGTCTGCATCGCTATTGGTTGGGTCGGCTTTTACCAACACGAAACTGGACGTCTGATTGATCGCAGGAACAAACGCCATATCCTCAACAGGACCAAGCGATCCGGCCTGTGGCGTACCAATCACTGTGGCTGTATTTGTGATGCCGCCTGCATCAAGATCGGCCTGCGTAACGATATCCGTCGCCGTACACGTCATGCTCTCAGCAGGATCCAATCGTGTTTGCGGGCAAGTGACGTTTGCGATCTGATCGTCAGAGATTGTAATATTTTCGATGAACACTGTGCCGATATTCTCGACCAAGAAAGTGTATTGCACTGTGTCGCCAATAGCTTGAAAATTTGACGTTACAGCCGTCTTTGTGAAGTTAAGCCCAGGCGCAACACGTTCAGGAACAACACTGGTATCTGCATCATTCCCAAGTGTGAAATCCCAGAAATTATCATTTGGGTCAGCGTCACGCGCGCCCCAGCGAACAATTCTGCCTGGCAGTAAAAACGAGTTGAGAACGCTCTGATCAGTGATATCGAACCAACCCGTGTTAAACGCACCATTCGGGAATCCGATCCGGTTTGCTGTCGCGATCGTGCCTGCCAGGTTTGTTGTTTCTGTTGCAGGATCGGACCAGTTGCCGATCACGCTTGCGCCAGAAAAATCGACCGGGCCGTTTGCGGCTGTCGTATTTGGTGTATCTGCAAGCAAAAGCTCAATATCGTTGAGGTCAAAATTACCCCCACCTGTTGGAGACGTATCCCCATCCTGGGCCGTAAAGCGCACCCAGCCAGCTACGATGCCGCCACCAAAATAATCCGCGCAACTGGAAACACCACAATCTACTGTATATTCTTCAGCAACTTGCCAATCGGGTTGTCCGCGAAAATTTTGCGGCACTGTGGTGTTACGATCCTGAAAACCACGCATCATGTCTGATGGATTAGAAATCTGGAAATAGAAGTTTCCGTTCGCACCCTGAAGAACCAGAACAATGCCGCCGGCCTCGGGATAATTCCCTGGAATTTGTATATTCGTGCCCGGAACAGTTATCGTAAACGGTGTCGCCGCGGCGGGCGGCGCAAGCATCAGAGCGGCGGCGAGAGCGGTGCCGCATACTCCAACCTGACGCGTTACTTTACCAAGAAGCGAAACAATAACTCTACGCATAGCAATCCCCATGATTGCCAACGTCATTATAGAGTTATAATAAAAATAGTGTTAAATACTTATATATTACAAGTATTCATTAATTTCTTAAATATTTTCCAATATTCATTAACCTTAACACAAATTAAACTCCAAATAAATATATTATTAATGGGTTTATTACTTGAATATGAACTGTCGACATGCCGATAAGAATCAAGGCTTTATCGCAAGATAGGCTGGTGCAGTACAGGGTTCCAGATCAACCAAGGGATCCCGGATCGCTTGTTACGCCTTATACAAACGATCTTGGCAGCGACCCCTGCCCAATGATCAGTAAACCATAGCGACCAAGCCGAAATACCTGAAAAAACCTGAGGCAACCCATCTAGGGCTGGCCATCCTCGTCCGGCACTGGCTCGGAAATATCAGCATCGAAAATTTCGCGGATCTGGTCTAATCCATCGCGCATATCGCGCGCTCGACCAGACTGCACAAAGGCGCGCGCATACAGCCGGGATAGATCAACAAGGAAGAGACCGACCTCGTCGAGCCCCGCAAAGTACATCGGGTCCAACATGATACGCGGGTCTTCGCCTTCCATAGGAAAGGCCACCAAGAACGGCTGGGGAATACTTTCGTCCCGCATAATAAATCTCTCTTCTACTATTTACGCTGCAAGCAAATCTTCTGCCTTTAGCCGCCTTGTCTATCCGGTTCCAGCCGCGCAGCAATCGCATCGATCCGCGTCGCCGCATCCGATAACGCCGTCGCAGCTTTCGCCTCAAGCGCCGTCATACCTGCACCTGTCTTCGCCGCATCAAGTTCGTCCATCAGGGCCAGCGCCGCAATCAGCAACAGCCGGGCTTCACCGACATCGCCAACCGCTCCGGCGATCTGATCCACACGCTTGTCCAGCCTGACGCCAAGCTCCGAAAGCCGTGCTTCCTGGCCGGGCGCACACGCTACCGAGTAAAGTCTCCCATGCACACCTATATCCGCCTTGGACATGCCTTATGCCTCCCTGTCGAGTGCCGCCTGCACTTCCTTAATGGCCTCGCCAAGTGCATCTGCAGCATCGTCTGCCAGTTTCTGCAAATTCCGCTCGCGGGCCATCGCCTCGTCCAGTTCTTCGGCCAGCCGCGCCCGATCTGCCACCAGCGCCTGGGTCTCCCGGCGTACAAGTTCCGGATCCCCAACCCGCTCGAAAACGCGCTCCAGATTGTCTTCCAGCCGCCCAAGGGCTGCATCAAGTTTCTGCTGGGCTTGCTCTATTTTCAACATTTAGAACCCATATCAGGGCCAGCCCGTCTCTGCCAAGCGGCTTGACGTCTGCGCTCTGCTTGTCCATTCCCCAATCATTAACAATTTATGAAGGGATTCTCGTCATGCCGATGACAGAACGAAAAATGGCCAATGCAATTCGCGTCCTGACAATGGACGCCGTACAGGCGGCCAAGTCCGGCCATCCGGGAATGCCTATGGGTATGGCAGATGTCGCTACGACCCTGTTCACGAAATTTCTCAAATATGATGCCAGCGCACCGGACTGGGTCGACCGCGACCGCTTCATCCTCTCCGCAGGCCACGGCTCGATGCTGATTTATGCCCTCACCTACCTAACCGGTTACCCCGGCATGGGCATAGAAGAGATCCGCAATTTCCGCCAAATCGGCTACAAAACCGCCGGTCATCCCGAATATGGCCATGCGCCGGGCGTTGAAACAACCACGGGACCGCTTGGACAGGGGCTCGCCAATGCGGTCGGGTTCGCGATGGCAGAAGCTCATTTGCGCAGCCGTTATGGCCGTGATCTTGTCGATCACTATACTTACGTTATCGCAGGTGATGGCTGCTTGATGGAGGGTATCTCCCAGGAAGCCATCGCGCTTGCAGGGCACCAGAAGCTCGGGAAACTCATTGTACTTTGGGACGATAATGACATCACAATCGACGGGGCCGTGTCGCTGTCTGACTCGACCGACCAACTCAAACGGTTTGAGGCGTCCGGCTGGGAAACTATGCGAATCGACGGTCATGATTTTGGCCGGATCGAGCGGGCTATCCATGCTGCGAAGAATTCTTCGAAGCCCAGCCTGATCGCCTGCAAAACCATTATCGGCAAAGGCGCGCCCAACAAACAGGGTACATCGGGTGTTCATGGCGCCGCGCTTGGCGCGGACGAAATCAAAGCCGCTCGCAGTCTCCTCGACTGGCCTCACGCCCCCTTCGTCATCCCGGACGAGATCCTCAGCAATTGGCGCGCCGCCGGAGCCCGCGGTGCCAGTGACCGTGCTGCCTGGCACAATCGCCACACCGCCTCCCCCAACCGCGCCGCCTTCGATGCCGCCATGGCAACGGATCTGACAGGGCTCGATCAAGCCATCGACGGCTACAAGCAGAGCCTCGCCGCAGAGCCCAAAAAGGTTGCCACCCGTAAAGCCTCCGAAATGGCGCTCGACGTGGTCAACAATGTCGTGCCCCACACAATCGGTGGCTCAGCCGACCTGACCGGCTCGAATAACACCAAGACCAGCGCAACCTTGCCGCTCACTCCGACCTCGCCCGAAGGTCGCTATGTCTATTATGGTATCCGCGAGCATGGCATGGCCGCCGCGATGAATGGCATGGCGCTACATGGCGGCGTCATTCCCTATGGCGGAACCTTCCTCGTGTTTACCGACTATTGCCGTCCTTCCATCCGCCTTGCAGCGCTGATGGGCATCCGATCCATCTTCGTGATGACGCATGACTCGATCGGGCTTGGCGAAGATGGTCCGACCCACCAGCCTGTGGAGCACCTCGCCGCACTTCGGGCCATCCCCAACCTTATGGTGTTCCGTCCGGCCGATGTCATCGAGACCACGGAATGCTGGCAACTTGCCCTCAAAGCCGACGACCGGCCAAGCGTCCTTGCCCTTACCCGACAAGGCGTTGCCCAGCAACGCAAAACCCATGTCAGCCAGAATATCTGCGCCTTCGGTGCCTACGTCTTGCACGAAGCGCCTACCGAAGCAGACGTGACACTCATTGCCTCCGGCTCAGAGGTAGAGATCGCTATGGACGCCATCGCCCCGCTGGCCGAGGCCGGCATTACGGCGCGCATCGTCTCGGCCCCTTGTTTTGAACTGTTCGCGAACCAACCCGCTGACTATCGCGCCCAAGTTCTCGGCACGGCCCCGCGCATTGGTATCGAAGCGGGCGTCAAGCAAAGCTGGGACACCTTCCTTGGCCCGGACGACACTTTTATCGGCATGTCGAGCTTCGGGGCCAGCGCTCCTATCGCGGACCTCTACAAACATTTCGGCATCACCGTCGACGCTATTGTGGAAGCGGCAAAGGGGCTAACCCCTAGTGCGTGATAAGGACCAAACATGACCTACGAACTTGCATTCTCGCTGCTCAATATATCCGTCATGCCAGCGTGGGCCCTGCTGATCCTGCTGCCGCGCGCAAAGGTCACCGAAAAGTTTGTCCACTCAGCGCTCTACCCAATCGCTATCGGCCTGTTCTACGCTATTTGTTCCGGTTTCACCCTGTTTGGCGCGGCCGGATCGGAAGACGTAGACTTTACAACCATCGAAGGCGTCTCTGCGATCTTCTCGACCCCGATCGGTGTGCTCATTGGCTGGAGCCATTATCTCGCATTCGACCTCTTCGTCGGCGCATGGATTGGCCGCGATGCCATACGACGCGGCATCTCTCACTGGCTCGCAGCCCCAGCCATACTCCTCACCTACCTCCTGGGCCCGATCGGTGCACTGATCTATTTCACCGCGAGACTGATATTGAAACGGAACTTCTCTCTCCAAGAAAGCTAATACATGACCACACTCGGCACTCCGCTCTCCGCTTCTGCCATGCGCGTCATGATGCTTGGCGCGGGCGAGCTTGGCAAAGAAGTCGTCATCGAACTGCAGCGCTTTGGTGTCGAGACCATCGCTGTGGACCGCTATGAGAACGCGCCGGCCATGCAAGTTGCCCATCGCTCCCATGTCATCGATATGACGGACGCTGACGCTCTACGCGCGCTTGTGGCGTCGGAACGCCCTCATCTGATTGTGCCCGAGATCGAAGCCATCGCAACCGATGAGCTGGCCCGCATCGAAGCCGAGGGCGTCGCCACGATCATCCCGACCGCCCGCGCAACGCAGCTGACCATGGACCGCGAAGGCATCCGCCGCTTAGCCGCCGAAACGCTCAGCCTACCAACCAGTCCGTTTGCATTTGCCAGCACAAGCGACCAACTCGCCTCCGCCGCAGATGCCATCGGCTATCCGGTTTTCGTTAAACCGGTCATGTCGTCTTCGGGCAAGGGCCAGTCACGCGTCACCTCATCGGCAGACATTGCCAAAGCGTGGGACTATGCGCTTGAAGCGGGCCGCAAGCGCGAAACCCGTGTCATCGTGGAAGGCCAGATTGAGTTCGATTTCGAGATCACCCTGCTGACCGTCCGCTCCGTAGACGGCACATTCACTTGCGCACCGGTTGGTCACCGCCAGGAAAATGGCGACTATGTCGAAAGCTGGCAGCCCCAACAGATGAGCGCTATGGCCCTTTCGCGTGCCGAAGACATGGCGCGCAAAGTCACCGAGGCTCTTGGCGGACGCGGCCTGTTCGGCGTCGAACTGTTCGTCAAAGGCGACGAGGTCTGGTTCTCCGAAGTGAGCCCAAGACCGCACGATACGGGACTGGTAACCCTCGTCACACAAAATCAATCCGAGTTCGCGCTCCATGCGCGCGCCATCCTAGGCCTTCCGGTCGATACAAGCCTGCGCAATCCGGGCGCGAGTGCGGTGATCTATGGCGGCATGGAAGCGAGCGGCGTGGCGTTCGATGGCGTGGACAACGCGCTTAAAACACCGGACACAGAGCTGCGCCTGTTCGGCAAACCCGTAAGTTACAAAACCCGCCGTATGGGCGTCGCCCTTGCGCGTGCAAGCGACACAGACGCCGCCCGGGCCCGCGCAACCGCCGCAGCCTGCGCGGTTAAAGTGCGCGAAGGAGAAAGCTAAAGCCATATGAACATACTTATTCTCTGCACGGGCAATTCTGCCCGCTCGATTATTGGCGAGGCGCTTGTCTCCGCCCAGGACGGCCTGACCGGATATTCCGCAGGGTCCACACCAAAAGGAGAGCCCCACCCGATGGCGCTTAATGTGCTCAAAGCCAAAGGCCATGACGTGTCCGGCTTCCGCTCGAAATCATGGGACGAATTTGGTGGCGCAGACGCACCGAAAATGGATGTGATCATCACCGTTTGCGACAATGCCGCTGGCGAGAGCTGCCCCTATTGGCCCGGGCACCCCGTCACCGTGCATTGGGGCCTGCCAGACCCCGCCAATGTCGAAGAGATGAACTTCCAGCGCGCCGCCTTCGAAGACACCTATTCCAGCCTGGCCTCCCGCATCAGAAAACTTGCCGCGCTTGATCTGGCTTCAATGAGCGAAGCCGAACGCAACGCAGCGATACAGGCGATACACGGCTAGCGTTACCTCTGTCCCAACGTTTGCCGGGATAAGACCATACTACAGGATGGGGCAACAAAGCCGAGCCGGCGGAGCCACATCTCATGGGCGGCTGAGCCGACCAGAGACAAGTACAAACTCCTAGTGTTGGCTTTCGGGTGTGGTCACTTTCAACCCGTCTAACCCGTCGGAGACGCTGATCTGGCAGCAAAGTCGCGAATTGGGTTTTACGTTCTCGGCAAAATCAAGCATGGATTGTTCCATCGCTTCGGGCGAGCCGACTTTGTCCAGAAACGCGTCGTCCACATAGACATGGCAGGTTGCGCACGCGCAGGCCCCGCCGCAATCGGCATCAATGCCGGGCACGCCGTTTTTCACAGCCACTTCCATGACGGTTTCGCCATTCTTGGCCTCGATTTCGCGCTCGGTGCCTTCATGGTCGATATAGGTGATTTTAGCCATGGTAGGTGTCCTTATTTAAG
The DNA here is from genome assembly GCA_964567455.1 of uncultured Hyphomonas sp. Lineage (GTDB taxonomy): Bacteria > Pseudomonadota > Alphaproteobacteria > Caulobacterales > Hyphomonadaceae > CALLCD01. The sequence goes on from CAZMMU010000016.1 coordinate 35,834, forward strand.
CCGCAGCCAATGCGGCAAGTTCTTTCATGGATACTGATGTATCCTGCAATTGCGCGGGCGCAAGCGTTTGGCCCGAAATAATAAGCTTTTTTGTGACAATAAATTCAGGCGCTGCATTGACCGCATCAACCGCAATGAGCCTGCCAGCACGGAAATAAAACACCGAGAAAGCGCCGCTCTGGGGGTCACCACGGACAACGAGTTCGTCATAATCCTGACTGAGTCCCGCAATTTGCAGCTTCACATCATACTGGTCAGACCAGAACCACGGCACATCGAGCTTCGGCCGCTCGCGTCCCGTTAAGGCGGCCGCAGCAAGCTTGCCTTGTTCGATCGCGTTGTGCACACTCTCAAGCCGTCCTGTCCGGCCATAATGAACCAGTGGCCGCACGGTACAGTCGCCTGCGGCGAAAATCCGTTCATCGCTGGTGCGCGCATCTTCGTCGACAATAATGCCGCCATCGCAGCGCAGACCCGCAGCCTCGGCCAGTTCCTGATTGGGCAAGATACCAATGCCCACGAGCACACTATCAGCGTTTATGACTGTCCCATCAGAAAGCTGCGCAGATGTGAGAGCCCCATCGGCGCCGTTGAGCCTCTCAAGTTGAGCCCCTGTCATGATTTTCACGCCATGTTTTTCATGAAGCCGGGTGTAGAAATCGCTCATAACCGGGCTCGTTACCCGCGCCAGAACCCGGTCCGCCATTTCCAGAACGGTCACGTTCGCGCCAAGCTGGCGGGCCACTGCGGCCGCTTCCAAGCCGATATATCCCGCGCCGACAATTACCAGATTTTGCCCCGCGCGAACAACTGGCTTCAGGCCATCGACATCGCGCAAATCCCGTAATTCATGCACGCCTTGCAGCGTCGCTCCGTCAAGCGGCAAAGGCCGTGGCCGCGAGCCGGTCGCCAGCAAAATCCTGTCGTAACTGGCCGAAGACCCATCGCTAAGCTTTACCGTGCGCGTGGCCCGGTTGATCGCGTCAGCCCGAACCCCAAGGCTCAGGTCAACCTGTTGTTCGGCGTACCATTCGGCAGGTTTGAAGTAGAGCCGCTCCTTACCCATTTCGCCCTTCAAATAGGCTTTCGACAAAGGCGGACGCTGATACGGCAACGCGTCTTCATCCGCAATCAGCCGTATACGGCCGTCGAAACCCCATTGCCGCACACTGGCAATGGCCTGCGCCGCCGCCTGTCCGCCGCCTATGACGAGAAGTGTATCATTGTCTGAGAGAGCCAAAACAGGACTTCCTTCTTGAGCTGCCAGCAATATATGACGCAGCCGTCAAGTTTTCAAGCTGATGCGTCAAGTTCAGGAGCTTAGGTAAAATAGCGCTCGGCCCAAATTGCCATGCGCCCGATTGCCGAGCGGGCATCGGTCAAGAGCGGATAGAAGAAGTGGAAGACATGCACCATGTCCGGCCACACTTCCAGCGTCACGTCGACTTTCGCCGCCCCTGCTCTCGCCGCGAGCATCGTTGAATCAGACAATAGCACTTCCTCGGAGCCAACCTGTATCAGCATTGGCGGCAACCCGGTCAAATCTGCACCCAATGGCGAGGCAAGCGGCGTGTTCGCGTCGGCACTGCCAAGATATGCACCTGCCATCAGATCGATATTGTCCTTTGTGACCATCGGGTCGCTGTCGGCTTTGAGCCGATAGGTCGGCCCATCATTGGCAAGGTTCACCCATGGTGATATCGGCGCGAGCCCCGCCGGCGGCGGCAACCCCGCATCGCGAATGCTCACCGCCGTGGCCATGGTCAGCCCGCCACCGGCGCTGTCACCGGAGATAATGACATTTGCTGGATCAACGCCCAAATCCAGCAGACCTTTGTAGCTTTCCAGCCCATCATCTACGGCCGCCGGAAACAGCGCCTCAGGTGCCATACGGTAATCCATCGAATAGGCTACAGTCCCCATGGCATTGGCGATCTGGGACACCATGCCCCTATGGGACAAGGGGCTACCAATAACATAGCCGCCGCCATGAAAATAAAGCAGCGTCCGGCCCGGTTTGACCTGTTCGGGGGTCAGCTTGAGCCCCGGCACGCCCCCAAGCGAGACGCTTTCCACCGAAGCCCCTTCGGCGAGTGGCATATTTTCGCCCATGGCCTCGTAACCCGTGCGCATTTCGGTCACCCAGTCGGGATTGGTCTGGTCGGTTTTTGGTCCCTGTTCCAGCAGGGCACGTACAGCGGCAATCTCGGATGGGTGCTTGGTCATAATGTCTGTTCCTGCTTCCTAACGATAGGAAAAACACTGTAAGCGGCACGCTTGATTGCGCAAGGAAAGCTTTGACAGAGTTGCGAGAAGCGCCTTGCACTGCCAACTGACGCAAGGGAAAACGCAAACAATTCTGGTCGCGTACGGATTTGCCGGCCTATATTCGCGACGAGACAAATCAACGAGGATTGCGACGCCATGCCCATCACGAGCCAAGAAAAAGCTGCAATCCAGAAACGCTACCTTGCCGAGCGTGACAAACGCCTGCGCGCCGACGGCAATGATCAGTATCAGCGGCTTGAAGATAAATTCAAAACCTTCGCCACCGACCCCTATACCCCGCTCAAGGATCGCGCGCCTGTCACCGATCATGTCACCTTCGTATTCATCGGTGGCGGATTTGCCGGGCTGGTGACCGGGGCCCGTCTGACTGAAGCGGGCATCAAGGATGTGCGGATCATCGAAAAGGGCGGCGACTTTGGCGGCACATGGTATTGGAACCGTTATCCGGGTGCCCAATGCGATACCGCCTCGATGATCTACATGCCTCTGCTCGAAGAAACCGGCCACATGCCGACCGAAAAATACGCGCACGCACCCGAGATACGCGCCCATTGCGCAAGGATCGGCGAGACGTTCGGCCTCTATGAGCACGCGCTCTTTCATACCGAAGTCACCGCGCTGAGTTGGGACGACACTGCAAAGCACTGGACCATCAGGACCAATCGCGGCGATGCTTTCACAGCCAAATATGTCGGCATGGGCACAGGCCCGCTTCATGTTGCAAAACTGCCCGGCATTGATGGTATCGAAAGCTTCAAAGGTAAATCCTTCCACACCAGCCGCTGGGACTATGACTATACGGGCGGCACACCCGGAGGCGCACCCCTCGACAAGCTGTCGGACAAACGCGTTGCCATAATCGGTACGGGTGCAACCTCGGTCCAATGTGTCCCGCATCTGGCTAAAGCTGCCAAAGAACTGCTCGTCTTCCAGCGCACGCCGTCTTCGGTTGATGTCCGCAACAATCAGCCAATTGAGCCGGACTGGTTTGCAGGCATCGCGACGCCGGGCTGGCAGCAGCGCTGGTATGATAATTTCGTCGAAAACCAGTCCCAAGGCCTCCCCGCCGAAGATCTGGTCATGGATGGTTGGACTGAGCTGTCACGCCGCATCCGCGAGAAAGTCATGGCGATGCCGCCAACCGACTGGACGCCGGAGAATATGATGATCGCTTTTGAGGATGCCGATTTTGAGAAAATGGAAGAAATCCGCGCGCGCGTCGACGCGATTGTCACTGACGAAGACACTGCCCAGAACCTCAAAGCGTGGTATCGCCAGCTCTGCAAACGCCCCTGCTTCCATGACGCTTATTTGCAAGCTTTCAACGAACCTGCCGCCCGTCTGATTGACACCAATGGCAAGGGCGTCGAGCGCATCACAGAAAAGGGCTTGGCCGTTCAAGGCTTGGAATATGAAGTCGATTGCATCATTTACGCGTCCGGCTTCGAGGTTGGCTCCGATTACACCTCACGCGCGGGCTTTGATCTTGAGGGCCGCAATGGGCAAAAGCTATCTGAGCATTGGGCGAGCGGGATGCGGACCCTGCACGGCGTCCAAGTCAGCGGCTTTCCAAACGCCTTCATCGTCCAGCCCTCCCAAGCGGCAAACCTCATCTCGAACGTGCCGCACAATATCGTCGATCATGCCAACACAATCAGCACAATTGTTGGCCATATGGAGGCCAAAGGCTTCGCCGAGGTCGAACCGACACAAGACGCCGAAGCTGCATGGGTCGAGCTGATCCTGACCAATTCGGGCATGCTCATAGGCTCGCCAGACTGCACGCCAGGCTATTACAATAATGAAGGCAAAGGCCTGACCGACAAGAACCGGTATTCGCTTGGTCATCCAGGCGGCGCGAAAGCGTTCTTTGCCCATATCGACACATGGCGCGGCACTGGAAAATTTGACGGCTTGCGATTTGGCTAAAAGCATCGCCCTGACATCGCTGACATTGACCACACGGCTAGACCTCCTCGCACTTCACGCGTAAACCACGGCCTGAATCCTGCATTCTGGCGGCAGGTATAAACTTCAGGAGAAATATCTATGGCTGTTCGCGTTGCAATTAACGGCTTTGGCCGCATCGGACGCCTCGTCCTTCGTTCCATTATCGAACACGACCGCAAGGACATCGAAGTCGTGGCCATCAATGATCTCGGCCCCGTCGAGACCAATGCCCACCTTTTGCAGTATGACAGCGTGCATGGGCGGCTCAATCAAGACGTCGCCGTCAATGGCGACACGATCACTGTGGGTTCGCGAAGCTTCAAATGTCTCGCCGAACGCAATCCAGCCGATCTGCCCTGGGGCGAGATGGGTGTGGACATTGCGTTAGAATGTACAGGCATCTTTACCGCCAAAGACAAAGCGTCCGCCCATCTTGAAGCCGGCGCCAAGCGCGTACTGATTTCGGCGCCGGGCGCAAATGCGGACAAGACCATCGTTTATGGCGTCAATCACAACACGCTCGGGCCTGACGATCTGATCGTCTCGAACGCGTCTTGCACGACCAACTGCCTGTCCCCTGTCGCCAAAGTGCTCAATGATACGGTCGGCATCGAACGCGGCTATATGACCACGGTTCACGCCTATACGGGCGACCAACCAACGCTCGACCGGATGCACAAGGATCTCTACCGCGGACGCTCTGCGGCCATGTCGATGATCCCGACCTCGACGGGCGCGGCCAAAGCCGTTGGCCTGGTCCTGCCAGAATTGGCTGGCAAACTGGACGGGTCAGCCGTGCGCGTGCCGACACCGAACGTGTCCATGGTTGATCTGGTTTTTGATGCCGGACGCGCGACCAGCGTTGAAGAGATTAACGGCGCGCTGAAAGACGCAGCCAACGGCGCGATGAAGGGTGTCCTCGCCTTCTCCGAAGCCCCGCTCGTCTCGTCTGACTACAATCACAATCCGGCCTCGTCCTCGGTTGCTGCGGCGTCAACAAATGTCACAGACGGCACCATGGTCCGCGTTTTGAGCTGGTATGACAATGAATGGGGCTTTGCCACCCGCATGTCGGACACGGC
>CAZMMU010000016.1:41254-61876 GCA_964567455.1 uncultured Hyphomonas sp.
TACCAAGAAGTGAGCCCCGAATGAGCCAAATCCGACGCATCGAAGACGCTGGTGACCTGACCGGCAAAACCGCCATTGTCCGCGTAGATTTCAACGTGCCGATTGATGGCGACCGGATTACGGACATTACCCGCCTAAAGGCCGCCCGTCCGACCGTCAAAGCGCTGACAGACGCTGGCGCGAAAGTCGCTCTGCTGGCCCATTTCGGCCGCCCCAAAGGCCAACGCGTGGAAGCCATGAGCCTTGCGCCAATTGCGCCCGCCTTCCAGGCCGTCCTTGGTGCACCGGTGGCCTTTGCCGAAGACTGCGTTGGCGAGGGCGTGAAAGCCGCCATAGCCGCGCTGCCTGCAGGCGGCGTGATCCTGCTTGAGAACACGCGCTTTCACCCGGGCGAAGAAAAGGGCGACGAAGCGCTCGCTCGCGGCATGGCCGTGCTTGGCGATCTCTACGTCAACGACGCGTTCTCCGCAGCCCACCGCAAGCATGCCTCCACAGCGCTGATCGCCCGCCACCTACCCTCCTTCGCTGGCAGGTCCATGGAAAAAGAGCTCGACGCGCTCGAAGCCGCCCTCGGCAAGCCCGAACACCCTGTCATGGCGGTCGTCGGCGGCGCGAAAGTCTCATCCAAAATCGACCTTCTGAAAAACCTTGTGTCAAAAGTGGACGCCCTGGTCATAGGCGGGGGCATGGCCAATACCTTCCTTGCTGCGCGCGGCCACAATGTTGGTAAGTCCCTGTGCGAGCATGACCTCGCTGATACGGTTAAAGAAATCGAAGCCAACGCCAAATCTGCTGGCTGCGATATCCTCCTTCCCAGCGATCTGGTCGTCGCCAAGGAGTTCGCTGCGGGCGCCGCCCACCGGATTTGCAAGCTTGACGATGTCGCCGAGGACGAGATGATTCTCGACGCAGGCCCCGAAACTGTTGCAGTTCTGGCCACGGCCATGGATGTCGCCAAGACGCTGGTCTGGAATGGACCGCTCGGCGCATTCGAACTGACGCCCTTTGATACAGCGACTGTACAAGCGGCCTCAGCTGCGGCGGCGCGTTGCCGCAAGGGTGCGCTTATCGCGGTGGCAGGCGGCGGCGACACTGTGGCTGCGCTTAACCATGCCGAGGCTGCGCGGGACTTCAGTTTCGTCTCGACCGCTGGCGGCGCGTTTCTTGAATGGATGGAGGGCAAACCTCTTCCGGGCGTCGAAGCCCTCAAACTCTAACGTGTTTACCGACACGACGAACAAAGAACAGGATCTGATATGAACCCCGATATGTACAAGAAAATCGCAGCCCGTGACGGCTTTATCGCGGCGCTCGACCAGTCCGGCGGCTCAACCCCGCGCGCGCTCCACAATTACGGCATTCCAGCCGACAGCTACGCCTCGGAAAAAGAAATGTTCGAGCTTGTCCACCAAATGCGCACACGGATGATCAAATCCCCTGCATTCAATGGCGACAATCTGATCGGCGCGATCCTGTTCGAACGCACCGTTAATAGCGAAGTTGATGGACTGCCGACCGCGCAATATGTCTGGGAAAAGAAGGGCGTTGTTCCTTTCATCAAGGTCGATAAAGGCCTTGAAGCGGACGCAAACGGTGTCCAGCTTATGAAGCCAATGCCGGGCCTTGATGACATGCTCGCAAGCGCCAAAGCCAAAGGTATTTTCGGCACCAAGATGCGCTCTGTCATCAATGCGGCCAACCCGGACGGCATCGCCGCCATCGTTGCCCAGCAGATCAAGGTTGGGAAACAGATTTTCGACGCGGGCCTGATGCCCATTCTCGAACCTGAAATCACCATCACGATCGCGGACAAAGCAGAGGCAGAAGACATGCTGCGCGACGAGTTGATCAAGCAGCTTGATGCCTTGCCAGAGAGCTATGAGATGATGCTCAAACTTTCGCTGCCCGAAACCCCAAACCAGTATAAGCCGCTGGTGGACCATCCGCGTGTCCTGACCGTTGTCGCCCTGTCGGGCGGGTATCCGCGTGCACAGTCCAACCAGATGCTGTCTCAAAATTCAGGCATGGTTGCCAGCTTCTCTCGCGGCTTCTCGGAGGGGCTTACCGCTCAGCAAACCGATGATGCGTTCAACGCCATGCTGGCCGAAACCATTGCCACGGTCTGCGCAGCTTCGCGCGCGGGGTAAACCACGTTGGGGATGCGCCCCAAACAAAACGGGGCGCATATTCATCTCTGGCCGTCATAAACGGGCTTTATCAGCCTTAGTGAAACCTTGAACCTGCTCGCGATTGTGGACGCGAACTTTCAGAAAATCCCAATTCTTCCGGCGTAAGATGGAGCCTTGGAGGGATTACAAATGCTTGCAACACTTACGAAATATGGAGCCCTGGCCGCTATCGGCGGCGGTGCAGTGATCTTCGGATCGGTAATGCACCATAAGGAAATGAGCCGCGTAACAGACATGTTCGCGCTCGATCCGATGCAGGAAACCGTCATGCAGTTTTGCGTCAAAGACCTCAACGTCACCGGGTTAACCTATGGTCTGGAAATATCCGACGCTCAAGCGTGCGGCTGTATTGCCAGCAAGATCGCTGTCAGCGCCGAATTCGGACCCACGCTCCAGCAGGGCATCGAGAATTACGAAACCTATGAAGGCAATATGGAAGTAACCGGTCAGGAACTGGCGCGCCATATGATCCGGTGGCTCGATGGGGGCGACAGCCCGCAAACGCTTCGCCGCAGAGCGCTGGAATTTGGCAATGCCTATGAGGGTGCGGAAAACGCCTGTTTGTCTGGATAAGTCGCCTTGACCTAAGCCCATGCGCGCTTTACCGCGTGGCGCTATGACCGAGACCCGTCCTTCCGAGCGTCCAAGCGCAAAGCTCTATCTTATTACGCCGCCGCGTATTGAAGGGGCCGACAATTTTGTAGCGATGCTTAAAGATGTGCTCTCCACGGGCCACATCACGGCGCTGCAAATCCGGCTGAAAGCAGCAGACGGAACCCGCATAGACAAGAACGCCACCCGCCAGCTTGGCGGCGCAATCATTCCGCTTGCCCAGAGCCTCGGCACTGCGGTCTTTATCAATGATGATGTGGAACTGGCCGTCGAGCTTGGTGCAGATGGCGTTCATCTTGGCCGAACCGATATGCCTGTCAAAGAGGCCCGAGCGCTTCTCTCCGACGATATGATCATCGGCGCAACCTGCCATGATAGCCGCCATCTGGCCATGCAGGCAGGCGAAGATGGCGCGGACTATGTCGCTTTCGGAGCGTTCTATCCAACCCGCACAAAAGAGGCACCGACCATTGCCACGCCCGACCTTTTGGGCTGGTGGCAGGAATTGATGGAACTGCCTTGCGTCGCCATTGGCGGCATCACTGTGGACAATGCTGCCCCCCTAATCGAGGCCGGCGCGGATTTCCTCGCGGTGTCGGCGGGCATCTGGCAGCATGAGGACGGCCCGGTTGCTGCTGCCCAAGCTTTCGCCGCATTGCTAGAGATGGCCTGAGCGATTGCGCTTGCCGCAGAGCCATCGCATGCAAGCCGTTTTCCCTTACGTCTCCTCGGAAGAGCCGGCATCTCCGCGCAGCTTGATCGCGGACAGATCATCACTGATTTTGAAGAACAGCAGATAGATCTCGCACATAAACCGCCAGAACAAGAGGCCGACAACCCCGAACACTGGCGCCAATATGACACCGGCCAAGCCGCCAAAGAAACTGGTTCCCATTGATGCCAATGCGCTAAAAATCGACATCACGACCCCGACGACAATAAATACCATGCCAATATAGTACAGAATCTTGATAATCGATGTCCCCATCATCTTGTCAAAGCTCAAAAACCTCTGGACGATCTCACTCATTTCCATCCCCTCCTTCTGCTTGGGGTCAATTAACGTGAAACCGGCACCGCCTGTCGAGCGGATTCGCCTTGCGCATGTAGAGGTCAAAGGGAAGCGGCAGTCGCCACCTAGGCGATCTGAGCTTGACCGGGCTGGCGCGCAACGCTACCCCGCATGCCACAAAGACAAAGGATTTCATCATGGCCAAGATTAACGGAAACGAGATCAAACCCGGCAATGTGATCGAGCATCAGGGCAGCGTCTGGCGCGCCATGAAAACCAATTCCGTAAAGCCCGGCAAAGGGGGCGCGTTTAATCAGGTCGAACTGCGCAACTTGCTCAATGGCTCCAAGCTCAACGAGCGCTTCCGCGCGTCCGAAACCGTCGAAAAAGTTCGCCTGGAGCAAAAAGATTATCAGTTCCTGTTTGGCGATGATGACAGCTTTACCTTTATGGACACCGAGACCTTCGAACAGATCGAGCTGCAGCGCGATTTTGTCGGCGATAATGGTGCCTACCTCAATGACGGCATGATGGTGCGGATCGAATTTTACGAGGAGACCCCGCTCGGCGTTGCCGTGCCAGAGCAGGTTGTCCTTGAAGTGCTGGAAACCGAACCCGTCGTCAAAGGACAGACTTCGGCCAACAGCTTCAAACCTGCCCAATGCACGGGAGGCCTGCGCATCATGGTGCCGCCCTTTGTCAATGTCGGAGAGAAAATCGTCGTGCAGACCTCGGACTCCACTTATCTTAAACGTTCCGACTAAGGCTACTTATGTCCCGTCCTTCCCCTATCGGCGCCGTCATGATCAAAGCTGCCCGCGCAGCTGGCGGCTCGCTCTCGCGCGACTTTGCCGAAGTTGAGCACTTGCAGGTCTCTCGGAAAGGTCCGGCTGACTTCGTCTCCAATGCCGACCACAAGGCCGAGGAGATCATCTATGAACAACTTACCAAAGCCCGCCCCGGCTATGGTTTCATTATGGAAGAACGTGGCATCGTCGAGGGCACAGACAAGACCAACAAATTCATCGTCGATCCGCTAGATGGCACGCTGAACTTTCTGCATGGACTGCCCCATTATGCCGTCTCCATCGCGCTTGAACGCGAAGGCAAATTACTCACCGGCGTGATTTATGACGTTTTCAAAAACGAGATTTTCTGGGCGGAGACCGGACGCGGCTGTTGGCTGGAAAATCGGAAATTACGCGTTGCCGCGCGCAAGAACATGACCGAAGCGGTCATCGCCACAGGCACACCTTGGTATGGCCAAAGCGAGGAAACCCATAGCCGCTTCTGGCGGGAACTGGCTGCCATTAGCCCGCGCGTGGCGGGCGTGCGCCGCTACGGGGCCGCCTCACTCGATCTGGCTTATGTCGCCGCTGGGCGGTTTGACGGCTTCTGGGAACGGGGCCTGAAAGCATGGGACATCGCCGCAGGGATCGTGCTGGTGCGGGAAGCAGGCGGACTTGTTTCCGGTCTCGACGGCGACGATCTGATCGAAACCGGGAGCCTACTCGCGGCCAATGAAAGCCTGCACCCGCAGCTTGAGGCCTGCCTGACCGGCGCAGCGGATCAAAAATCCAAAATCTAGGACCTAGCCCGCAGCCCGCTTTGCGTCATCGCCGGCCATCGGCGCACGAACTGATCCCGCAATCTGTTGCATCTTGCTGCGAAGCCGTTGTGCTTGGAAGCCAGCGAGCGCCGACAAGATGGCACTGTCAAAACCCGGCCCAGTCTCACGACAATCGAGGACCGTGCAAGCAAGCACGCCGCGAAACTGCGTCTGCAAGCGGGACATCTCGCCGTCTGCTGCCAGAACAGCGAAATGTGTCGCATCAAACGCCGCACGCTTGCGCAAGCTTGCAATCAGCTTGCCTGCTGACAACCGGTCCAATCCCTGGCCTAGAAGAACAACAGCAAATGGCGTTCCGGACTGTTCAGCTTCGATAATCTTCTGGGCGGCCGCTCTGAGCGTCTCGACAAACGTCAAGCCGCACCCGGCTTCTGCCACCCTATCCAACTGCGCTGGCAAGAAATCGGAGGCGGCACCGACCATAAGAGCGGTTAGCGGCGGCGCTTGAGCGTGCGGCGCTGATCGCTGAATCTGTTTTTCGCCATGGGGCAGCGTCAGATCGAATGAGAAAACCGACCCCACACCGGGTTCGGACTGGACCTCTATTTTGCCATCCATCAGTTCGACAAGGCCGCGTGTCGTCGACAGGCCAAGCCCGGTACCGCCCGCACTTCGCGTTGAGGAGCCATCTGCCTGCGAAAAGCACTCAAAGATCAAGCGCGCCGCATCTGACGCAATGCCGATCCCTGTATCCTCTATGGAGAAGCGGACCCGGCTCTCACTTTCAGCCATGGCTGTCTGCGGGATCTCGGAAATGCGCAGCGTAACATGACCCGTTTCGGTGAACTTGATCGCATTTCCGATGAGCTTGATCAGAATTTGGCGCAATCGCCCAGCATCCGCGACCACCCAGATCGGCACCTCCGGTGCAATGTCGAACCGCAAATGCAGGGATTTTTCGTCGGCAGCCATGCGCATCAGCGACACCACATCCCGGCAAGCTTGCGTGACATTGAACTCGGCCGGAGACAGTTCGAGCTTGCCCGTTTCAAGGCTGGAGAAATCGAGCACATCGTTGAGCACAACCAGCAAAGCCGCGCCGGACCGTTCGATCGTCTCGACATACTCTGTTTGATCGTCACTCAGTTCTGTGGCCGCCAGCAATTGCGTCATGCCCAACAAACCATTCATTGGCGTGCGTAGTTCGTGGCTCATATTCGCCAGGAATTCCGATTTCAGGATGGCGGATTTTTCGGTCTCCGCCAGTTTGACTTGTGCCAGTTTCGCCTCGGCTGCCTGCTCAAGCAGACTGCCCGCGCGCTTGGTGCCGAAACCGAACAAAAGCGTAAAGGCAAGCAACGCGAAAATCTTCTCGACTTCCGCGCCGACAAGGATCGCCGCTGAGCTAAAATAGTCGGTATAGCTGTGTGTCATCTGTGCGCCTGTGCCCATCAGAACGAAGAGCATCGCCAGCCAGCATATAGCGGCCAGAAAACCGGACCCCAGCACCATTCGCAGATTAAGTCGCATCCCATGAATAGCAATGATCACGAAGTAAAACAGAAAGCTTGGCGCGTTCAGTGACGCAGCAGCCGCGCCGTACTGTATGCTGAAGACATAAATAATCGCTGTCAGCGCAACAATATCTGTAAGCGCTGACAGCCAGCCAAATATCGCGCCGGGGTTTCCCATGCGGACATATAGCAATCGGGCCCCGCACAGAACCGGAAACAGAAAGACGCCAAGTTCGGTTATGGTTGTATCAAGCGCAATATCAGACGTTTTCGCGCCGCCGCGATAGAGCATCAGAAGGACAAGCGCGAACGCCATCTCGCACCAGCCGATAATTAGCTCGGTTTCGCGTCGCCAGCGCGCTTGCAGACCTTTGAGATTATCGTCCATCCACTCGTCGCGCCCCACTTGGACAAACCGGCCGCACCGACGTTCCACATGCTAGTCCGGATAGCCACCCGCCACAGCCCAGATTGCCAAAGTGTCAAGCTATCGCTTCGAGCTTACCAAGGTCTTAAAAAGACGGGCTCTCTTCGCGGCTTTCGTAACAGTTGCGGGCCGGCTGCTAGAAGTTGACGCGGCTGGATACCGCTCCATCGACCAGCAGATTGATCCCGGTCGTATAGCTTGATCGCGGACTGGCGAGAAATACCGCCGCATCGGCCACTTCCTCAGGTGTCGCGCAACGGCCGGTCGGATTGCGCGCATTCGCCGTCTCGAAAAAGTCCGGCATATTGGTCTTGACCATATGCCAGACCCCACCTTCGAAATAAACCATGCCGGGCGAGACCACATTCACGCGAATCCCGCGGCTGGCATGCTGACGGGCCAGCCCTTTGGCCATATGGATCAGTGTCGCCTTGATCGGTCCATACGAATCAGCGCGATCCGCCTGCGCCGCCGCCACGGACGCAATAATGATAAACGCCGCATCTCCGCTGTCATCCGCCGCTTTGCCAAGATGCGGCTCGGCGGCCTCGAACGCATTGACTGCGCCAAGCACATCGAGTTTGAAATTTTTCTCCCATGACGCGGTATCATTTCCCTGAGCCATCGCTCCGGCATTCGACACCAGAATATCAATCCCGCCCAGTTCTGCGCCAGCGGTGCTGATCCAGGCTTTCAGAGCGTCTCCATCGGTCACGTCAACAGATGCGCCGGTGGCGTTGATACCTTTTTGCTTAAGCTCTGCAACAGCGGCGGCCACTTGTTCGCCATTGCGCGCGCATATCCCGACATCAACCCCCTCTTCGGCCAGCGTGTCCGCAATGGCACGGCCAATCCCGCGCGTGCCGCCAAGCACCAGCGCCCGTTTCCCGTTCAGCTTCAGGTCCACAGTCCATCTCCCTTAAATGTCGAGTTGTTATCTAATCCTTGGTCAAACCAGATGCTTTGAGCGTTTTCCACGCTTTGATAACGCGATTAAGCTTTTCCTCTGACGAGCGGTCACCATCATTGGAGTCCGGGTGGAACCGACGCACATATTCGGCATAGCGTGCGCGAATATCAGCGGCAGTTGCCGTTTCAGTCAGGTTCAATTCCTTCAATGCCCGCATCTCTAGCCGCGTTCGCCCACGCTTCCTGTGTGGCGCCGTTTGCCCGACCCCATCTTCATACGTGCCGCGACCTTTCCAGTTTTTTGGATCAAGCTTGGCCGCTGCCTTTTTGCCCGAGACCGGACCTGTCCCAACTTTCCAGGTCTGCTTGTGCCCATGGCGCGCTGATTCGAGAAAGTCTTTCGCTTCCCCGTCGGTCATGCCGTCAAAGAAGTTCCAGTTCTTATTGTACTCGGCGGCATGCCGCTTACAAAAGAAATGGTGTCCCCCACCATGACGCGGGGACTTGCAATCTCCTGCAAGATCGCATCCTTTGGCTTCGCAAACCTGATTTTCCTTGGCGCGCTCGCGGGATTTATCGTCCGCAGGCGGTTTGACCCGCATGTCCATGAATTTCGGTTTATAAGAAAAATCTTCTGACATGGCCGCAACATGCCGGAACATGCAAAGAGAGGCAAGAATTGATGACCAGAGAAATGCGCATTCGGGACATTCTAACGCGTGAGTTTGCACCTGAAACACTGGATGTTGTCGACGACAGTGCCCGGCACGCCGGACATGCGGGCGCAGCGCCCGAAGGAGAAACCCATTTCAATGTGCGAATCATCTCTGCGCGATTCGCGGGCGTGTCTCGCGTCGCCCGCCAGCGCGCTATTAACAAGGCGCTCGCCGCAGAGTTTGAAAACGGACTCCACGCCCTCTCTATCAGAACCGACCCAGCTTAGCCGCCGCCGTCAGGCTGGACTGGCCAATTCCCCCCCCCTCACGCCCGGCGGCACTTGCATTTGAGGCGCGCTGGCGGCACTCTTCGGGTAAGTCTCCTATTCCTTTTCGTCTGCGAGGATTTCCCGATGCGCTTTTCCACCACATCCCTATTGGCGCTTGCCTGTCTGCTCGGCGCAGGTTGCGCTCAACCCCACGCTCAAGAGGCCAATGATTTGACGACCGAAACCACAGCAACAGACCCCCATCTCTGGCTCGAAGAGGTTGAAAGCGATGCCGCCCTCGAATGGGTGCGCGCGCAGAACACGCGCTCCCTGGACGAACTCACCGGTGACAAACGCTATGCCCAACTGGAAGCCGATGCGCTCGACATCGTCAATGCGACCGACCGGATTGCGTATGGGGTTATCCGCGACGGGCAGGTCTATAATTTCTGGCAGGACGCAAACAATGTGCGCGGGCTGTGGCGGCGGACCTCTCTGGAGAGCTATTCAAGCGACACGCCGAACTGGGAAACCGTGATCGACTTTGATGCGCTAGCCGCAGCGGAAAATGCCAATTGGGTCTATAAGGGTGCAAACTGTTTTAAGCCAGAGGGCGCTGAACAGACGCTCTGCATGGTGTCATTGTCCAATGGCGGCAAGGACGCTGTGATCCAGCGCGAGTTCAATCTTGATTCGAAAACCTGGGTGGAGGGCGGCTTTCAAACGCCAGAAGCCAAGCAGGGTCTCAGCTGGCTAGATCAGGACACTGTGCTGATTTCGACCGATTGGGGCGGCGATGGCTCGACGCTCACTGAGTCCGGCTATGCCTCGGTGGTCAAACGCTGGGAACGGGGCACCCCGCTTGAAAGCGCACAAACCGTCTTTTCGGGCGACAAGACGGATGTTGCCTCGTCCGGCTTCCGCATAGAGCTTGATGATGGCCGGACGCTCGGCGTGATCGCCAAATCGGATACCTTCTTCACCACGCGCTATTATTTGCTCCGCGAAGATGGCGAGCCAGTGCAGCTGCCCATTCCGGCTAAATCGGATCCGAACGAAGTTTATCAGGGCCAATTGCTCGTTTCGCTGCAACAGGACTGGGCACCGGACGGGCAAGACACCGCGTTCCATTCGGGCGACCTCGTCTCGTTTGATATGAACGCATATCTGGAAAACTACGAGCTTCCCGAGGTCGAGCTGGTCTTTCGTCCGACCCGTCGTCAGAGCCTTGAAGGGGTCTCGCGCGCAGGCGACACGGCTCTTATCTCGATCAATGACAATGTCGTTGGCAAATTGCTGCGGCTCGATCGCGCAGATGGTGCCTGGACGACGCGCGTGGTCGATCTGCCCGGTGAAGGTCAGGCACGACTGGCGTTTTCAGACAAAAGATCAGACACTGTGTTCATCAATTACGAGGGCTTTCTGACCCCGGATTCGCTTGTCGCATTCAATGTCGCGAACGGAGACGTTGCGACCCTCAAATCTATTCCGGCGAAATTCGACGCAGACGGATTGGTCGTCCGCCAGTTGGAAGCCACCTCCTCCGATGGCACCAAGATCCCTTATTTTGTGGTACATCGTGAGGACATTCCACTGAACGGCACCACGCCGACCCTGCTTTATGCCTATGGCGGCTTCCAGATTTCGCTGACACCTTCATATTCGGCCATTACTGGCAAACTCTGGCTGGAGAACGGCGGCGCATATGTGCTCGCCAATATCCGTGGCGGCGGCGAGTTTGGACCGGAATGGCATCAGGCGGGCCTGAAAGGCAATCGCCAGCGTATCTATGATGATTTCATCGCGGTGGGTGAGGACCTGATCGCGCAAAAGATCACCAGCCCGAGCCATCTGGGCATTATGGGCGGCTCCAATGGCGGCTTGCTTATGGGCGTCATGCTGAACCAGCGGCCGGACCTTTGGAACGCGGTTGTTGTGCAAGTGCCGCTGCTGGACATGCTGCGTTATCACTTGCTGCTGGCTGGGGCTTCATGGGTCGACGAATATGGTGACCCGGACAATCCCGAAGAGAGACCATTTCTGGAGCAAATCTCGCCCTATAATAATTTCGATGCGGGCGCAGACTACCCAACGCCTTTCTTCCTCACCTCGACCAAGGATGACCGCGTTCACCCCGGCCATGCCCGCAAAATGGCCCGGCTCTTCGAAGAAGCGGGCAAGCCGTTCTATTATTATGAGAACATCGATGGCGGGCATTCGGCCGCAGCCAATCAGGCCGAACGGGCGCGCCGGTCAGCGCTGGAGTTCATGTATCTGACACGCGCCCTTCGTACGCAGGTCGCCACCCCGATTGACGGTCCGATCCGGAGAAAGAGTATGCTCCCGCCAGAGGACTAGAAAAAAGACAGGCCAGCTTGACTTCCACGTCACAAATATTATCTCTTTACGATAATAATTTATTGATATCGGTATAGATATGCACGCGGAACTTGTTCGACGCACCGGCTCCGAAGTGGACGTGAAAGTCGTCAATGGCGGGCGGATGCATGTCCTGCAATGGCGCAGACGCTTGCTGTTTGATGAAGTGCTGCTCGATGGCAAGCGGCAGTCCGTCTCTTATGGATTGTGGGGGCGAGAGAAAGTCTATGGTCTTGTCTTCGGACGGTACGAGATGGGCGACGGCGGTGAGCGGATCATGATGATCATCGACCCGCGCTGGGACGGTACATTGACGGCAAATCAGCAAAATATTAGTGGGCTGCGCCTTGAGACTTTGGACGGACCGCTACTGGCTTATGGCTCGCTGGATCCAAAATCTCTGGAAAAGCCGTCCAACTTCACGGACTGGATCAAAAGGAATATTGGTATGGATTGGTAAGCATGCAGCGATCCAACAATCATTGACGCTTGAAAAATCCCCCCATTCCGCTCTAGTTTGCGATCAGATGGGTTTGGGAGTCGCCGAATGGATATTGTTGCTATGGGGGTGGAGCGTTTGCAGGCGCTGCCGGATCTGATTATCAGCATTGCGCCGAAAGTCGCGCTTGCCCTGCTCATTTTCGTTATTGGCCGTGCCATTGTGCGCCGATTGTCCCGTGCGACCGAGCGGGCCAGTGGCAAAGTTCCCAACATTGACACCACCCTGTCGCGCTTCTTCGGATCGCTCGTCCTGTTTGCCGGAACCGCAGCCGTTATTGTTGCAGCCCTGTCGGCGATCAACGTCAATCTGGCATTTCTGGCCACCGTCGTTGCGTCAATGTTCGTAGCCCTTGGATTTGCTCTGCAAGATACGCTCAGCGATGTCGCCAGCGGCATTATGCTGATGATTTTCCGCCCCTATAAGGTTGGCGACGAAGTCGAGCTTAATGGCGAAAAAGGCGTGGTGACCATGATCGGCCTGTTCACGACGAGCCTTAAAACACGCGACAATATCGAAGTGACCGTCGGCAATTCCGCGGCGTTCAGCAATACGATCAAGAATTTCTACCATTATGGTGACCGCCGCCTCGATATGGATGTCGGGATTAGCTATGACGCTGACATCGGCACAGCCATCACCGCCATATTGAGCACTTGCCAGGGCGACGCACGCATCCGGTCAACCCCCGAGCCTTGGGCGAAAGTGACGGCTTTGGGAGACTCAGCGGTCAATATTCAGCTTAGAGTTTGGTGCGATGCAGACGAGCATCGAAACATTCGCATGGATCTGCCCGAACGGATCAAGCACGCGCTCGACGCGGCCAATATCGAAATTCCGTACGAGCACAATATGATTATTCCAGTAAAGGCGACTCAAAATGCTAGTTAATATGCTCCAGAACGCCGGACCACCGCCCTTCGAATTCACCCCTGAGGCTCTGAACGCTTCCGCCCAGTATTACGGCCAACTTGCCATCAACAATGCGATCAGCTTCGCGCCGAAGCTGCTGGCAGCAGGTCTGGTCCTATGGATCGGCACATGGCTCGCTGGCAAAGTCTACCGCCTCGTCTCTGGCCAGATATCGAAGTCCGGCCGACTGGACGATACGCTGGGCAATTTCTTCGCCACAACGCTCCGCTATATCGTAATGGCAGGTGTCCTGCTGCTCGCTGTATCCATTCTCGGCGTTCAGGTCTCGTCGATCTTCGTGATCCTCTCGGCCATGACGCTGGCCATCGGTCTGGCGCTGCAAGGTTCAATGAGCAATGTGGCGGCGGGTCTGCTTCTGATTATCATGCGGCCCTACAAAGTCGGTGATTATGTCGAGATTGTCGGAGAGGAAGGCACCGTCGAAGATATGAGTATCTTCGTCACCACGCTGCGCACGCTCGACAATATTCAGGTCATTCTGTCCAATAATGAAGTGCGTAACTCGACAATCCGGAACTACTCTTCGCTCGGACTACGCCGCTGCGACATTGATTTCGGGATCGACTATGGCGACGATATCAGCAAGGCGATCACCATCATCAAAACGACAGCTGCCGCGCATCCGAACGTTAATGCAAACCATGCCGAGCCCTGGGCCAAAGTGTCCTGCCTGAATGACAGTTCGGTTGACATCCAGATGCGCGTCTGGTGTGCGCCTGAGCACTATTGGGATGTCCGGTTCGACCTTTTGCGCTCGGTCAAAGAGGCCTTTGACGCTGGCGGAATCTCCATCCCCTACCCACACGTTGTGGAGATCGACAAGACGGCCTAGGCACCGCTCCCCTCGATCGATGGCAACGGGCACAACAGTGGCCCCGAGCGGGTTTTGCAAATTTGTCATATATTTGAGTGGCCCGTGTCATCAAACACAGTCACATCGGGTTGAGTATATTCGGGAGGCTGAGATGCGGGCCAGCGTCTCGAACGCGGATGCGCGTCGTTCACCTCTGGAAATTTGCGACGCAGGCCGATCATGAAGAGGGCTTAAAATGGGCAGTCAATCGGTACTGATCGGCGTCATAAGTGCTCTAGCGCTCTGCGCCTGCAACGCCCCGGCAGACACATTCACAGGCTCCGGAAATGCCACAGACGCGTCCGCGGCATCCTCGAGCGATATTCGCATTGTTGGCTCGTCGACGGTTTACCCGTTTTCGACCAAAGTGGCTCAGGAATTCAAGAACAAGACCGGATACAGCGTCGTCGTTGAATCCACCGGGTCAGGTGGCGGGCACAAATTGTTCTGCGCAGGCAACGCCGCAAACACGCCGGACGTGACGAACTCGTCACGGCGGCAAAAGCCGAGCGAGCTGCAAGACTGTGTCGCGAACGGCGTCGATGCAGTGGTCGAAGTCAAAATTGGATTTGATGCCATTGTCCTCGCCAACACAATCAACGCGGCCCCGATCACGCTGAACCTGCGCGATGTCTATCTGGCTTTTGCCAAACGGGTTCCCATGAGCGACAGCGACTGCACCCTGCAAGACAATCCGCATATGACATGGGCCGATATACGCGCCGGCTTGCCCCCGACCACGATCGAAGCCTACGGGCCACCCCCAACCTCCGGCACGCGCGACGCCTTTGTCGAGATCGCGATGGAGGGTGGCGCACTGCAAGTGACCTGCCTCTCCGAGTTGCACGACCAGAACCGCGGCGCGTTTATCGAGATCGCCCATACACTGCGCGAAGACGGCAAATGGGTTGATGCGGGAGAGAACGATAACGCTATTGTCCAGACCCTCTCCAACACACCCACCGCGCTTGGAGTCTTCGGCTATTCCTTCCTTGATCAGAATGCAGACATTGTTCACGGTGCAACCATTTCGGGTATCGCCCCCACCTTCGAAAACATCGCCAGTGGCGACTATTCAATCTCCCGCTCGCTCTATTTCTATCTCAAGCCTGCTCATGTCGAAATGACAAAGGGGCTCAAAGACTACGCACTTGAATTTACCTCTGAAGAGGCTTGGGGACCGGGGGGCTATCTGGAGGAAATCGGCCTCGTGCCGCTACCGGAAGCAGACCGCGCCAAATTCCGGTCAGATGTTGAGACCATGACCCCCTATCAGCAGCAGTAGTTTCACATTGACCCACAAGAGCGATCTCGGCATTACAGAGTCCCAATGACACTGGTTTTAATCTTATCACTGGCGGTTGTTATCGCTGGCGGGGTATTCGGCAGAGCACTCGCACACCGCCGCACTTTCGTTGTGGGCGAGGCGTCGAATCTGCTCTCATCAAAGCCCCATTCGCGCCCCAGATTCCACGGCTACTTGCTCGCATGGCATATTGGCGGCCCGGCACTTCTGCTGATCCTGGTGCGGGCCTTCAGGCCTGATCTTCTGTCGTTCCCGCTGCTCGTGTTCGGGCTTGTGCTGATTGCCAGTCTGGTTTTCGTACATGGCCATAAAGCCATCGCGCCGGACTTTCGGGCGCGCACCTATGTAGAACGCTATGTGCGCATCGCCCTGCTGTTATGCTCTGCTGTCGCTGTACTGACGACTTTCGGCATCGTGCTGTCGCTGATTTTTGAAAGCCTTCGCTTCTTTGAGCAAGTATCTATGCTCGACTTTCTCACCGGTCTGCAATGGTCTCCACAGACTGCTATCCGCGCGGATCAGGCCGGACAGTCTGGAGCTTTTGGTGTCATACCCATTTTTATCGGGACCTTCATGATTATGGGGGTCGCAATGTGCATTGCCGCGCCCATTGGCCTCATGATCGCGATCTACCTGTCCGAATACGCCTCACCCAGAGTGCGCAATTGGGTCAAACCCGTTATCGAAATTCTCGCGGGTATCCCAACAGTTGTCTATGGCTTCTTCGCCCTGCTGACGGTTGGGCCCGCTATTCGCGGCGTCGCCGAAAGCATTGGATTTTCCGTTCCCACCCAGAGCGCAATAGCGGCAGGGTCGGTTATGGGTGTCATGATCATCCCATTTATCTCCTCCCTCTCTGATGACGTCATTAATGCGATACCGCAGGAGCTTAGAGATGGTGCCTATGCCTTGGGCGCAACAAAATCGGAAACCATGACCCAAGTGATTTTCCCCGCAGCTCTTCCAGGTATTATGGGGGCAATCTTGCTCGGGGTCAGCCGCGCCATTGGCGAAACCATGATCGTGGTCATGGCAGCAGGTCGTGCCGCAAATCTGACCGGAAACCCGTTCGAAGCGGTGACCACGGTTACAGTCCAGGTCGTTGCCTTGCTCACGGGCGATCAGGAATTTAACAGTGCCAAGACACTCGCTGCTTTCGCGCTCGGACTGGTCTTGTTCATTGTTACCTTGATCTTGAACGTCATCGCTCTGCTCATCGTACGGCGCTATAGAGAGCGGTACGACTAATGGCCGGCGCTCAGACACCTGTTCGGACCAGCGTCCACCAATCCGCCAAAGCTCACAAACGGCTTAAACGGAGACGGCGGCGTGAACGCGGCTTCCGTCTGCTTGGGCTTTCGGCTGTGATCGCAGCGCTCAGCGCTTTGGTCTGGCTTTTGACCAGCATTGTCGGGACAGGTTATACGGCCTTCTATCAGCATCATATGAGCCTCGAAGTCACCCTTGACGAGAGCATACTCGACCCAACGGGTGCCCGCGCGCCAGATCAGTTGCGCAAAGCCAACTACCGCCAGATTGTCCAGAACACACTCTATGACCGATTTCCGGCGGTTACAGACAGGCCTGCCAAACAGGATCTTTTCAAGATCGTATCCGCCTCGGGCGCGACCGACACAATTCGGCAAATGGTCTACAAGTCGCCAGACCTGATCGGACGGACGATCACGGTGCGCGTGCCAACCTCCGATGATGTTGATCAGTTGCTTAAAGGTTATATTGATCGCGATGTCGCCGAGAACCGCCGCAAATTGTCCGATCAACAGATTATCTGGATTGATGCGCTGGTCGCATCAGGTACGATCAAAGCACACTTCAACTGGACTTTCTTCACCGCAACCGATAGCCGCGATCCCGAACTGGCGGGCATTGCCGGTGCCGTCATTGGCTCTTTCATGGCGCTGCTCGTTGTCCTCCTTGTGGCTGTCCCGATCGGTATTGGCGCGGCGGTCTATCTCGAAGAGTTCGCGCCTGAAAACCTCTTCACTGACATTGTCGAGATCAACATCAACAATCTCGCCGCTGTCCCCTCGATCATTTTCGGTCTGCTGGGACTTGCCGTCTTCCTGAACTTTTTCGGCATGCCACGCTCTGCCCCTCTGGTCGGAGGACTGGTGTTGGCGCTGATGACGCTGCCCACAATTATCATCGCTACACGGGCGGCATTGCGGGCGGTGTCGCCTTCCATTGTTGATGGCGCGCTAAGCCTTGGCGCGTCAAAAACCCAAGCGGTCTTCCACCACAAAGTTCCTCTCGCCGCACCGGGTATTCTCACAGGCACCATCATCGGGATTGCTCAGGCTCTAGGAGAAACAGCTCCGCTGCTGATGATCGGCATGGTCGCCTTCGTGACCGAAATACCGACCAGCGTCACCGAACCTGCCTCAGCTTTGCCCGTCCAGATTTTCCTTTGGGCCGATAGCGCCGAACGCGCTTGGGCCGAGCGCACCTCGGCGGCAATCATTGCATTGCTCGTCATATTGGTTTCAATGAATGCACTCGCAATTTTCCTGAGATCGAAATTGGAAAAAAGATGGTAGACCGAGCGACCAGACAACAGGCTGATGCCGAGATTGAGATCGCGCCCGAAGACCTGAAATTCAAAGCGCGCAATGTGCGCGTCTGCTATGGCGAGACCGAAGCCCTTCATGGTGTCGATCTCGACGTTGCCAAGACCGGCGTGATTGCTTTGATTGGGCCCTCCGGTTGCGGGAAATCGACGTTTTTGCGTGTGTTCAATCGGATGAACGACACCATACCCGGTGCCCGTGTCACCGGAACAGTTCTGCTCGATGGCGAGGATATTTACGGGCCCGAGGTCGACCCTGTGCTGCTGCGTGCCCGCGTCGGCATGGTGTTCCAGAAACCTAATCCATTTCCAAAATCGATCTACGACAATGTCGCCTATGGCCCGCGCATTCACGGCCTGACCAGAACATCAGCAGAGCTTGACGAGGTGGTCGAGACCAGCCTGCGTCGTGCCGCATTGTGGGATGAGGTAAAAGACCGGCTCAGAGAGCAAGGCACAGCGCTGTCCAGCGGACAACAACAAAGACTGGTGATCGCCCGCGCAATTGCCGTACAGCCGGAAGTTATCCTGATGGACGAGCCCGCATCCGCCCTGGATCCGATCGCTACTGCCCGCCTTGAAGAATTGATCGACGAACTCAAAGACCGCTATTGTATCATCATCGTGACCCACTCCATGGCGCAAGCCGCGCGGGTGTCTCAACGCACCGCTTTTTTCCATCTTGGGCATCTGGTCGAATACGATCTAACGGGCAAAGTCTTTACCAACCCAACTGATGCCCGCACGCAGGACTATATCACTGGCCGCACGGGCTAAGGCCAACGCCAACTGTGCGCGACTTCGCATTTGACTGAGATATGCTCACCTTTCGCAAATCAATGGGATGTTACCGATCGCAAATCTTATTCTAATTCTCGGCGACCAGCTCACCAGATCGATTGCCGCGCTATCTGCGGCAAATCAGAAGACCGACGTGGTTCTAATGGTCGAGGTGCGCGAGGAGGCAACCTATGTGCGTCATCATAAGAAGAAGATCGCTTTCCTCTTTTCGGCCATGCGGCACTTCGCAGATGAGCTGAAGGATGCCGGCTGGCGGGTCGATTATGTCAAGCTGGACGATCCGCAAAATTCAGGATCATTCGCCGGAGAAGTTCGCCGCGCTCTTGACCGTTATGATTGCGACGGCATCTACGTCACCGAGCCGGGCGAGTGGCGCGTACGGGCGGATATGGGGACCTGGCAAGAGACGTTCGAACGCCCTGTAACAATTCTGGCCGATACCCGCTTTATCTGTTCGCATACCGAGTTCGAAGATTGGGCAAAAGGGCGCAAGCAGTTGCGCATGGAGTACTTCTATCGGGAAATGCGCCGGAAAACGGGATTGCTGATGGAGGGAGACAAGCCCGCGGGCGGTAAATGGAACTTTGATGCAGAAAATCGCAAGCCGGCCAAAGCCGATCTGTTTATGCCCTCCCCTTTGCAGGTTGAGCCAGACGATATCACTGCGGACGTTCTAAAACTTGTCGGTGACCAATTTGAAGAACATTTTGGTGATCTGACGCCCTTCTGGTTCGCCGTCACACCCGCGCAAGCCCAAGCCGCGCTCGACCATTTTATTGATGTCGCACTTCCAGACTTTGGTGACTATCAGGATGCCATGCTGGAGGGCGAAAAATACCTCTACCATTCTGTCCTATCGGTCTACATCAATGCCGGGCTGCTCGACCCTCTAACTGTCTGCCAACGCGTTGAACAAGCGTGGAAAGATGGTCATGCGCCCCTGAACGCCGCTGAGGGCTTTATCCGGCAGATCATAGGCTGGCGCGAATATGTGCGCGGGATCTACTGGCTCAAAATGCCGGACTATGTCGAAGAGAATTTCTTTGGGAACACGCGGTCGCTGCCCGGCTTTTATTGGTCAGGCGAGACGGATATGGCCTGTATGCGCGCGGCCATTCAGCAAACCAAGGAAGAGGCTTACGCGCACCATATTCAGCGTCTGATGGTCACGGGTAACTTCGCACTGCTGGCTGGCGTCCATCCAAAAGACGTGCACGAATGGTATCTCGCCGTTTACGCCGATGCTTATGAGTGGGTCGAACTGCCCAACACGCTTGGCATGAGCCAGTTTGGCGATGGCGGCCTGCTTGGCTCCAAGCCTTATGCGGCAAGTGGAAACTACATCAACAAGATGTCAGACCATTGCAAAAATTGCGTGTATAAAGTCAAAGAGAAAACAGGCGAGACCGCCTGCCCGTTCAACTCTCTTTACTGGGACTTCCTTGTCCGGAACCGCAAAAAACTGGCGGGCAACCCGCGCATGGGACAAATGTACCGGACATGGGATAAGATGAGCCCAGAGAAACGCGAAGCCTATTTGCAAAGCGCTAACGCTGTGCTCGATAAGCTCTGCTCCCCGTCAACGACCATGAGACAAAGCTGATTGCAGCGCGCCATGTTCGCTGTCCAATTTAGACCAGACGAGCCAAACACGCACGAAGCCAGACTGGCAGGGTGTTTCAAGTGCCAGACGACAAACTACCAAACGATGTAGGGACCCTTGCCGAGCAAGAGAATGATCGCGACCAACAGATAACAGACTGAGATGCGACTAGAGTTTTAGTTTGGGCGCTTGCCGCCTTGCGCATAAGACATCATCCTGTTGCGCGTTCCAGAGCTCAGCTATGTCACATTCATCATGATCTTGATCACGCTTTCCTCGCGTGCGTCAAAAATCCGATATGCTTCTGCGCCGTCAGCAAGATCCATCTCGTGCGAAAACAAGCCCGCGGCTTTGAGCCGGCCTGTTTGCAGCAACGGGATCAACGGCTTCCACAGATCCGGGACAGGCGCAACGCCCGCCTTTACCGTAACCCCTTTGTAGAGAATGAGATTGAGCGGCAGTGCTACATCAGGCTGCGGCAGTCCTATAAAGGACAAGGCTCC
>CAZMMU010000017.1:0-26768 GCA_964567455.1 uncultured Hyphomonas sp.
GCCGCTTGCAGCATTTCGCGTTCGGGGCTCCACCAGAAGCCATTATAGATCAGCTCTGCATATTTCGGCATCAGCTCGTCTTTAAGGTGGGCTGCGCCCTTGTCGATGGTGATTTGTTCAATGCCGCGATGGGCGACCAGCAAAATGGTGCCGCCCGGCGTCTCGTAAATACCGCGCGACTTCATGCCGATGAAACGGTTCTCAAGCAAATCGAGCCGGCCAATCCCATGCTTGCGGCCATAATCATTGAGCGCTGTCAGCAGGGTGGCGGGGGACATGGCCTCGCCATTGATCGAGACGGCGTCGCCGCGCTCAAAGCCGACTGTGATGATTTCGGGCGTGTCGGGCGCGTCCTCGGGATTGACCGTACGCTGATGAACAAATTCTGGCGCTTCCACGCCCGGATCTTCGAGGGCTTTGCCTTCCGAGCTGGTGTGGAGCAGGTTCGCATCCACCGAGAAGGGCGCTTCGCCGCGCTTGTCGGCAGCGATGGGAATGCCGTGCTTTTCGGCAAAGTCGAGCAAATCGGTGCGGGATTTGAACTCCCAGTCGCGCCATGGAGCGATGACTTTGATGTCGGGCTGGAGGGCATAATAGCCCAGCTCGAAGCGGATCTGGTCATTGCCCTTTCCAGTCGCGCCATGACAGACCGCATCCGCGCCCACGGCCTGTGCAATCTCGATCTGGCGCTTGGCGATGAGTGGCCGCGCAATCGAGGTGCCGAGCAGATAGACGCCTTCGTAAACCGCATTGGCGCGGAACATGGGGAAGACATAGTCACGCACGAAGTCTTCGCGCAGATCGTCGATGAAGATGTTTTCCGGCTTAACACCAAGCTGAAGGGCTTTCTCGCGGGCGGGCTCCAGCTCTTCGCCCTGGCCCAAATCAGCGGTAAACGTGACCACCTCACACCCAAATTCGGTTTCGAGCCATTTCAGGATGATCGACGTGTCAAGGCCGCCCGAATAGGCGAGAACGACTTTTTTGGGCGTAGTTGAGGTCATATTGGGCGTGTCCTGTAGCGGTTATCACCGCCTCTTATCGCTTGGCATAGGGGTTGAGCAAGGCCAGAACAGCCCGTGCGAGAGAAATTGTTGTACGCGTCGGCTCGCGTGCTGCGTGTTTGCTCTTTTCAACAAGGTTAAAAAAGTGTTACTTTATTGGGTGAATGTGCACATTTGGGGTGCACCCCTGATTTTAGGTCCGTGGGGGGCCGAGCTTTTGTAGCGTGAATTGTGGAGTATCATAATGGCAGATACAGGATACAGCGGAAATATGACTGCTTCTACCGAAGGCGTGGATCTCGAAATCGATGAGCTGATCAAAGCGGTGGTCGAGCGGGGCTCCCGTCGCAAGGATGCGCTATCGAAGCGGTTTGAGGGCAAAGGGCCACAATTGCTGCGGTCGGCCGGAGCGACAGATGAAACGCGCGATGTCCGCCCGCAGGATGAGATCAACAGCTTGATGGATGACATCAAGCGTGAGGCAGACGAGCGGGCAGTCCAGGAAACCGCTGTCGAAGAACGGGCGGACACTGCAGACGGACCGAAGCCCGAACCCCAGCCATGGTTGGCGGATGCCGTGATCGCCCAGCAAACCATGCAGTCACATGAATACCGGTCGCAGGACGCGCGTTTCGACATGCCTGAGCGACCCGCCGAGAAGCGCGGCTTTGGCATAAACCCCTTCGCGAAGAAGGCGGCCGCGGCCGCTGCGGTCGCAGGCACCGTCGCGCTGGCCCGCGATGGGAAGGACGAAAGCGAAGAGGCCGGAGCCGACTTGGACGTCGACGCCGCGCCGGAGATTGCCGGAGATGCGTTTGCTCGCAATCTGCTGTCCGAGGACGCTGAAGCCATGCCCGTCAGCGACGACGAGGCACTGGACGTTCAGGAGATGTCTGAGCCCGAAACCGAGATCGCCGGGGCGACGACGGACGGGGCAATTGATGACGCTGACATCGAGGCAGAGCAAGATGAGTATGCAGCCGCCCTGCTGGCGGTAGAGATTGACGAGGACTTTGAAGAGCCTGCAGATCTTGCGGCCATGCCCATCGCCGCGATGCAAGCGGAAACCTATCATCAGGATGATGGATCGGGCGGTATGCCGATCTGGCTGGCGATGGGGATTCCTGTGGCGGCGGTCTCTATGGCGGCTTTGGTCGCTGGTGTGCATGTGGTTCGCGAAGCGGGGGCCGAGGACGTGCCGATTGAGGCCGCGTCGCTCGCCCCGATGACGATCACCTATGCTGAGGCGATCGAGCCACCAAGCACAGAGCGTCCTGAGCGTGTTGCAGAGACCCCGACAACTACAATGGCAAGCGCGCCGGTAGCGCTGCCGGAGGTGCAGGCCGAGCCAGAGCCAATAATGGACGCGCGCGCGCCCGCACGGATTGCTGAGGTGGCGCCCGAATTGCCAAGCCTCGACAAACCCGCCGACATCATAAACGCGTCAGCGCCCGTACCGCGCAGAGTTGCAGAGCCGGAAACAGGCCGCGCTGCGAGCGCGCCAAGCCCGTCCACGCCGTCGGCCAAGCCAGCATTGCCAAATACGCAGCCGCCGCGCGCATTGGCCTCTGCGCCAACGCCAACATGGTCTGCTCCTGAGCGTGCAGGGCTGAGCAATGTCCCCTCACTGAAACCTCAAAATGCTTCGCTGCAACGCAAATCGCGCGCCGCAGCGGCACCGGCGGTGTTCCGTCCACAGACAGGCTCGGTTCCGGTACGTGTGTTCGATGGACGGTTCGAGCGAGGATCAGCCGCTCTCGTGGTCAACAATATTGCAGCGAATATGGGCGGAGCCCTGAACCGGACACAGCAGAGCTGGCTGGCGCGGGATGTGGAGCGGGCACTGGACAATGAACTCGACGGACGCAATGTCAGCCTCAAGTCTGATCGCGGCGACCGGATTGGCGTATTGTTTGCTGACTCCGCGCAAGAATTACGGCGGATGCCTGTCGCGCGGGAGCGCTCGGTTGCTGCTCTGCCAGACCAGATGGTGCTTGAAGGCGGCTGGTATGCCGCCCGCCGGGATGCGTCGTTGCGGCCAACGCCCTCCGTATCCGGTACATTTAGCAACCGGACAGTAACAAAGGGTGCGCTAATCGAGCGGATGGCAACGGTGACCGATCGTTATGGTGATCGCTGGTATTTGATGGGGCAGCGCGGTGTTGCAATCGGATACATGTCACCCGCCGATCTCGTCCTCGCGGGCGCCGCAGAGGGGCCGCTTGGTCTGCCGTTCGAACGGCGGCTCGGCGAAACTGTTCAGGACATGGTGCCGGTCTTTACGCGGTGCAGAACCGTATTTATCGGGCCATTGGGCGAAACGCGTCAGAAAGTCGATGTCTGCCGCAATGCCAAAGGGAATTGGGTTGGCGCGCAAGAGGGCTATGTTGATCTGCAACAGGCTGCTACGCCGCGCCCCGAGCCGATCATACTTGCAAGCGCAGTTGGCCAGAGCCCTGAATTAGAGCCTTTCGAGGACGCTCCTGTTCGTAAAAGCCTGACGCCAAAGCTGGTTTATGGTCGCGCCGGGCAAGTGGTTAAGCAGGAATTGAGCGACGGGCGGAACGTTGAAATGACGCTCGGTGCGAAGTTCGAGACGACACGGATTGTCCCTGTAATGCGGCTTGAAGCACTGGGCCGAATTGATCGGCCGGTTCGGCTGAATGCGCGCTGGATGCGGGCTCCAGGAGGCGCGCGTTTGCGGGCCACGCCGGATTACCTGACCGAGGTGAGCGGCGCTGCTCTGCCGCCGGGATCGGCTATTGAGACGATCGGGACCGTATCGGACGATCGCGGCGAGGACTGGGTTCTGGTTGGGCGTAAAGGGGTCGGCTTCGGCTATGTCCAGCGTCAGGAGCTTATGCCCCTTGCCGGCAGTACCGCCTTGCAGGCTGTCCCCAGCCAACATACCGCAGCCGCCGTCGATCTGGTCGAGGCGGTAACCGAATGCCGGACGGTTGATTATCTCGGTGCTGGTCTGGATGGGACGTTCACCGCCTGTCAGCAGCCAGACGGCCATTGGGCACTATCGGCTGAACCCGCTCTGCGGCAATTGGTTGATCTGGAGCCATCTTCGCAAATCGCGCCATAATCCCTATGTGCCGAAAAGCGTAGAGTCGACGCTTGGCGTTGGCTTCGGCGACGTGTCATGATCGCGGGTAACCGTGGCTTTGGCTTGACCATTGATCGGCAGGTAGAACGCGATGGTTGTGCCGCGCCCCTCCTGGCTGGCTATGGAAAGCTTCCCGCCATGCATTTCGGCAAAGGATTTCGTAAGGGCGAGCCCAAGGCCGGTGCCTTCATGATTGCGGTCCGAGCTAGAACTGACCTGTTCAAAAGGTTGCGCCAGTCTTGGAAGATCCTCTTTCGGAATGCCGATACCATTATCCGTGAAAGCATAGCGCAGATAATCGTCCCGGCGCGTTAGCGTTACGGCGATGCGGCCCCCTTCATCGGTAAACTTGATCGCGTTCGAGAGCAGGTTCAGCGCCATTTGGCGGATCGCCCGGTGGTCGGCGGCGATTTCTGGAAGACCGCTTTCGGCTTCGAAAGTGAGCGTGATGTTTTCGTCTTCCGCCTTGCGCTGGATCATCCGCACGGCGGCATCGACCGGGTCCACCGGATCAATCGGCAAAAGCTCGATACTCATTTTCCCGGCTTCAATCTTTGCCATATCGAGAATATCGTTGATCATGTCGAGCAGATGCTGACCTGACATCAGAATGTCGCTGGCATATCCCTTATAGCGTTCGTCGCCCAATGGACCATAAAGCTCGGTTGCGAGGATCTCGGAAAAGCCGTTGATCGCGTTCAGGGGCGTGCGCAATTCGTGGCTCATATTGGTCAGGAAGGCGGACTTGGATTGAGCGGCGCGCTCGGCGCGGTCTTTTTCCTCGGAATACTTGCGGGCAAGCTCTGCGGCATGGCCTTCAGATTTTTCAAGCTCGGCGACCAGACGCTTTAGCTTGACCTTCTGCCGGTTGAGTTGGTTTGAAGCTTGCGTTGTATCTGTCACGTCAACGCCGACCGTGATCAGCCCGCCTTCTGGCGTGGCGCGTTCGACGAGTTTGACCCAGCGGCCATTGGTCAGGTGAACGAGCGCGGTGTTCGGCTCGGTCGGGGAGGGCGTTTCCTGCCGGACAGATGGCGCGCGAGCAAGGGCGACCGTGTCATACCCCATGCCAGCCCGCAGCGCCTTGGCGACATTGAACGTGTTTGCATAAGCGCCATTCCAATAGAGCAGGCGTTTGCGATGATCCCAGATGGCAAATGGACCATCATAGCCCTCTAGCGCATTGCGCAGCCGACGCTCTGTTTTGCGCAGCCGATCATCAACGCGCTTGCGCTCTGTAAAATCGCTGGCGATACCGGCAAAGCGCTCGGCGCTCTCGGTACCGTGCTGGACTTGCCGACCCGACATTTCCACCCAGGTCTGACCTGAATCATGCTGGGTACGGAACTGGGTGCGCAATGTCTTGATCTCATGTGCGCGAGCAATCGCATTCTGCATCATGTCGCGGTCGTCAACAAAGACAAGTTGCAGGAGCGCAGGAAGTGTCAGCTCTGTTGTGCCGCGCGCGCCGAGCAGGGCCGCAAACTGATCAGAGAGTTTCACCATGCTGGTGTCTGCGCTCATTTCCCAGAAACCGGCTTGCGCGCCATCCATGATCAGCTCGATCATATCCGCACTTTCGCGCTCTGTGGCGAGGGCGTCTTCAACCTCTTTTGCCTGCCCGCTTAGCATGGCGTAAAGCCCGTATATGGCAAGTGCGGGCGCGAGCATCAGCAGAAGATAAATCAGCATGCGTGTGATGTCGTTGATCGAGATGAGCGGGCGCGGTGCCATGGCGCAAATGCTTCCAGAATAGCTCTGCATGGGCGCGCAGGAGGCCGCTGCACGCGGGGCCGAATCTGACGTGATAATGTCCGACCCCGAACCGTTAAGAGCCGCGGCGACAGGCTTCAGAGCAGGGTTTCCGCTGGCGAGTTGACCTGAACCAGACAGGCTAAACCGCCGCTCACCTACATTTTGTGGGAGCCATTCAGACGCCGACCCGATCGCGATCAGAGGTAAGTTAACCCCATCATTGGAAAGAATAGCGATGTCACCAAATTCCGTTGTGAACATTGGGCCATCAAGTTCGCCCGCACGCAAAACCTGTTCGGCTGCGATGCGCTCGCGCGAACCCGGAGGCGCGTTCACCGCTTCGGACATCAGGACAACCATATCGATCCCGTCCATTTGGGTGCCCAGTGATGGGACAGATTCAGGCGGGGTGAACAGATTATCAAGGGTTGCTTTAATTGCACCAACCCGGCCATCAAGATGCTCGCCAACGACCTGGGCTCGCAATTGCAGGGCCTGAAGCGCCGCCGTGTCTGCACTTTGACGCTCTTCCCAGCCTTTCAAAGCCAACGCACTGCCTTGCAGAATAAGCAGCGCCACAATGACGGGGATTAGCCTTCGCCCTTGTTTTTTCTCTTTGTTTTGCAAATCTCTGTCAGATTTTGCCACGAAAGTTTGCCCCATACCGTTCCGCGCGGCATAGAAAGACGCGCGTTAAGCCCCGAACTCTGGATTGTAATGCTTGAACAAAGGTTAACAGAGATGAATCGCGTGTTAACCCAAGGCTCTACCGATAATGTCTGCAGCGTTTTGTGAAAGGTCTGCGGTGGCAAGGGCTTCGAGCACTTCAGCGGCGCTGTCACGTGCGGCTGGCTCAAGCGATTTCCACTGCTCAAAGGCGGTGAGCAAGCGGGCGGCAAGTGCGGAGTTTAAAGGATCAACCTCGCGCACAAGATCGGCCAGGAAGCGATGCCCGCTTCCGTCCGGCTGGTGGAAGCCTGCAAGGTTCTGCATCGCGAATGCGGCGGCCAGCGCACGGACGCGGTTTGGATTGCCCAAATTGAAATCGGGGTGCGTGCGCAGTGCTTGAACGCGCGTAATATCTGCATTGCGTGCCTGAACCGCAAACCATTTATCTATCACGAGCGGATTGTCTTTCCATTGGTCGAAAAAGGCTGCGAGGGCGGCTGTCGCGCCACCTGTAGCCGATGTCAGCGCTCCAAGCGCTGCGAGTTGTTCGGTCATCGAGGTCGCGGTCTCGAACAAGTCAGGCAGCTTCGCCCCAAGCGCTTCATCATAGCTCGCCAGATCCATACAGGCCGACCTCAGAGCACGAATACCAGCTTGCGCAGCATCAGGTCGGAACGGCATGGGCGGCGCAGCCTCAAGTGTTTCAGAGATGAAACTGGCCATTTGGCGAGCGATGCTCGCTTTCATCGCCTGCCGTGTTGTCGCAAGCGCGACAGGGTTTGCAGGCGTATGGTCGAGGAAAATTTCACCAATATCAGGCAACCGCAAAAGCAAAGCCGCAAGGGCCGGATCAGTTCTGCTTGCAGCAATGGCCGCACTGGCCACCGCTTCGATCAGGGCCGGATTGTCCGGCGCGTTTGAGTACGTGGCAACGAGAATCTGCTTCTTGAGCAGGTCTTGCAAAAGATCCCAGCGATTGAAGGGATCGGTTTCCGCCCGCGCCAGGGTGAGTTGCTGATCCTGTGTCATTTCGCGCTCGATACGAACCGGAGCGCTGAACCCGCGCGCAATCGAGACCAGCGGCCGAGTGCTGCCGGCGGGCAGTGTCAGCCCGATCGTCTCTTCTGTCTCGCTAAGGGTCAGGTCGAGTGCTTGCAGATCTTTGCCATCGGCAGAAATAAGCGCTGCGGCGAGCGGGATCGGAACCGGCTGTTTGTCTGGCTGGTTCGGGGTTGGCGGCGTGGTCTGGGCGAAGCTGAGCGTGATCTCACTCGCGTCGGCGTCCCAGGTCTCGGTCAGGCTGAGACGCGGCGTGCCAGCCTGCGAATACCAGAGCCGGAACTGGCTAAGGTCGTCGCCACTTGCCTCCTCAAAACAGGCATAGAAATCTTCGATTGTGGCGGCATCCCCATCGTGGCGGTCAAAATAGATGGCCATGCCCTTAAAGAACGCATCGTTCCCAATCAGGCGTTTGAGCATGCGGATCAACTCGGCGCCTTTCTCATAGACGGTGGCCGTGTAGAGGTTTTCAATGGAGCCATAACTGTCGGGGCGGACAGGATGGGCCAGAGGTCCGGCATCTTCAGGGAATTGTCGTGCGCGCAGACGGATCACATCCTTGATGCGTTGAACCGGCCGTGAGCGCATGTCGGCAGAGAATTCCTGATCCCGGAACACGGTCAGCCCTTCTTTCAGGCAGAGCTGGAACCAGTCGCGGCATGTGATGCGATTGCCCGTCCAATTGTGAAAATATTCATGCGCGACGATGCTCTCAATGGCTTCGAAGTCTGCATCTGTCGCGGTCGCTTCATCGGCGAGGACATAGGCGGAATTGAATATGTTCAGCCCCTTATTCTCCATCGCGCCGAAATTGAAGTCGCGCACAGCGACGATATTGAATACGTCGAGATCGTATTCGCGGCCAAACACATCCTCATCCCATGTCATCGAGCGTTTCAGACTGTCCATCGCCCAGAGCGCTCGGTCTGCTTCGCCCTTATCAACATGAATGGCGAGATCGACATGGCGGCCGGATTTGGTCGTGAAGCTGTCTTTGTGGATATCATAATCCCCCGCACACAGCGCAAAAAGATAGGATGGCTTCCGATGCGGGTCATGCCATGTTGCGAAATGGCGGCCATCGCTGGCATCGCCCGTGTCGCTGGGCGAACCATTGGACAGGAGAATAGGAAAGCGCGTTTTGTCTGCATCCATGCGCACTGTGAAGCTCGACATAACGTCTGGACGGTCCGGCCAGTACGTGATCCGGCGAAACCCGACCGCTTCGCACTGGGTACAAAAGCGGCCACCTGACATGTACAGCCCTGACAAAGCGGTGTTCTGCGCGGGGGAAATTTCGACGTCGGTCTCAAGTACGAATGATTCCGGCGGAGCGGTCAGGGTCAGCCCTGTCTCGGTCAGCCTATATTGGTCAGCCCCTACCGGCTCGCCATCAATTCGGATTGCGACCAGCGTCAGGTTTTCACCATCAAGCTCCATGGGAACCGGATCGGATGCGATGCGGCGGACGCTGATTTTGGTACTGACGTGCGTCTTGTCGGGATCGAGCCGAAAATCGAGGGACACTGTGTCGAGTGCGTAAGGGTAGGGCGCATATTCTTCGAGCTTCACGGTCTGCGGAATGTCAGTGCGCATGGGAGGTTGCCTCGTTTTTGTCTTGCTTGCGCCGCGCTCGACGGCGATATGGGAGGTCTATCTGGCCAGCATGGGGCCAGTCTGCAAGAGGCAAATGTGATGCGGCTGAAGAAGATGCTGGATTTGGTGCCGAAACTGGCGCTGGCAGGTGCGGTGATTTGCGCGGTGGTGATTGCCGTCCTGTCGCTCTTGCCGGGCAATGATCTGCCAACTGAGAACCTCAATGACAAGCTCAACCATTTTATCGCCTATGGCGTGCTCATGGCGCTGGTCATTCTGGCCCGTGGTCAGATGGCGCTGATTGGGGCCATGGCCCTGACAAGTGTCTACGGCCTTGCCTTGGAAGGCTTGCAGGGGATCATGCCATATGGTCGCTCGGCCAGTTGGCTCGATGCGCTTGCCAATGCGGGCGGTGTTCTGATTGGCGCAGTTTTGGGCACCGGGACCGCGCTGCTTCTCGAGCGGCTCCGTCGATTAGATAGAAGCAGCTAACTTGCCGACGCGTTGACGACAGATCGTTTGTAATTATTGCGCCGCTTGTTGACTGTCCGTGTCGGTGATTTCGAAAACGTGGCGCAGAATGGACGTGGTGCGTTTTGCCAATGGAAGCAGTTCTGCTGGCAACCGGTCAGGATTTGCCGCCGCAAATTCGTTCAGCTTGCGCATGATCCGAACCATATCAGGTGCGTTGACCATCATGCGGGCTTGATGCTCGACGCGTTGCGGATCGCGATCATATTCCGCGCCCGGGACGCGCCAGCCCCCCCAATCATTATCATCTGTCATGACCACGGGGAACGTACCCGGATAGGGGTGAGCTTCGCCGCCCTCTTGATTTTGCCAGCGGTTCTTCATCCGGAAAATGCGCCAGTTCTCCAGAACCAGATCATCTTCACCTTCTTGGGAATCGCGCCCGCGCATAACGGTCTCGGAGATCAGCTCCCCGGCATTAAACTCGCGTCCCAGACCAACATCATATCCGATACGCAGCGGCTCGGCGACATCCTTGACCCAGTACGGGATCACTTTCTCAACGAGCGCCCACGTGCCCACCGGTTTGATAAAAACGCGCTGTCCGCGATGAAAAAGGGCCTTTGCCATGATCCGCTCCTGATTGGGGTTCCATGACGTCATCTCATGTTTGGATTTGGGTTTGGTAACCTCAATCGATGAAATTGCATCGAACTGCCGGAAATCTGCCTTTTGACGTTAGGTTATGGGTTTCCGTGCGCGTCAACTTCGCTATGTTGCTCAAAACAAGGCCGCGATGCACCGCCAAGTTGAGGAGAGTATGCCGCTATGAATTTCGATTTTTCCGAAGACCAGAAGTTTCTTGGCAATGAAGCGCGAAAGTTTCTCGATGCCGAATGCACGACTGCGCATGTTCGTGAGGTGCTTGACGACGAAAAAGTCAGCCATCACGCGGGCGTCTGGAACAAAGTGGTCGAGATGGGCTGGCTGGGCACGGCGATTCCCGAGGCCCATGGCGGGCTTGGCCTTGGCATGTTGGAGCTTTGCGTACTGGCCGAGGAAATGGGGCGTGCGCTTGCGCCCGTTCCATTCGCATCAACGGCGTATTTTTTCACCGAAGCGATCAAACTGGCGGGGTCAGATGAGATCAAGTCCAGCGTGCTGCCACAAATCATGGGCGGGGATGTCATCGGTTGTTACGCCGCCTCCGAGGGGCCAGGCGCTGCCAATGCCACGAATTTGAAAACCAGCTTTGACGGAACCAAGGTTTCGGGCACCAAAATTCCCGTAACAGATGGGGACGTCGCCACGCATGCTGTGGTGCTGGCCAAAGAGGGCAGCGGGGCGAGCCTCGTTCTGGTTGACCTGACAGGCGCAGGCGTGACACGCACGCCGGTCAAAACGCTGGAGCCAACCCGCAGCCACGCCGAAATTGTCTTTGACGGCGCAGCAGGCACGCGCATTGGTGCAACAGGCGAAGGCGAAGCACTTCACGAGGCGCTGATGGATCGCGTCGCCGTTTTGCTGGCCTTT
The DNA here is from genome assembly GCA_964567455.1 of uncultured Hyphomonas sp. GTDB lineage: Bacteria > Pseudomonadota > Alphaproteobacteria > Caulobacterales > Hyphomonadaceae > CALLCD01. Next base: position 11,200 of record CAZMMU010000017.1, read on the forward strand.
GAACAGCTTGGCGGGGCGAGCCGTTGCCTTGAAATGGCCAATCAGTACGCCAAGGAACGCTACGCCTTCGGTAAGCCAATCGGCGGCAATCAGGCGATCAAACACAAACTTGCGGATATGTATGTGAAAAACGAAGTCGCCCGCTCGAACTGTTACTATGGCGCGTGGGCGCTCTCGACTGACGCGGCTGAATTGCCAGAAGCCGCCGCCGCCGCAAGGCTCGCAGCGTCCGAAGCCTACTGGTATGCGTCCAAAGAAAATATCCAGACCCATGGCGGCATGGGCTTCACATGGGAAGTCGATTGCCACCTGTTTTACCGCCGGGCCAAACTGCTCGCCGTACAAGCCGGCGCGCCACCGGTCTGGAAGGAAAAGCTTGTCCGGGCGCTGGAACGCAAGAATGCCGCTTAAGAAGGAATAGAAAAATGGATTTTAACGATACAAAAGACGAAGCGGAATTTCGCGCTGAAGCAAATGCCTTCCTCTCTCAACATCTTGAGCCCAAGGGCGAGAAACCTCTGCGTCAACGCATCGACGGCAAGGAATATTTACGTCGCGCCAAGGAATGGCAGGCGATCAAAGCCAAAGCGGGTTATGCGCAGATAACTTGGCCTAAGGAAATTGGCGGACGTGGCGGCACGAGCATGCAGCAAGTCATCTGGAATCAGGAAGAGGGCAAATTCGACGCGCCGACAGGGCCTTTCACCATCGGGCTTGGCATGTGCGTGCCAACCGTCATCGCCTTTGGCTCTGACGAACACAAAAAGCGTTTTGTCGGCCCTGCGCTGACGGGCGACGAAATCTGGTGCCAGCTATTCTCCGAACCGGCCGCTGGCTCAGACGTGGCAGGGGTTAAAACCCGCGCCGTGAAGGATGGCGACGAGTGGGTCATCAATGGCCAGAAAGTCTGGACCACAGGCGCGCAATTCTCTGACTATGGTATCCTCCTGACACGAACAGACCCGAAAGCCGTCAAGCATAAAGGGCTCACCATGTTCATCGTGAACATGAAAGACCCGGCCGTCGACGTGCGGCCGATCCATCAGGCGTCCGGCGGACGTGAGTTTAACGAGGTCTACTTTTCCGATCTGCGCGTGCCCGACAGTGACCGTCTCGGGGACGTAGGCGCGGGCTGGAAAGTGGCCATCGTCACGCTGATGAATGAGCGCTTGGCTGTTGGCGGCTCGCCGGGGCCAGACTGGTCGGAGATCATGGCCTATGCGCGCGAGCAGGGGACCATGACTGATGCAGCCTTCCGCGCTAAACTGGCCGATTGGTATGTTGCAGCGCAAGGCTACAAGCTGACAAAGTTCCGCACGCAGACCGCGCTGTCCAAAGGCGAAACGCCGGGTCCGGAAAGCTCGATTGGCAAGATCATCACCGCCAATCATTTGCAGGATATTTGCAACTCGGCCATCGAGATGCAGGACCATTATGGCATCATGTCGGACACCGAAACCATGCCGCAGGACGCTTTGTTCCAGCAGAGCTTCATGTGGGCACCTGGTCTTCGCATTGCAGGCGGCACGGATGAAATTTTGAAAAATATCATCGCAGAACGCGTTCTGGGCCTGCCTCAGGACACGCGGGTCGACAAGAATGTGCCGTTTGACGAGTTGAAGCAGGGCTAGCTGATCGGCTTGGCCAGAATGACGTCATCATAAAGTCTGCCGCCAATGTTAAATTTGCGTGTGCCGATCAGCTTGAAACCATGTTTGGCATAGAAAGCAAGCGCGCGGTGATTGTCCTTATACGTGCCGAGCAAGATACGCTTTGCGCCAATGGTTTCGGCGTGTGCGACAGCTTCCTCCAGAAGCGCCGCGGCGATGCCTTGCCCATGGTATTTTGACAAGACATAGATGCGCTTAAGCTCGATGTCGGTCTCGTCGAGGTCGATCGGCAGGTCTGGCGTGCAATTGAGCGCGTATCCAATCGGTGCGCCTGTCCTTGGATGTTCGGCAAGCCAACATCCGGTACGTCTGGCGGTGAGATAGGTCTTATAGGCAGAGGCGGAATGCTGATTGGAGCAATGGGCCATCATGGCCGTGCCCTCGATCTCATCCGTATAACTCTCGACAAAAGTGGCGACACCAATATGGCCGAGCATTTCGGCATCGGCGTGGGTGGCTGGGCGAATCTTGAAGGTGGGCATTTTGGCAGGGTCTTGTCTATGAGTGGTGCCCTTTGGCGCGATGGCTGCGAGGCTTACGACAAAAAAAGACCAGCGCCAATAGAGGGCGCTGGTCTTGCTTGATCTGACCTATCATTGTCCATCCGCCGCGTCATTTTGCGTGGCGAGGAAGAGGACATCAGTCTCGCCGCTAAAGGCAGCTATGGCGTCCCGATAGGCTATGATTTGGGCTGTCGGTGTTTAGCCCGCAGCCATGGCATTCTCGAAATTATCAGAGACCGCTTTGAGGAAGCCTTCAGTGGTCAGCCATTCCTGTTGCGGACCGACGAGTAGGGCCAGGTCTTTGGTCATCTGGCCGCCCTCGACAGTCTTGACGATTGTATCCTCAAGCAGCTGGGCGAACTTGGTCACCTCTGGCGTGCCATCCATCCGGCCACGGTGCATGAGCCCGCGCGTCCAGGCATAGATCGATGCGATGGAATTGGTCGAAGTCGCTTCACCTTTCTGGTGATTGCGATAGTGGCGCGTCACCGTGCCGTGAGCAGCCTCGGCCTCGACTGTTTTGCCGTCTGGCGACATAAGTACGGATGTCATCAGGCCAAGCGAGCCATAGCCTTGCGCCATCGTGTCAGATTGCACATCGCCATCATAATTCTTACACGCCCAGACATAGCCGCCGGACCATTTCATCGCCGCCGCAACCATATCGTCAATCAGACGGTGCTGGTATTCGCCATTGAACTCGGCAAACTTGTCAGCGAACTCGGCATCAAAGATTTCCTGAAAGATGTCTTTGAACCGGCCATCATACTTTTTCATGATGGTGTTCTTGGTCGACAGGTAGACCGGCCATTTGCGCTGCAGGCCAAAATTGAAGCTGGCACGGGCAAAATCGCGGATCGATTGGTCAAGATTGTACATGCCCATGGCGATGCCGGCTTCCGGGAAGTCGAAAATCTCTTCTTCGATTTTCTGGCCGTCTTCGCCTTCCCATTTCATCGTCAGCTTGCCTTTGCCGGGGACGAGGAAGTCGGTCGCTTTGTACTGGTCACCAAAAGCGTGACGGCCAATAACGACGGGCTGGGTCCAGCCGGGCACAAGGCGCGGCACGTTTGAAATAACGATCGGCTCGCGAAAGACAACGCCGCCAAGAATGTTGCGGATCGTGCCGTTCGGACTTTTCCACATTTGCTTGAGGTTGAACTCCTCAACGCGCTGCTCATCCGGCGTGATCGTGGCGCACTTAACGGCAACGCCAAATTCCTTGGTCGCATGGGCGGCGTCATGGGTGATCTGGTCGTCGGTCTCGTCGCGCGCTTCGATGCCAAGATCGAAATATTTCAAGTCCACATCGAGATAAGGGTGGATCAGTTCATCTTTGATCATCTGCCAGATGATGCGGGTCATCTCGTCCCCATCCATTTCAACAATGGGGTTTTCAACCTTGATCTTCGCCATTTAAGCTATTCCTTGTTTTTACTGCGTTGCAGGGGCTATAGCAGAGTGTGTTGACAGGTCAAAAGGGCTGGGCGGGAAAGTCACGGATTTGTCATAGAACAACAAGATTTCCATTTGACCAATCTGGGCTTTTTGCGGCAGGTCACTCGCCATGACCGATCTTCCAGACCTTGCCCCCGCAATCCTGCTGCACACGCCCCAACTGGGTGAAAATATCGGTTCGGCGGCGCGCGTGATGCGCAATTTCGGGCTGACCGATCTTCGCTTGATTGCCCCGCGCGATGGCTGGCCCAACCCGGCCGCGGACACGCTGTCAGCGGGCGCGTTCGAGGCAGGCGTTACGGTGAGCGTGCATCAGAGGCTCGAAACGGCGCTGTCAGGGCTCAGCTATGTCTATGCGACCACGGCCCGCCCCCGCGGCATGGAAAAGCCTGTGGTGGGGGCAATGGCGGCGGCTGACCGGCTCAGGGCGCGTGGCGATACGGGGCTTGGCCAGGGCGGCGTGATGTTTGGCGGGGAGTCGAGCGGTCTCGCCAATGAGGCTGTGGCGCTGTGTGACGGCATTCTGACCTATCCGGTTGCGGCGGGCTTTACCTCGCTGAACCTGTCTATGGCGGTTGGCATGTTCGCCCATGCCTGGGGCGCCGTGATGGATGCCAGTGCGCCTGTGGCTCGGACAAAGACCGTTGGCGGGGTGGGGGCACCGGCGTCCCGCGAGGATTTGCTGCGCATGTACGCGCATTTCGAGGACGAGCTGGAGCGGGCGGGCTATTTCTATCCCCCTGAGAAAACGCCGGTCATGAAGCAGAACTTGCGCGCTGCCTTTGCCCGTGGTGACTGGACCTTGCAGGAGGTGCGCACATTTCGCGGCGCAGTCAAAGCGCTGGCGCTCGGACGTGGTAAGGCGCGGATCACACGCGAAGATTAGCGGTCCTCGTCGGTCCCGTTCCAATGCATCTCATGGGCTCCCTCATCATAGCCATTGCGTCGGCCCCAGACGAGGGCAGCGGTCAACCCGCCACCGATCAAGACTGACAGCACGACGCCGCCCAGCAAAGCGGCCCAGCCATGCCCGGACATGCCGGCTTCGAACGCACCGGTCATGCGTAAGACATAATAGATGAGTCCGATAAAGACGGCGAGGCCGAGCACGATATAGAGCCATATCCGGTTCGAGCTTGAGTGATTGCCCATAGTGCCGAGCCTCCTTGTATCCAAGTCTTGCTACAGCGTCTCATACCACGATATCAATTGGGGTGACAGGCGTATTGCCCCTCTCACGCAATTGTGTGCGTTGATATCTGATCGGGGAGCAATAACGATGGCGGGTTCGGGCGCGATCAGGTGAGGGACCGCTTGGAGGAGGAGCGTTCCCGCCATCGTTGATCAATACTTAGCTAAACGCATCGGAACCCAGACGGAACGATACGTTCATCTTCTGGTCATGTACGGAGCCACGCATTCTGACCGAATTTGAGAGAAGAGCGATGACGGGAAATACGGTCAAGTTGAGGTACCGCAGGAGGGAGGAGCATCCCGTCATCGCTGAATAGAGGTATAGAACATCGCGTCGGAACCCCAGCCGAACGGCGCGTTCAGCTCAGGGTCATTTGTGTCAACAAAGTGTAAATCCCTGACCGATCGCGATGTCGCTTGCAAATCTCCGTCAGCACTGGACGCCCGGCCCGGATGTTTTGTCTGGCATGAGCTGGAAGATCTGGTCGCGATCCGGTGGTTTGCGCACGCGCGCAGCCATGCCCGGGGCGGATAGGGGGAGTAAAGCGCAAAATCTTTGCGGGCAACCATGCCTTGACCCCGCGCGCTCAATGGGCTTTAAGCGCCGTGATTATATGGGTCGGTGCGGAACCGCCATTGAAATCGTGGGCATGAATCAGCTTGCCCACCGGTCCGCGTCAAAAATGAGGTACTACCATGTCACGTCGCCACAGCGCGAAGTACAAGATCGACCGCCGCGTCGGTGAAAACATTTGGGGCCGCCCCAAATCCCCCGTCAATAAGCGCCCAACCAAACCTGGCCAGCATGGTCAGGGCCGCCGTCAGAAAGTGTCTGACTATGGTATGCAGCTTATGGCCAAGCAAAAGCTGAAATTTCACTATGGTGACATCACCGAGAAACAGTTCCGCAAGACCTATGACGAGGCTGTGCGCCGGAAAGGCAACACGGCTGAGAACCTGATTGGCTTGCTTGAAAGCCGGCTCGACGCTTTTGTCTATCGTTCGAAATTCGTGCCCACCATTTTTGCCGCGCGCCAGTTCGTCAATCACGGCCATGTGCTGGTGAACGGGGTCAAAACCAACATCGCGTCCTGCCGTCTGAAGCCGGGTGACGTTGTGCAAGTTCGCGAAAAGTCTCGCAATATGGCTCTGGTTCTGGAAGCGCTCGGCTCGGCCGAACGTGATTTGCCCGAATATATCGAAGTGGATCCAAAGGCGATGACGGCGACCTATGTCCGTATCCCCGAGCTGTCGGACGTGCCCTATGCGGTCAAGATGGAGCCAGCGCAAGTGGTGGAATATTACTCCTCTTAAAGCGGGTTGCTCTTGCAATTTATCGGAAAGCCGTTTGAGTTCGCTCAAGCGGCTTTTCTAGTTTGAGGACATTCAATGACACAACCGAGCATCAACTCCGTTCGCAAGGCCCTGATTGCCGAACCGGGAAAAAAATTTAAACTGGACGACCGCCCCACACGCCACCGCGAAATCTTTGATGACAAGGATGAAGCGCGCGCCAGCCTTGCCGAAGATGCTGTCCAGATCAATGAGCTACAAGACAAGCTCTATGGCGAGAGTAAGCGCAGCCTGCTGGTCGTGTTGCAAGGCATGGATACGTCCGGCAAGAGCGGGGTCATCCGCAATGTCTTCGCGCTGACCTCGCCACTCGGCATGCAAGTGCGCGCGTTTAAAGCGCCCTCAAAGACAGAGCTTGCGCATGACTATCTCTGGCGCATTCATGACGCTGTCCCGCGCAAGGGCATGATCGGCATATTTGATCGCTCCCATTATGAAGATGTGCTTGTCGTGAAAGTCCGCGAATTTGCTTCCAAAGCGGCCATCAAGCAGCGCTACGGGCAGATCAATGATTTTGAGAAAATGCTTACACAGAACGGCGTCGTCATCGTCAAATGCATGCTCAATATATCCCACGAAACCCAGGGCGAGCGCTTGCTCTCTCGTCTGGAAGAACCGCACAAGCGCTGGAAGTTCAATCCCGGTGATCTGGAGGACCGGAAATTATGGCCTGACTTCATGGACGCTTATGAGACGGCGGTGAATGAATGTTCTACTGAACATGCCCCCTGGTATATCGTGCCATCGGATTCCAGAACGCGCCGCAATGCCATCATCGCACGGCTTGTGCGCGGCGCGCTGGAAGATATGGACCCGAACTATCCTGATCCGGGCTATCGGCCCGACCAATTCGAGATTTAAAGCGCATCCGCATAAGTGGACGCCCGTTGCGCGACGATGATGCGCGGCTAGAGCGCCGAGTGGATGTCCACATCGCCGCCACTGGATGTGCGTTCATCAACATCTGCCGGCGAGCCGTAAATGTCGATGTCTGCACCGCTTGAGGCACGTGCCTCGACACTGTCTGTAATGCTGATCACAATGTCCGAGCCGGAACTGGCGCGCGCATCAAGGCTTGCGCAGGTGAGTGATCGCGCATCCACTTGTGCACTGGACGAGGCCGATATTGCAATGAGGCTGCACTGACCGGACAAGTCTGCGTCGCTGCTTGATGACAGGTCGAGGTCCACTGGCCCTCCGTTTACAGCCATGCCAATCCGCCCGCTTGAGGACGCATCAATATCTGCCGTATCGCATGTTAGTCCGTCAGCAGAGACCCGACCGCTCGAAGAGACCTTGGCCGCTAGCGATGTGCATGTACCGGCCAGTTCTATGGTGCCGCTGGAGGAGGCCCTCGTTTCTAGCTGGCCTGCCGAAACCCCGGCAAGCTCGATATCTCCACTGGAGGAGGCGGCCAGCTTCAGATTTGAGGCGGTTATTGTGTCGCCTGTAAACTGCGCGCTTGAACTGATCTGGATAGCCGAGAGGGTGGGGGCTGCGACATAGACAGTAATTTCAGGACGATTATTATTGCGCAGCCAGCCGCCGCGCCTTTTGGGGCGCTCGAGTGTGAGGGCGTCTCCGCGTTTTTCAACGATCAACTCATCGAATTCATCATTCTCCACATCGGCGGTGACGCTAAATACCTCTGATTGGGTGTAGATCACATTGATCGCTTGGCTGGCTTTGAGGGTTGAAAACCCGTCAAGATCATAGGTCTTGGGTTCGGCGCTGGCGGGTTGGGTCAACGCGAGTGTGGTTCCGATCGCAGTTCCGATAAGAAATAGCGGTGATCTAAGCATGGTCGGCCCTTCCTGTTTTTCGATATGCATTGACACGTACATATTGAGATACAATATGTCAATTACTGTTTTTCAATAAGGAGCGAGCAATGACGTTAAAAATAGCAAGTGGACTGATGGCCCTGACCCTTCTGGGCGGCTGCATCATTATTGATGCCGATGATGATGGCTTCCGCGCAGATTTCAGCACAGACCGTTATGAGTATGGCACCGTTTACGGCGCAGATGTGTCCGGCAGCTCTGTGGCGTTCATCGTCTCCAGCAATGGGTGCACTGACCGGAGCTTCTTCGATTTCGATATTCTGGACGATGACGGCGACGTATTTGAAATCGGTGTCCGCCGCGTGCGACAGGATCACTGCAAGGCGCTCGTGCCCGAAGGCGTTGAAATTGGCTGGACCTATTCGGAGATGGGCCTTCCGGATGATGCTGAAGTGATCGTGCGCAATCGGGTACGCAGATAGTGTCTTAGCCGGGCGTCGCGAACAGGTCGTACTCATCCGCATCATTGATTTTGGCACGGATGATGTCGCCCGGCACCACTTGATCTGCGCCGGTCAGATAGACCACGCCGTCCACATCGGGCGCGTCTGCTTTGGTCCGTGCGATGAAGGTGCCGTCTTCATCGCTTGGGCCGTCAATGATGATGTCCTGAACACTGCCAATCTGCGCGCGCGCGCGGGCACCTGAGACATCTGCCTGAACCTGCATAAAACGGTGCCAGCGCTCTTCCTTGACCTCTTCAGGAACATGACCGGGCAGATCGGCGCTGTCCGCACTCGCTACATTCTCATATTTGAAACAGCCGGCACGATCGATCTTCGCCTCGCGGATGAAATCGAGCAATGTGTTGAAATCTTCCTCCGTCTCGCCCGGAAAACCGACAATGAAAGTGGATCGGATGGCCAGCTCGGGAACATCCCGCCGCCACTGGCTTATCCGCTCAAGGACTTTATCCTGTTTGGCCGGACGTTTCATCGCGCGCAAGACGGGTGCTGCAGCATGCTGGAACGGAATATCGAGATAGGGTGTAATCAACCCTTCGGCCATGAGCGGTATGATCTGGTCAACATGCGGGTAGGGATAGACATAATGCATCCGCGTCCACACGCCGAGCGAGCCAAGCCCGCGCGCCAGATCTAGAAAACGGGTTTCATAAAGCTCATCCTTCCAGATCTCGGGCTCATATTTCACATCGAGCCCATAGGCGCTCGTATCCTGCGAGATGACCAGCAATTCCTTCACGCCCGCCTTGACCAATTGCTCCGCTTCCGTCAGCACGTGATGGATTGGCCGGCTAACGAGATCGCCCCGCAGTTTCGGGATGATGCAGAAAGAGCAGCGATTATTGCAGCCCTCGGATATTTTCAAATAAGCATAATGGCGCGGGGTCAGCTTCAGCCCGGCATCTGGCACAAGATCTGTATGCGGATTGTGTGGCGGCGTCAGATGTGTATGGACCGCGTCCATAACCTGTTCATACTGATGCGGTCCCGTCACTGCCAGAACGGATGGATGAGCCCGCTCGATCACATCCGGCTCAGCGCCCAGACATCCCGTAACGATGACTTTCCCGTTCGCCTCAATCGCCTCGCCAATCGCCTCAAGGCTTTCATCCCGCGCGCTGTCGAGAAAGCCACACGTATTTACGATCACGAGGTCTGCGCCATTATAGTCGCCAGATAGGGCATAGCCCTCGGCGCGCAGGCGGGTCACAATGCGTTCAGAATCGACAAGTGCTTTGGGACAACCAAGCGAGACGATGCCGACTTTGGGCTGGGCGGAAGTAATTTGTGTCATGGCGCGCTGTGTATCGCGCCGATGGCTGCAGGTCTAGCTTTGTTCGTGTTTGAGAAAAATCTATGCCCGCAGATGGAATAGACAGCCCCCGAGCCGAGCGGTAAGCTCTGGCGAAGATCAAATCAGAGGGAGCCTGAAATGTTGCGGTCAATAATCTTGGCGAGCGCACTGTGCAATGCGCTAATCGGCTGCGCGGGGTCCGCAGACCCGGTGGCTGCCCCTGTCGCGGCGGAACAGGCGGCAATTACAGATGGTGCTGCATCAGACGCTACGGTGCGTCATATTGGCAATGCTGGGCTACTGATTGTAAGCGGGCAGACGAAAGTTTTGTTCGATCCGCTCTACGCGAACGGTTACAACAATTATCATCTGGTGCCCGCGGACGTGAAGCGAGCCGTGATCGCTGGTGCTGAGCCGTATGACAATATCGATGCTGTGCTGATCAGTCATGCCCATGGTGATCATTTCGATGCAGCCGATCTGATCGCCTTTCATGCGGGCAATCCTGACGCGCTTATCATTGCGCCAACTCAAGCGATTGAGGCCATGGAAGCCACGGGCGAGGTGCCTGAGACGATGGCCCGGCGCTTTGTGCCGATGGGGCTCGATTATGGCCAGGACCCGCTCAAGGTCGCCTTTGAAGGCTTGCAGGTCGAGGCGGTGCGTATTCCGCATGCGGGTGGGCCAGCGCGGCGTGCACTGGAAAATCTTGTTTACAGGGTGACGCTTGATGGAGCAGCGACCGTCATGCACATGGGCGACGCCGATCCGGCACTTGAGCATTTTACGCCCTATGAGACACATTGGCAGGCGCAAACAACGGGAACGGCTTTCCCGCCTTATTGGTTTTTCTTAAGTGCGGAAGGAACCCAAATTGTCGATCAGGTACTGAACGTGCAAGAGACAATCGGTGTTCATGTGCCGGTGCGTATCCCTGATGATCTTGTTGCCAGTGGCCGCAACTTCTTTGCGGACCCAGGGGGTGTACGAACATTGCGAACACATCCGAGCCAAACTCAATAGTTCGCCGCGCCTGATTGATTCCAAGTAAAAGAAAGTAACGGAGCGCTTATAAGGCGCTCCGTTTGATGAGAGAAGTTATGCTCTCTTATCCAGCAATTGGTTTCACGTAGGTTTAAAAGCGACCGTTTGTCGGCCGACAGGAAAATACTCTTGGACCTGATCTGCAACGCCGTCTGTTGTCACAGCGCGGACATGCGGGAAGGCGGCGCCGCGTCATCTCGGTTGGAACGTCAGGGATCAACCCTTGCAACTCATCAAATGACAACACTTCGCTATTAATGACAGTCCCTTCTGTGGCGGTCAGGGCTCCTTCATTGGCAGCTTCGTCAGCAAGGTTCTGCGTGTCTGAAGAGGTTGATCCAATCAGCGTGGTGATCGACGAGCTTGTGTTTTTGACTGTCGTGACGTCACCATTCTCAGCCATAGCCGTCGGGCCAAATCCAGCGAGCATGGCAAATCCCACGACCGCAATAAGATGTTTGATCTTTAACATTATTCATATCCTCCAATGTTTTGTAACGCGATTGCTCCATAGCAATCATGAGTCACGATATCGGAGGCGTTCTGGAGGTTTATCAGAAAACAGTATCCTGATAAAAATAGGGATAATTGATCAAAAATCTTTGCAGGCGATACGTTCGAACGACACCTATTAAGACGTGCTTTAGGTACCCGACACGATGCCTTTTTCTTTAAGTAAAGCCTTTAGTTCACCCGTTTCGTACATTTCGCGGACAATATCGCAGCCGCCAACAAACTCGCCTTTGACATAAAGCTGCGGAATGGTCGGCCAATCGGAATAGGTCTTGATGCCTTCGCGGATGTCCTGATTTTCGAGCACATTGGTGGCGGTGTATTCCGCGCCGACCACATCGAGAATTTGCACCACGGTCGAGGAGAAGCCGCATTGCGGGAAGGTCGGCGTGCCCTTCATGAACAGGAGAACATCATGGGCTTTGACAGCTTCATCAATGGCGGTTTGCGCAGCATCGGTCATGGCGGGGCCTTTCGGATTGGAGAACTCTCTTGCATGTGAGGTTTATCGGCGTCTGCGTCAAGATGTTGGCCGCAATGGCTGGCGAGCAGAGGAACGCTCTGCTAGACCGATGAACTTGATCAGAGCACTTGAAACATCCCTATAGGAGCTGTCCCAATGCCCATTCCTTGTAACGACAACCTTGTCACCGATCGCCAGACATTCGTGACCCATCTCGAATGTGCGCTCGAAGGGACGCGCGCCGAGGCCGACACCATACACACCCTGTCGCCAGCCGGACGGCCCTATTGGGTAAAGTATGATATGGCGGCGCTGAAGGCGCATCTTGATCGGGACGAACTTGATGCCCGCCCACGTGATATGTGGCGATATCGTGAAATGCTTCCCGTGCGCCAGACGCAGAATATTGTCAGCCTTGGCGAAGCGGAAACCCCGCTGGTCGCGCTGGAGAATACAGCCGCAAAGCTGGGCGTGACTGGCCAGAACCTGATCGTCAAAGATGAGGGGCGTCTGCCAACCGGCTCATTCAAGGCACGCGGATTGGTCATGGCGATCTCGATGGCCAAGGAGCTTGGCGTGACACAAGTCGCGATGCCGACCAATGGCAATGCAGGTGCCGCTTTGGCCGCCTATGGCACGCGCGCAGGGCTTGAGGCGATTGTACTGTGCCCTGACAATACGCCGGAGATTAATGTCCGCGAGATTGCCGCTCAAGGCGCGCGGGTTTATCGGGTTAACGGGTTGATCGATGAGTGCGGCAAGATCGTCGGGCAGGGCTGCCGCGAGCAGGGCTGGTTTGACCTGTCGACCCTTAAAGAGCCCTACCGGATTGAAGGCAAGAAAACGATGGGTTTGGAACTGGCCCAGCAAATGGGCTGGCAGGTGCCTGATGTGATTTTCTATCCCACCGGCGGCGGCACAGGGCTGATTGGCATGTGGAAAGGGTTTAACGAGCTTAAGGAGCTTGGCTTTCTTTCCGGCAAGCTGCCCAAAATGGTCGCCGTACAATCAACCGGATGCGCCCCCATGGTTCGCGCGTTTGAGGCTGGCGAGCGCCACGCGACGCGCTGGGAGAATGCGTCAACGGTCGCGTCGGGCATTCGCGTGCCCGGGGCCGTTGGGGACTTCATGATCCTTGATGCTGTGCGCGAGAGCGGCGGGTTTGCAATCGCGGTGCCGGACGAGGATATTCTTGCGGCAACCGATGAAGCGGCGAAGACGGACGGGTTCCTGATGTGCCCGGAAGGCGGAGCGACCCTTGCGGCCTACAAAGCGGCTCTGGCCAGCGGCCAGATTGACAAGGGCGAGCGCGCCGTTTTGTTTAATTGCGCAACGGGGCTGAAATATCCCATGCCTGAAGCGCCGCTAACGCTCGACAAGGGCTCGAATATCGACTTTTCGGCGCTTTAAGCCGCTCGGTTGCTGATACGTCCAAAAAAAGAGTTGAAACCAATCCAAAGCCGCGTCATCTTTTCAGGCCACACTCTTGAAAGGTCTGCGCATGATTGGTGTTGTTGTTGTAAGCCACGGCAAACTCGCCCGTGAACTGGTTGCAGCAGCAGAGCATGTGGTTGGCGTGCAGGAGAACTTCACCTCTATCTCGATCGAGGCTGACGACGATATGGAAGCCCGCCGCGAGCAGATTATTGCCACGGCAAAAGCCTGCGATAGCGGCATGGGCGTGATCATCCTGACCGATATGTTTGGCGGCACACCGTCCAATCTGGCAATCTCCGTCATGCCGAAGGGCAAGATTGAGGTGATCGCCGGGGCCAATCTCCCAATGTTGATCAAACTGGCCGAGGTGCGCGGAAACGGCGATTTGATGGCCGCCGCAGAAGCGGCAAGCGAGGCAGGGCGAAAATATATCTCAATCGCCTCGCTTCTGCTCGAGAAACGAAGCTGATCGCGGCATATGGCGGGGGTCAGTCAAACAGTTACAATCGTCAACAAGAAAGGCTTGCACGCGCGCGCCTCAGCCGCTTTCGCAAAATTGGCGACCACATTCGATAGTCAGATTCATGTGCGCTTTGACGGCCTGTCCGTAAGCGCCAAGAACATCATGGATCTGATGATGCTGGCCGCGCATAAAGGCGTTGAGATTGAAATCCATTCCGACGGACCGGACGCAGAGCAGGCAACCTCGGCATTGGTCGATTTGGTCGCGGACGGGTTTGGCGAACTGGCCCGCGACAAGGCGGAAGGGGAAGGCTGCGGCGACTAAGTCGATGATCCGGCTAGTTTACCAAATGTCAGGACCCGCGACCTGTTCTGCGTGGATTGTTCTCAGGTGTGCCAGTCGCGCCAGTTGCACGGTCGGCTTCGGTCTCCCGGCGCGGCGGGGCGACGGGCTCTTCGATAGCGCGGCGACCTGTAAAGTTTGATTTCAGGCGTTCCAGATGAATATCGCCCGTGGTGTCGTCGGCCAGTCCTGATGCAAAGCTGATAACAACTTGGGTGAACTCGGCTTCGCGGACCACCCGATCGAGGTTCGGGTCAAAGCGCGCAGGATTGGCAAGGCTGGTATCGCGGGTCGGCAAACCGTCCGCCCAGGCCATTTGTTCGAGCGGTGTGATCCGGCCATCATCGTTCCGGTCCGCCGTTTCAAAAGCGATCGCTACACCGGATTCCAGCTCTGCCGGCGTGATCTTGCCATCCGCATCGGCATCAAAGCTCAGAATCAACCCGCCCCCTGAGATCAGCCGCTCGGCCCCTATGACTTTCTTGGCCGCCTCTGGCTTCAGCTCGCCCTGTCCAGGCAGTCTGACGATGTCGTCTTCTGCCGATACGGTCTGGATGTCCGAGGCCTGGGCAAGTGCCGCCATTGCGGGCAAAGCGGCGAACACGCTCAAGCAACAAAGTCTGGAAAAGATCACAGCACTCACCTCAATCTACAGCCCCGCGCCGCTCCGGCACTGTGTCGAGAATGGCACAGAATCGAATTATTGCAATCTTCGTCCGCACAAGACAGCATCTATCTTTCCCATAAACATACAAACATATGTTTATATGTGCCGTTGCAAAGAGGAATACGGGCTGATATGGACACTCCTTCACTTCAGATATAAGGAGGCCGACATGGCCGATTATGCCGTCGCCGATATTTCCCTTGCCGAGTTTGGCCGCAAGGAACTTGATATTGCTGAAACCGAAATGCCGGGGCTTATGTCTCTGCGCGAAGAGTTCGGCCAAAGCAAACCCCTCAGCGGTGCGCGGATCGTCGGCTCCCTTCATATGACCATCCAGACAGCTGTGTTGATCGAAACCCTGACCGAACTTGGCGCAGATGTGCGCTGGGCCTCATGCAATATTTTCTCGACCCAAGACCATGCCGCCGCAGCGATTGCGGCCTCGGGCGTGCCGGTATTTGCGGTCAAAGGGCAAAGCCTCGAAGAGCATTGGGACTATCTCGACAAATCCTTCCTGTTCGATGACGGCCCGAACATCATTCTTGATGATGGCGGCGACGCAACGCTTTACATCCTCTTGGGCGCGCGCGTTGAAAATGGCGAGCCGGAACTGATCGAAGGCGAGCCCGGTTCTGAAGAAGAAGCGGCGATCTTCGCCCAGATCAAAAAGCGCATGGCGGCAAGCCCGGGCTGGTTTACCAAGATGCGCGACCAGATTGTCGGCGTCTCTGAAGAGACAACAACAGGTGTTCACCGCCTCTACGAACTGGTCGAGAAAAGCCAGCTACCGTTCCCGGCGATTAACGTGAACGACAGCGTGACCAAGTCGAAATTCGACAATAAATATGGCTGTAAGGAAT
>CAZMMU010000017.1:26778-56364 GCA_964567455.1 uncultured Hyphomonas sp.
CGTAGACGGCATCCGCCGCGCGACCGATACGATGATGGCCGGCAAAACGGCCGTTGTGCTCGGCTATGGCGACGTGGGCAAAGGCTCTGCGGCGTCCTTGCGCGGGGCAGGGGCACGGGTCGTTGTCACCGAGATCGACCCGATTTGCGCTCTGCAGGCGGCGATGGACGGCTTTCAGGTCACAACCCTCGAAGACACGCTCCCGACCGCAGACATTTTCGTAACGACCACCGGCAACAAGGATGTCATCCGGCTCGAACATATGCGCGAGATGAAGGATATGGCGATTGTCGGCAATATTGGCCACTTCGACAATGAGATCCAGGTTGCCGCGCTCCAGAACTATGAGTGGACGAACATCAAGGATCAGGTTGACATGATTACCTTTCCGAAAGGCAACCGGATGATCCTGCTCTCACAAGGGCGCCTGCTAAACCTCGGCAATGCAACCGGACATCCAAGCTTCGTGATGTCGGCATCGTTCACCAATCAGGTGCTCGCTCAAATCGAGCTTTGGGAAGACAGCAAGGCCAGCCCACGCAAATACGAAAACAAGGTCTACATGCTGCCCAAGCATCTCGATGAGAAAGTCGCTCGCCTTCACCTCGAAAAGATCGGCGTTAAGCTGACCGAAATGAGCAAAGAGCAGGCCGACTATATCGGCGTCGATCAGCAAGGACCGTTCAAGCCGGAGCACTATCGCTACTAGGCAGTGATTATCGATCCCTGGAAGACCCCTTGGCCCAGCTGCCAAGGGGTTTTTTGTACACGCAAACTTGATCAGCGCCCGCTTGAGTTTACGGCTCGCGCGGCTAGACAGGGCCTATCAGTCACCCACGCATACGAATCCCGGACGGTCCGGATTGATGTTATGAGGAAAGGATACGCCCCATGCTGACAATACTCTCCCCCGCAAAAAAGCTGAATATGGACCCGGCGCAAACCGGCGTCCCTGTCACCCAGCCTCGCTTGCAAAAAGACACACGCGCGCTCGCCAAAGTCGCCAAAAAACAAAGCGCAGCCGATCTCAAACGCCTCATGCACATCAGCGACAATCTGGCCCAACTGAACGCCGAACGTTTCAAAGCTTTCAATCTCGACAATAAAAGCAATAGCGCCAAGCCTGCTGGTCTCGCCTTTGATGGGGATGTTTATTGGGGGCTCGAAGCCAGGAGCCTGCCCGATGAGACGCTGACCTACGCGCAGGACCATTTGCGTATATTGTCTGGGCTCTACGGCGTGCTCCGCCCGATGGACGCGATCCAACCCTATCGGCTCGAAATGGGCACCAAACTTGAAACACCGCGCGGAAAGTCCCTTTACGACTATTGGGGCAGCAATATTGCTGACCAGCTCAAGGCAGATCTGGACGGGCATGATGACCAGACCATCGTCAACCTTGCCTCGAACGAATATTTCAAGGCAGTCGACAGACAAGCCCTAGACCGCAAGATCATCGGCGCCAAATTCCTGAACGTAAAAGACGGTGAGGCGCGCGCGCTGATGTACTACGCCAAACATGCGCGCGGAAGCATGGCCCGCTGGATTATGGAGAAACGGATAGACCGCGCGGAAGGCCTCAAAGACTTCCACGTGGACGGGTACAAGTTCGACCGTCAGGCATCAACCGAGACCGAACTTGTCTTCACACGCAAGCAGCCGCCGCCAAAAAAGTAAGGAGCCTGCGGGCGCTTTATCCGTCCATCAGCGCGGCAAACCGCTCGAACAGATAAAAGCTGTCTTGTGGCCCCGGGCTGGCTTCAGGGTGGTGCTGGACAGAGATAATCGGCTTACCTTCAACGGCCAGCCCGCTATTGGTGCCGTCAAAGAGAGATTTGTGGCTTTCTGTGACGCCCTCGGGCAGCGTGGCAACATCCACCGTAAAGCCGTGATTCATCGACACGATTTCGACCTTGCCAGTGGCGATGTCCTGTACGGGATGGTTCGCGCCATGATGCCCCTGCGTCATTTTTATCGTCTTGGCGCCGAGCGCGAGCGCCAGCATTTGGTGGCCAAGACATATGCCGAGCAGGGGCGTACCTGATCTGACAAGGGCTTTGATTGTGTCGCCTGAACGCTCGAATGTCGCGGCCGGATCCCCGGGGCCATTCGACAGAACCACCCCATCAGGGTTCAGCGCGGCAATTTCCTCATAAGAGGTGTCGCCGCTAACAATCGTCGCCCGCGCTCCGACCGTTGCGAGATTGCGCAAAATATTCTTTTTAACGCCAAAATCCATCACAACGACGTGGTAGGCAGCGTCGTCCAGCGCGGGGAACCCCCCCTCAGCCCGCCAGTTTCCTTGAGCGTTTGTATAGGTCTGCGCCTGCGAAACATCCTTGGCAAGGTCGGCCTTTTGCAGTCCGGCCCAGTTTCGAGCTGTCTCGGCAAGTGCTTGAATATCGAATTTTCCGTCCGGCGCATGTGCAATCGCAGCTTTGGGCATACCGTGCTCGCGGATCCGGTTTGTCAGCGCGCGCGTGTCGATGCCGGACAGCCCGATAATGCCCGATTTGATCAGCCAGGCATCGAAATGATCGGTGGCTCTGTGATTGGATGGCGGTGTGACGGGTGCACGAAACAGGGTGCCAACAGCCGCTTTCGAGGCGTTTTTCGTGGATTCTTCATGGTCATCGGCATTCGCGCCGACATTTCCGATATGTGGGAATGTGAACAGAACGATTTGGGCAGCATAGGACGGGTCGGTGAGGATCTCCTGATAGCCGGTCACCGACGTATTAAAGCATAGCTCGCCGATTGCGACGCCGCGTTCGCCGCACCCCTCGCCAAAAAACGCTGTGCCGTCTTCGAGCACGATCACGCCCGTTGGGATTGTTTCGGCTTGTAAATGATTCTCGTGTGTCATAAAAACCTGCTCTTCTTCGACCCGCGTTTCTTGTCTGTTAATCTAATCGGCAAACAGTGCGGGAATAAGAACAATGTTCCCGATCCGTCAAGCTTATGGCGACGGGAAAATAGGAGCGGCCTTTATGGGTGCGGAAATTTTGATCGAAGAACCAATCAAGCTCAGGGCGCGGCTGACCGCAGCCCGGGAACAAGCTGAAGCGCTGGATCGCGACGGCGTCGAAGCAGCGACTTTGCGTTTAATCCTTTGCGCGGTTGATGATCGGGACGTAACAGCACGCCAGCGCGGAGAGTGCAGTGGTTGCGCGGAGTCCAGCGTTCGCGACCTTCTGGCCATGATGGTCAATCAGCGCGAAGTGTCCGCCCGCGAATATGACGAGGCCGGACGCATTGAAGAGGCTGAGCGCGAGCGCACGGAACTGGCCATCATTCAGTCATTTCTCCCCCAGAAACTCTCTGGCGCTGTGCTTGAGCGCGCGGTGACAGAAATTGTGGAAGAGGTCGAAGCGAGCCGCCTGAAAGATATGGGCCGGTGCATGGAAGCCCTCAAAGCGCGCTATCCGGGCCAGATCGATTCGGGCACGGCGACAAAAATTCTCAGTGCCAAGCTTCAGGCTCCTGCCGATTAGGCATGGCTTGCGCGCCGCATTTGGCCTAGATTGGCGCGCGTGAGCGGACAACGTATCCCCGATGGATTTCTCGACGAGTTGAAGGCGCGCCTTCGGCCATCGGATGTCATTGGCCGCAAGGTGAAGCTGAAAAAGCAAGGCAAGGAATGGGTCGGTCTGTCGCCCTTCACCAATGAGAAAACACCGAGCTTTTATGTCAACAACCAGAAGGGCATCTTCAAGTGCTTCTCCTCTGGCCTTGGCGGCGACGTTATCAAGTTCATTCAGGAAACCGAACGGCTGTCTTTCATGGAAGCGGTCGAAAAACTCGCGGACGAAGCGGGCATGGCGCTGCCCAAAGCGACACCCGAAGCCAAAGAAGTCTATGACAGGCGGATCCGGCTCTACGACGCGTGTGAGGCCGCGTGCAAATTTTTCGAGGCGGGCCTGCGGGGCAAGGACGGGGCTGAGGCGCGGCACTATTTACAGGGCCGTGGGCTACATTCGGAAAGCTGGGGCCGTCACAGGCTGGGGTTTGCCCCGGACGAATGGCGCGGCTTGATTGGGCATTTGCGCCGCGAGGGTTATTCCCAAAGCGAGATTGTCGAGGCTGGGCTCGCCGTCCAGAAAGAGGACGGGGCAGAGCCTTATGACCGCTTCAGAGGCCGTGTCATCTTCCCGATTGAGGATGCTCAGGGCCGCGTGATTGCTTTTGGCGGAAGGGGCATGCAACCGGACGCCAAGCCGAAATATCTTAACTCCTCCGACACGCCGCTCTTTCACAAGGGCAAAGTGCTCTACCGCTACAAGCGCGCCCGCGAAGCGCTGGGCCATGGCGAAGGTGGCGGCCTGATTGTCTGCGAAGGCTATATGGACGCGATTGCGCTCACCGAAGCAGGCTTTGGTCATGCCGTCGCACCACTTGGCACGGCGCTGACGGAGGACCAGTTGGGCTTACTCTGGCGCGTAGGCCCAGAGCCTGTCTTGTGCTTTGATGGCGATGCAGCGGGATTGCGCGCTGCCTACAGATCGATTGATCGGGCTTTGCCGTTTCTGGAACCCGGCAAAAGCCTGTTCTTCTCGCTCCTGCCCGAAGGAATGGACCCGGACGACATTCTCCAGAGGCGCGGGCGACAGGCCATGGCGGATTTGCTCGGCGGCGCAATCCCGCTCTCCGAATTGCTGTGGCAGCGCGAGCGGGATGTCGACAGAACCGACACGCCAGAGCGTCAGGCCGGTCTGGACATGCGCCTGAAGCAGGCCGCCCGTCAGATCCAGAATGACGCGGTGCGCAGCGCCTATGAACGCGATTTGCGGCGGAGGATGAACGATTATTTCTGGCAATTGCGTGCGGCAAAGCGGGGCAAATCCGAAAGCTCCGGTCTGAAAGCGGATACAAAAGTGCGTGGGCTGGGATTGCTGGTGAAACTGGTCGAGAGCCCGAAATTGCTCGAAGCGTGTCTTGAGCAGTTGGCCGCAGCGCATTTCCCCGATCCGCGCGTCTGGGAGATTAGAGAGCTCATTTTCGAGGTGATCTCGTCGGGCACGGACCTTGACCGGGCCAAGGCGATTGATTTGCTCACGGTCAAAGGCGCAAACGCGGCGGCAGCGCTGATCGCGGGCTATCGCGAAGGTGAACCGGTCGATCCGGACAGCCCCGCGGGCCGGGAATGGCTAATCGCTTTGGAGCACTATTGTCATCCATCAGACGCCGAGGATGGCGATGACACAGGACGAGACGGTGTGTTTGCGTCCGCAGAGGATGGACGCCAGCGGCACAAACGCGTGGCGGGCCGGTTTGATCTGGCCGCACGGCGCAAGGAGGCCGCTGACAATTCCGATATTTAGCACAGGTTTGCCCTTGACCACGGGACGCTCAAGGCCCATCTAACAGACTTACAATGATGCGGTGGATATTTGCCTGAAATTAACCCGATTGCCCGATTGATGTAAGTCAATCTCACGAGGCAGGGGTTCGCGAAGCGCTCAAACGGCAAAATGACGCAAGGTAGAGTTCTGATGGTGGCATGTTTTATGCCTGAAGAGAGGCTATTGCCTCTTTTTGTCGTGTTTTGTGATCAACTCTGATCGAGGACCAAATTTGGCAAGCTTTGATTTTGGGCGCGAGTCCACAGCCAAAGCGCGCAAAGAGACAAGCAGGCAGGCACATCCAGGGCCAGCAGGATTTATATTTTTACTGCGATCATAGCACAAAGCTATGTCGCCAGGAGCGATGATACAAATGGCTACAGCCAAGACCAAAGCGACACCAAAACCGACAGCCAAGGCCGCAGCAAAGCCCGCGGCAAAGCCCAAAACATCAACGGCGAAGAAGCCGGCTGATAAAAAGCCGGCAGCCAAGCCTGCGGCCAAGAAATCTCCGGCCAAGAAACCGGCGGCCGCCAAGACCGGCACAGCCAAGCCCAAGGCGGTGGCCAAGCCTGATGCCAAGTCCAAAACGGCGACCAAAGTCTCCGCCAAGCCTGAAGCTGAGAAGCCGGATGGTCCGTTGCTCGATCTGTCGAGTGCGGGCGTCAAAAAATTCCTAAAAGAGGCGAAGGCCAAGGGCTTTGTCACACATGAGGAACTGAACAAAGTCCTCCCTCAGGATCAGCTTACGTCTGATCAGATTGAAGACACCATGTCGGCTCTTTCCGAAATGGGCATCAATGTCGTCGAGAATGAAGAGGAAGCCGAAGGCGGTGCGGTTGCCAAAACCTCAACCAAACAAGTCGTCGAGAAAAAGGGCAATGCGCGTGGCTCAGACCGGACAGATGATCCAGTCCGGATGTATCTGCGCGAAATGGGCACCGTTGAACTGCTCTCGCGCGAAGGCGAAATTGCCATCGCCAAGCGGATCGAAGCCGGCCGCGACGCCATGATCCGGGGTCTGTGCGAAAGCCCGCTCTCATTTGAAGCGATGATGGTCTGGCGCGACGAGCTTATGAACGAGCGTATCTTGCTGCGAGATGTGATTGACCTCGAAGCGACCTATGGGGCTGAAAATCCCGCGCCACCCCCAAAAGTGGATGATGAAGACGATGACGACGAGGATGATGAAGCCAAGTCCGAAAACGATGATGATGACGACGATGATGAGGACGATGATGAGGGCGCGGCAATGTCCATGTCCGCCATGGAAGCCTCGCTCCGGGATGGCGTGCTTGAAACGCTGGACGCCATTGCGTCCGATTTTGGCAAATACCGAAAATTGCAGGAAAAGCTGGTTGCCCGCCGGATAGAGGGCAAGGCGCTGACGCCCAAGACTCAGGATGAATATGACGAACTGGGGACGCGGATCGTCGAAAACCTGAAGACGATGCACATCAACAATGCGCGGATCGAAGCCCTTGTTGAGCAGCTCTACACAATTAATCGCAAACTGATGGGCCTTGAGGGTCAACTGATGCGTCGGGCGGATGCCCATGGCGTGCCGCGCAAGCAGTTCCTTGAAAATTATTTCGGATATGAGCTGGAGCCGAACTGGGCCGAGCGCGTCTCCGAAATTTCGAAGAAGTGGAAGAAATTCACCGACACGGATGCCGGCAAGATCGCCGAAATCCGCGACGAGATTTCCGCCGTCTCCCAAGAGATCGGGGTGCCGATTGATGACTATCGCCGGATTGTCCAGACCGTCCAGAAGGGCGAACGAGAAGCGCGCGTTGCCAAGAAGGAAATGGTCGAAGCCAATCTGCGTCTCGTCATCTCGATTGCGAAAAAATATACCAATCTCGGTTTGCAGTTCCTCGATCTGATTCAGGAAGGCAATATCGGCCTGATGAAAGCGGTCGATAAATTCGAATATCGCCGCGGCTATAAGTTCTCCACTTATGCAACATGGTGGATCCGGCAGGCGATCACCCGTTCAATCGCCGATCAGGCGCGTACGATCCGTATCCCTGTGCACATGATCGAGACGATCAACAAAATCGTCCGGACCCAACGCCAGATGCTCCACGAGATTGGCCGCGAACCGACACCGGAAGAACTCGCAGAAAAGCTGGGTCTGCCGCTTGAGAAAATCCGCAAAGTGCTGAAAATCGCCAAAGAGCCGATCTCTCTGGAAACACCGATTGGCGACGACGAGGATTCAAACCTTGGCGACTTTATCGAGGACAAGCTGGCGCTCCTGCCCGTCGAGGCGGCGATCCAGTCAAACTTGCGCGAAACCACAACACGCGTGCTCGCCTCGCTCACCCCACGTGAGGAGCGGGTCTTACGCATGCGCTTCGGCATCGGCATGAACACCGACCACACGCTTGAAGAGGTTGGCCAGCAATTCTCCGTGACGCGCGAACGCATCCGCCAGATCGAGGCCAAAGCCCTGCGTAAGCTGAAGCACCCGTCCCGCTCACGCAAGCTACGTAGCTTCCTGGATACGTAGAGCGCGCATTCTGATCAAAAGAAAAGGCGATCCTTGCGGGTCGCCTTTTTTGTTTCAGAGAGGAACGCGGGCGTTCTAACCCCGCGATGCGCTGGAACTGTTGCGGTTCGGCCTGCGGCGGCGATTCTTGTTGGGTTTCGCAGATTTTTCTCCACCGCCCGAGCCCGTACCCTGAGCATTTCCGCCCTGACGTTTCTGGCCACCCTGACCGCCCGAACGTCTGCCACCAGGCCGGCCGCCCCGCCCGCGTCCACCGGTCCCGCCGCCATTTGCTTGTGCGCGGGCTTCAGCCTCCTTGGCAATATCGCCATATTTGGCGTCGGCATTTTCCTTCGGCAGGCTGGTCTTGATCAATTTCTCAATGTCGCGGAGTAGGCTACGCTCTTCGCTGTCGCAAAAGGCAATGGCGACGCCTTCCTTGCCCGCGCGCGCCGTCCGCCCGATGCGGTGGACATAGGACTCCGGCACGTTCGGCAAATCGAAATTGACCACATGGGAGACGTCATCAACGTCAATCCCGCGCGCCGCGATATCGGTCGCCACAAGGATGCCGGTCGTGCCGTCCTTGAAGGCGGCAAGGGCGCGCTTGCGCTGGTTCTGGCTTTTATTGCCGTGAATGGCAGCAGCCGGAAACCCGCCCTTGTCAAGCTGGCGGGCAACTCTATCGGCACCATGCTTGGTCCGTGTAAATATAATCGCCCGTTCATAAGCCATCTCGCCAAGCAGATCGAGGAGCAGGGCGGTCTTGGCGCGCTTTGGCACATGGATGACACGCTGGTCAATCCGCTCGATCGGCTTTGAGTTCGGTGTAACCGTGATCTCGACGGGATTGTCGAGAAAATCACTAGCGAGCCCGCGGATCTGCTTGGGCATCGTGGCAGAAAGTAGGGCGGTACGGCGGTCGCGCGGCAGGTTCGACATAATTTTGCGAATGGCAGGCAGAAAGCCCAGATCGAGCATCTGATCTGCCTCGTCGAGAATAACCGTTGTGGTCTTGTCAATGCGGATTGCGCCCGAAGACATATGATCGAGCAGGCGGCCCGGCGTCGCGACGAGAATGTCCACACCATTTGCCATAGCGCGGATTTGCGGGTTCGGCTTGACGCCGCCAACCACCACCGCGCAGCGATGTTTGATGTGTTTGCCATAGATACCGACATTGTCTGCAATTTGTGCAGCAAGCTCGCGCGTGGGCGTTACGATCAGCGTTTGGCAGCTGCGCTTTTGCGGCGCAGATTTGTTCGCAGCCACTTCTTGAAGCAGAGGCAGAACGAAAGCGGCTGTTTTGCCGGTTCCCGTCTGGGCAATGCCCACGACATCGCGGCCTTCGAGCATATGTGGAATCAGCTTGGCCTGAATCGGCGTCGGTGTGTCATAGCCTGCGGCGTCAAGTGCGCGCAGAATAGGGTCGGCGAGGCCGAGATCTTTAAATTGAGTCAAAATGGGTCTTTCATTCATAGCCGCGCGGAGCTGATATTCTCAGTTCGCGCGAGCGGGAGCCAGTATTGGCCCGTTCGATTAAGTTTCAGGGATACTTGCGTAGACCAGCCGCCTGTTGCGGTGCACGGGGCAATTCCCGGCGTTGAGGGCATCCCCATATGTTGAGGGTGCGGATGAGTGTTTCGGGAGCTGACAAAAAGACTGTCATCTACGCGCTGCCGATTTGAGCTTGGCGTACGCCTGATCGCCATACGATTGCAATCTCTATTTGCAGGTGGACAGGCAAATAGCGGTCTATGCGATATTTATGAGACACGCTGAATGCAATTTTTGCGGGTATTTTTGTGCAATTTTCAAGGGTGAAGCGCGTCGGAGTTGATTGTTTGCGATCTGGAAGTGTCGTTGACTTTGACGATGGGCAGGCAAAGTGACAAGTCGACAAAGATTGGGTGCGGGCGTCCGATAATCATATCCGGAACGGAGGTTGAGACCGCGAGCAACCAACTTGGTCGGCGCTATCCGCTCTTGTGCTGTCGGCATCATGATCGTCTCCCATCCATGCTGCCGATACTGGGGATCAGTCTTGGTGTGTTCGGACTGTTCGCGCCTGTCATGTTCATCCTGGCAACGTCGATCCTCCTGCTGATCTGTTTCTTTTTGCTGATTGGTTTGCGGACATGGCTCTATCTTCTGGGGGCACACCAACAGCGGACGCGAGGACGAAATCTTGAGCCCGTGATCAAGCGGCCTGATTGTAATTGGCCCACATACACGGTGCTCGTGCCGCTATACAACGAAGCAGGATCGGTGCCCGGCCTTGTCTCGGCGCTCAATCGGATCGACTATCCGGCCGACAAGCTGGAGATCCTGTTCTTGACCGAGCAAGCGGATGAGCAGACCCGCATGGCGCTCGCGCGTGAACCGTTACATATGGGCGCGCAGATCCTCACTTTGCCAAATGGGCAACCACGCACAAAGCCGCGCGCGCTGAATGTCGCTCTGGCGCGTTTGAGTGGAGAGTTTGTTACGATCTATGATGCGGAGGACCGGCCACACCCCGGTCAGCTGAAATCTGCTGTTGAGGCGCTTGAGAAAGGTGGTCCCGGACTGGCTTGCGTTCAGGCACCTCTATACGCCTACAATTCCGGTGGAAGCTGGCTCGCCGGACAATGGGCGCTGGAATACGATGTACATTTCGGCCTGATCCTGCCTGCGCTGGCGCGTCTGGGCTTGCCGATTGCACTTGGCGGAACGAGCAATCACTTTCGGGTGTCCGCTCTGCGATGTGCAGGCGGCTGGGACGCTTGGAATGTCACCGAGGATGCGGACATTGGCCTGCGATTTGCGCGGATGGGATTGAGCGTTGATGTCATAGCCGCGCCGACTCAGGAAGAGGCGCCCGAAACCCTGTCCATCTGGATCCGGCAGAGATCACGCTGGATCAAGGGCTATATGCAGACATGGATTGTGCTGATGCGCCAACCTCTCAGAGCGGCGCACGAGATGGGATGGAAGAACTTTCTCGCAAGCTACTGGCTTCTATCTGGCGCAATCGGGTCCGCACTCTTGCACTTGCCATGTCTGGTTTGGCTTCTGATATGTGCCTTGTCACCGGAGGCGGCGCTGGCTCCTATCGGCGCAGCAATCCTGATTGCGGGATATCTGGCCAGTGCCGTGTCGGTCTTTCTGGCGCCGGGCGGAATGTCGAGCCAGCGGCTGGGTCTGGTGGCAAGTTTCTGGCTCTATTGGCCGCTCCTGTCTCTGGCCGCCGCGATTGCCTTTTTCGAATTGCTCTGGACGCCTCATAGCTGGGCCAAGACACCTCATGCTCTGACACGTTACACGCCGAGGATCGATCAAGAGGCATTTGCCTGATCGATAGGAACGGGTTAGAGCGCAAGCCATGCTTGATCTGATCCTGACTCTGGCTGGCCTTGTCAGCATGCTCGCGCTGGGCATTGTCGCCAATTGGCGCGCGGGCTTGCCATGGAATGATCTGAAGCCGCGTCGGGTGCCGTGGGGCCTTGTGATGATTTTCGCCGCATTCGGCTTTATCCTTCTGCTCGTCCATCTGGTCAATCTGGCAGGGCTGGAAACAGGACCGGAGAACAGCCCCTTCGGCAGATTCTAGTCCGACCAGACTTTGGTGCCCCGCGCCAAAGCGAGTCGATGGCTCGTCCGATTTGTGGTACACTGGGGCTTACAGAAAATGGGAGATCATCATGGCAACTGGAAAAGAACTGATGCAGCTTGGTGGAAAACTCGTGGAAATGTGCAATCAGGGCCGCGACAGCGAGTGTCTTGATCAACTCTATGCGCAGGACGCGGTATCGGCAGAAGCTGTGGCCATGCCCGGTGCCGAGAGTGCCGAAGCGGTCGGGCTTGATGCCATTCGCGGCAAGCATGAATGGTGGTACAACGCCCATGAGGTCCATTCGAGCCAGGCCGAAGGACCATTTGTCCATGGCGACAATCAGTTCAGCGTGATTTTCGATATGGATGTCACCCAGAAGGACACAGGCGACCGAATGCAGATGCGCGAAGTGGCGACCTATTTCGTCAATGAACAGGGCCAGATCAACCGCGAAGAGTTTTCCTACGCGCTCGACGAATAAGCCGGGCCTTCCACCTAAAGCCCCATGACCTTGGGGCATGGCTTGGCTTGCGGGCTGGCTTGGCTATGATCGGCACAGATTGATCGAAACAGCAGGAGATCCCTATGGCCGATGGCGCCGCGCACGATGCATTCCGCTCGGAAACCCGCGAATGGCTGGAGGCGAATTGCCCACCCACCATGCGCACCCCGATGTCTGAAGCGGACGTGATCTGGGGCGGCACCGGTCAGGTCTTCCATAATCCCGAAGCCAAGCTCTGGCTGGAGCGGATGGGCGAGAAGGGCTGGACCGCGCCTGAATGGCCCAGTGAATATGGCGGCGGCGGGCTCAGCCGCGGCGAAGCAGCGATCTTGCGACAGGAACTTGCACGCATAAAAGCGCGGCCACCGCTCTACTCCTTCGGCCTCTGGATGTTCGGGCCAGCCTTGCTCGAATTCGGCAGCGAGGAACAGAAAAAGCGCTTCCTGCCGGACATTGTCATGGGCAAAACGCGTTGGTGTCAGGGCTATTCGGAACCGGGTGCAGGCTCGGACCTCGCCGATCTACAGACCAAATGCGAGGATAAGGGCGACCATTATCTGATCAATGGCCAGAAAGTCTGGACCTCTTATGCCAATCATGCCGACTGGATCTTCTGCCTCGTGCGGACGGATACGTCGGTCAAGCATGGCGGCATTTCCTTCATCTTGTTCGACATGAAAAGCGAGGGCGTCGAGACACGCCCCATTTTGCTGATCTCGGGTTCGTCACCGTTTTGCGAGACCTTCTTCACTGATGTGAAGGTTCCCAAAGACCAGCTTGTTGGTGAGGTCAACGGCGGCTGGACCATTGCCAAGCGGCTATTGCAATTCGAGCGTCAGTCGATCTCATCGTCCGGCTTTGGTGCCAGCTCGGCAGGCGCAGGGGCGCTCGGACCACATGACATCGCCAAGGCGAAAATTGGCGTCAATGCAGATGGCGCTCTGGCAGATGGTGATTTGCGCACGCGTTTGACCAAGCATCTGATGTACAACAAGGCTTTTGGCCTCACCGTGCGCCGCAGCACCGAGACGGCAAAAGCGGGAGGAGACATCGGCCCGACCACGTCCATTTTGAAATATTGCGGTGCCAAGCTGAACCAGGACAAGACCGAACTTGTGGTCGAAGCGCTTGGCGCGGATGGTCTGGGCTGGTCGGGTGAGGGCTTTGACAAAGACGAACTTGGTGCAACGCGCGCCATGCTGCGCGCCAAGGGCAATTCAATTGAGGGCGGAACGTCAGAGGTGAACCTTAACGTCATCGCCAAACGCGTGCTGGGCCTTCGCGAGCATCAATAAGCGTGCTGTTTGCAACGGTCATTCTTGTCGGCCTGCCCGGCGGCGTTGCGATGAGCTTCTTCGGCAATGAGCTTATGCGTCGCCGACTGATCTATGTGCTGACCTTTGGGCCGGTAACTCTAACGGCCACCTTGTTGATTTTGGTGTCTGGACTGGCAAACAGTCTGCCAGCTCTGTCGATCGTCGGTGCGGGGATTTGCGCAACGTACATCTTCTTCTGGCTGGGCAAAACACTTGGCAAGCCCTTCGCCGAGATACGTCAGGAACGTGCAGAGCGGACGCTGGCCGATGAGTTCCGCTAGTGCCCATCAGACGCAATGATGAAAACAGAAAAATGCAACTCCGAGGTTAAATCGAGCTTAAGGCTGTTTTGTTAGAGTCCCCAAACGGAGGGCCAGATGTATCAGTACAGTTTGGGATTGATATTTTTTCTACTGGCTCTGTCGATTGGCTATGTGTCTGTTACGGGTATCTTGCGTGATTCCTTACGCCCGGCCCCGACTGAACGCCCGGCAAATAGAGGTCAGGAAGAAAAAGGCGGCCGAAGAAAAAGCTATCCTCAAATCGTATTCCCGCAAAGCCCGCAGATCCGGTGCGCTGGTCGAGCGGATGCGCGCCCTGAAATAGCCCGTTCGTCTTCACGCGACGCAACGTCACCCTTGCAGGTCAAGCCCCAGCGGCTATCGTAACCCTTGTTCCTATTTTAGAGCACGGGTGCCCCATCTCATGACTTTTATCCTGACCGAAGATCAGCAAATGTTGCGCGATACCGCGATTGCCTTTGCGCGCGACGAGTTGCCCATTTCACGCCTGCGCGGCCTGCGGGATGCGGGGGCAAATGGCGTAGATGTCGAGGCACGGACAAAGCTGGCCGAACTCGGTTTCTTCGGTGTTCTCGTGCCCGAAGCTTATGGCGGCTCCGATTTCGGCATGGTCGGCCTGGGCCAGATCATGGAAGCGCAGGGACGCACGCTGGCGGCAACGCCGCTCCTGCAGACGGCTCTGATCGGTGCATCTGCGCTCGTGCTCGGCGGCTCTGATGCGCAGAAGAGCGCGTGGCTTGAAAAAATCGCATCCGGCGAGATCGCCACAGCGCTGGCGCTGGACGAGGGCGCCCACCACAACCCGCTCAACATCGCCATGACGGCAAGCCAGGACGGCGACGCTTTTATGCTGTCCGGTAGCAAACGGTTTGTGCCGAATGGACAGTTTGCCGATCTATTCCTTATTGTGGCGCGCACAAGTGGCAGCGCTGGCGAAGAAAACGGGCTCAGCCTGTTCCTTGTGCCCAAAGACACAACCGGCCTGTCTGTGCAGACCCTGAACACGCTTGACGCCCATGGCGCAGCGGATCTGGTACTGGATGATGTATCGGTCGGGGCCAGCGCGCTGATCGGGGACGCGGGCAAGGCCTATGATCTGATTGAGACCCTTCTGGACCGAGCGCGGATCGGACTGGCCGCAGAAATGCTCGGCAGCGCAAGCATGGCATTCGAGATGACTCTTGAATATTTGCAAACCCGCAAACAGTTCGGCCAGCTGATAGGATCATTTCAGGGCTTGCAGCACCGGGCTGCCATCATGTTCACCGAACTTGAGCTTGTCCGCTCTTCTGTTGCTGCAGCGCTTTCTGCGGTCGATACCGGACGCAAAGACATTGCCGAACTTGCAAGCCTGGCCAAAGCGCAGGCATCGGACACGCTGCATCTGGTCTCCAATGAATGCATACAGATGCATGGCGGTATAGGCATGACCGATGCGCATGAAGCGGGCTTTATCCTCAAGCGGGCGCGTGTCACAGAAGCCATGTATGGCGGAGCAGGCTTCCACCGTGACCGATATGCACGGTTAAACGATTTCTAGCCCGTGTGACAGCCACGCTCTGGAACGCGGCTGCCGAATACGGTTAGACTTGGCCACTCATATCTGATCCCGGGTTCTGCATGTTGCCTCGTTCTGTCTTTTGTCTGTTATCAACTCTATTGCTAACGATGTCCGCTGCTTGCGGTGGCGAGACAGCGCCTGTCGCGGCAACCGCCCCGATCGAAACCACTGCCAAGCCCGAACCAGGCCTCGGCGCATGGGGGTTTCCGCTTGAAACCATGGACACATCTGTAGAGCCCGGTGATGATTTCTTCCGCTATGCCAATGGCGGCTGGTTGACCGGCACCCCGATTCCGCCGGAACGCACAGGCACTGGCTTCTCGGTTGTTATGCGTGAACGCAACGATGCCCGCATTGCACAGATCATCAAGGATCTGGCAAACGGCCACCCGCCACGCGGCAGTGAAAGCCAGAAGATCCGCGATCTCTATCTGAGCTATATTGACGAAGCGCGCATAGAGATTGCAGGCTTAACGCCGTTTGAAGATGCACTGGAGCGCATTCGTGTCGCCCAGACCCACGAAGACGTCGTAAGACTCATGACCAATGCCGAGATGGCGATCGGTGGTCCGCTGTCTGCCTCAGTGGGCAATGATCCCAAAGCACCCGGGCAAGGTGTGGTGTTTATCAGCCAATCTGGCCTCGGCTTGCCAGACAGGTTCTTCTACATCGGACAAAGCAAGGCATTGGATGGATTGCGCGCCGCATATCTGGCCTATATCAGCTCTGTTTTCGAGGAATTGAACAAGGACTATCCGACCGGGCGGGCACGAGATGTGCTGGCCCTTGAAGTGGCCATCGCAAAGCTGCATTGGAGCCGTGATCAGCGGCGTAATGTTCGGAAGGCTTACAATCCACGCGAAGTGGCTTCGATAGAGACCACCATGGGCGATTTTCCTTGGCGAGCCTTTCTCGACGCCAAAGGCATGGGTAGCCAAACGCGCATCATCCTGCGCGAGGTCAGTGCCATCGAGGGACTGGCAGACGTGTTCGTCAGGACACCTGTTTCGGCATGGCGCGACTATCTGGCGTTCCATTATGTCCGAGCCAATGCGACATACATGCCGCGACGCTTCTCGCAGCCGCATTTTGATTTCTTCCGCCGCAAATTGCGCGGACAGAAAGTGAGGCGTCCAAGAGAAGAAAGAGCGGTCAGCTTTGTGAATGGACGGCTCGAACATGCTGTGGGTGAGCTTTATGTCGAGCGCTATGTTTCTGATCAGACGCAGACACAAATGCAGGACATGTTTGCAAACATCAAAAAGGCCTATGCCGCGCGGATAGCAACGCTGGATTGGATGTCCGAACCAACCAAACAAGCGGCTCTGGCAAAGCTCGAAAAGATGCGGGGCGAGATCGGGTATCCATCCGTACGCCGTCAGTATGATAATCTTGAGATTGACGGTTATGATCTGTTCGCAAATATACGCGCCTTGCGGGTCGATGCACGCGCGTGGCAGCTGGGGCGGCTTGGCGATGGTATGGATTTACGCCACTGGTCGTCCGGTCCGCAAACAGTCAATGCCTTCTACAGCCACAGCCGCAACACCGTGTTCGTACCGGCAGGCTACGTCCAGTCCCCCTTATTCGATGAAGCAGCGGATGCTGCGATAAACTACGGCGCGATTGGCACCATTATCGGCCACGAAATCGGTCACGGCTTTGATGATCGCGGTGCCCATTATGACGGAGACGGTCGACTCCAAAACTGGTGGACCGCTGCTGATAAAGCAGCCTTTGAGCGGGCAGGCGCACAATTGGTCCAGCAGTTTGACGCGTATGAAGCGTTGCCCGACCTATTCGTCAACGGGCGACAAACCCTCGGCGAGAACATTGGAGATCTGGCGGGTATGCAAGCCGCTTATGATGCGTACATTCTATCCCTGGGCGGGGCTGAAGCGCCCGTTCTGGACGGCTATTCAGGTGCGCAGCGTTTCTTCCTGGGGCGCGCGCAGGCGCGGCGGTATAAGCGGACTGAAGCGAATGTCCGCCGACGTATTTTGTCAGACAATCACAGCCCGATGTCTCTGCGCGTCAACGGTATCGTGCGCAATATGGATGTCTGGTATGACGCGTTCAATGTTGGCCCCGACCATGACCTCTATCTGCCGCCTGAGACGCGCGTAAGAATCTGGTAGCCCGTTTGATCTCCGGACAGAGAAAAGGCCGGACGTTCTGCCCGGCCTATTATCAGGTCGTTTGTTGCTGAGCGACTATCTGAACAGCGAACCTTTTCTGAAGTGCTTGGCGAGCAGATAGTAGAACACGGCGCGATACTTTGGACGTGTGGACTTGCCATAAGTTGCAATCACTGCCGCAATGCCTTCGTCAAGCTTTGGCGTATCCTTCAGGCCACACTTCTTGATCAGGAAGCTTTGCTTGACCCGCTCAAGTTCTTTCGGATCAGAAGCAGCAACCGAAGACGCGTCGGCATTATAGATGCTTGGACCGCAAGCTTTGGTTACGCCGAGCAGAAGAGCATCATCGACTTTGAGACCGATTTTCTCAGTCATCTGCTTCTTGTATTTTACGATTAGATCGTCACGCTTTCCCATTGGAAATTTCCTATTATCAGTTTCAGTTAAAACATACTCAATTCGAATCACTCAACCAGACCGTTGCAGTTCAGGAACGAGTTGAAAAGTGTTTTCTTGCAGCAACAGCCTGTTGCAATTCTCTAGCGTTTGGCCACTGTGATCGCAAGAGAGTTTATCTTGAAGGGAAATCATCATGGTACGGTATATTGCAATACTGTTGGTAGCATTGGCACTTGGGCTATGTGTTGTTGGGTTTGAGCTTCTGCCTTGGCTTGCCTTTCCAGGCATTGCCTTGAGCGCTTTGTTGTTGGTTGGCTTGTACGATTTTTTTCAGCCACGTCATACTTTGTGGCGAAACTTTCCAATTATTGCGCGCGTGCGCTGGGTTGCTGAAGAGCTGCGCCCGTTCTTTCGGGCCTATATGGTTGAGAGCGAAACAGAAGGTCGTCCGTTCAATCATGAAGAGCGCGCCATGGTATATCGCCGTGCCAAGAACGTGTCTTCGGTCGAACCTTTTGGCAGTCATCTCGACATCGACAAGCCACCTTATGACTGGCTGGCCCACTCCATGGCGGCCAAACATCCGCATGAGACCAATCCGCGTGTGCGGGTTGGCGCGCCGGGCACAACCAAACCCTATGACACAAGCGTATTCAATATTTCCGCCATGAGCTTCGGTTCGCTTGGCGCGCGAGCTATCGAGAGCCTTAACAAAGGCGCAGCCAAAGGCGGCTTCTACCATGATACGGGCGAGGGCGGCATCTCGCGCTATCACAAGGCCGGCGGCGGCGACTTGGTCTGGGAGCTCGGCTCAGGCTATTTCGGGTGTCGCGATAAGGATGGCAGCTTCGACCCGAGCCAGTTTGCGGAAACCTCAAAGCTTGATCAGGTCAAGATGATCGAAGTGAAGCTCTCGCAGGGCGCAAAGCCCGGTCATGGCGGCGTCTTGCCCGGCCAGAAAGTCACCAAAGAGATCGCCGAAGCGCGTGGCATCGCCATGGGTGAGACTTGTCTGTCTCCGCCTTATCACTCTGCCTTCTCGACGCCCATCGAGATGCTCGAATTCGTTGCCCAATTGCGCGAGCTGTCCGGCGGCAAACCTGTCGGGTTGAAATTCTGCGTTGGCAGACCGCATGAAGTTCTGGCCTTGTGCAAGGCGATGCTGGAGACGGGTATCCGCGCGGACTTCCTCGTCGTTGATGGCGCAGAGGGCGGCACGGGCGCAGCGCCCGCCGAGTTTCTTGACCATGTCGGCACGCCTTTGCGCCAGGGCCTCGTCTTGACCCGCAACGCACTGGTCGGTTGCGGGCTCAAGGGTGAGGTCAAGCTCGCCGCAGGCGGCAAACAGATATCGGCCTTTGCGCTGGCAAGTTCGATGGCGCTGGGTGCGGACTGGGTCAACACGGCACGCGGCTTCATGTTTGCGCTTGGGTGCATCCAGTCACTGTCGTGCCACAAGAACACGTGTCCTACTGGTATTGCGACCTCGGACAAGAGCTTGCAGCGCGGGCTGGTTGTGCCGGACAAGGCAGACAGGGTGTATCACTTCCACAAGAACACCGTGGCCGCATTGATGGAAGTTGTCGGGGCGGCGGGGTGCGAGCATCCAAGCGAACTGACCCCAGACCACATCATGCACCGGATCACCGAAGACCGTTCTGCGACAGCGCGGCGGGCCTATCGCCTGCTTGAAACCGGCGCGCTTCTGGAGGATGCCGAAGCGACCCATTTGCGCCGCCAATGGGCCATGGCGCAAGCAAGCAGCTTCGCGCCAGGAACCTGAACCTGGCAAGCCAGATATTTGACAGCCTTGCGCCTGTCTGAGACACTTTCGCCATGAGTGCGGGACAATGAAGCCCGCTCCAATGGAGGAAACCATGCCAGACACTGCAAGCGCTGTGGAGGCGCGCACAATCGCGGACCCTTGGACGTTGCCGCTCGATGAGCTTGATGTGGCCAATGCCGATCTGTTCGAACACAATCTACATGGCGAGTATTTCCGGCGGTTGCGCAAGGAAGATCCGGTCCACTATCACAAGGACAGCGAGTTTGGGCCGTACTGGTCGATCACCAAATTCGATGACATTGTCGCTGTGGACTCCAATCATGAAGTCTTCTCGTCGAACCGGGACATTGTGATTGGCGACGCCCCACCAGATTTCAACACGCCGATGTTCATCGCCATGGATGGCGGCAAGCACAGAGCCCAGCGCAAGACAGTCTCGCCAGCGGTTGCGCCCCGGCAACTTTCCGAAGTGGAAGACCTGATCCGTCAGCGCGTTGGCAAATTGCTCGATAGTCTGCCGATTGGCGAGACCTTTAACTGGGTTGATAAGGTCTCGATCGAACTGACAACGCAAATGCTGGCCACCCTGTTCGACTTTCCGTTCGAAGACAGACACCTCTTGCCGTTCTGGTCCGATGTTACGACCAACTCCACCACGGTCGGCATGGATGTCGATATGGACGAACGCGAACGCCAGCTTGGCGAATGCCTCGGTTATTTCACTGAACTGTGGCACCAACGCGCCGCCGCTGAACCGAAGTTCGATTTCATCTCCCTTTTGGCCCATGGCGACGAGACCAGAGACATGGTCAACAACCCGATGGAACTGCTCGGCAACCTCATGCTGCTGATTGTCGGCGGCAATGACACAACGCGCAATTCGATGTCAGGCGGCGTGGTTGCGTTCAACCAGTTCCCCGAGCAATGGGACAAGCTGCGCGCCGACCATAGTCTTATACCCGGTGCTGTGTCCGAGATCATCCGGTTCCAGACCCCGCTGGGCCATATGCGCCGCAATGCGCTCGAAGATATCGAGATTGGCGGAAAGCTCATCAGGAAGGGCGACAAGGTTGTGATGTGGTATGTCTCAGGCAATCGCGATGAAACGGCGATTGAAGACCCTGACACATTCAAGATCGATCGCGAACGTGCCCGCCAACATCTTTCTTTCGGCTTCGGCGTGCACCGCTGCATGGGCAACCGTGTCGCCGAAATGCAGATCCGTATTCTGTGGGAAGAAATTCTGGCCCGCTTCAGCCGTATCGAAATGGTCGGCGAACCCAGGCGCACGGGCTCAAACTTTGTCATGGGCTTCAAAGACGTACCTGTCCGGCTGCATGCGCTCTAAGACAAAAAGAAACCCCGCGTGAGAGCACGGGGTTTCGATCATTTCGTTCTGGGCAGGGATTAGGCCGTTGCAGGACCGGACTGGGTCTGGATATAGTTTTGCAGACCCATATTGGAGATCATCTCCTGCTGTGTTTCCAGCCAGTCGATATGCTCTTCCTCATCGCCCAGATGCTTGGCAAACAGGTCGCGAGAGATGAAGTCTTTGGCAGCCTCTGCGGCGGCCACACTGTCGCGATACATGGCTTGCGCTTCCATTTCCGAGGCCAGATCGGCCGCGAGAATCTCTTCGACATTTTCGCCAATGTTCAATTTGCCAAGGTCTTGCAGATTTGGCAGCCCCTCCAGAAACAGGATCCGGTCGATCAGCGCATCAGCATGCTGCATCTCTTCGATGGATTCCTTGTACATTTTGTCGGCCAGAACTGTGATGCCCCAATCCTTGAGCATGCGGGAGTGTAGGAAATACTGGTTGATCGCTGTCAACTCGCTTTTGAGCGCTTCGTTCAACCGTTTGATAATCTCAGGATTGCCCTTCATGGCGTGGCTCGCTTTCTTGCTTGTTTATCTTGCTCATCACATAGCAATTTTTGATCCGGGCGCAAGCAAGGATGCATTAAAAAATACCAATAAAATCAATTGCATATGATAGTGAGAAGCAGTCGCAGAGAGATTGCAAATCAGTCGCGATTATTCGGCGGCAACAAGT
Source organism: uncultured Hyphomonas sp. (assembly GCA_964567455.1). Lineage (GTDB taxonomy): Bacteria > Pseudomonadota > Alphaproteobacteria > Caulobacterales > Hyphomonadaceae > CALLCD01. The sequence continues at coordinate 48,270 of CAZMMU010000017.1, forward strand.
CCTGAATTTTCAGGGTTTTTGTCCAGCGCGTCGGCAAGGAAGGCCCCCATGGCGCATTTGCATTTGCCGCAATTAAATTCGCACCCATGATGAGCCAGCACGGCCCGCGGACTGCGCGCACCAGCGGTCACAGCTTCTTCGGCGGCCTTGTCATTGATGCGATTACAGATGCAAATGATCATGGACCAACCACGCCACAAATGAGAATGATTGTCAACAACAAATGCGAATGCCTCGCAATGCCAGTTTCAGCATCCTCTAATGAAAATCGCGGCTCTTGGGAATGATGCGGACATTGCGCGGATGTCCACCAGCAGCGCGTCGGCGCGGCACGGCTGGCTGGGCCACGGGCGCAGGTGTTGGCTGCGGCAGAAGAAGCGGAGCGGCATTGTCTGGCCGCTTCTTTCGCCATGTCGGGCCGGGGAGCGGATTTTTGCCATGATCGGCAGGGGCGAGCACAGTGCCGAGCGGATCGCCCCCATTGGCCTCGGCGAGAAGCTCAAGATCATGGGTGCGGTCAATCAATTGCTCGACAACAATATGGGTCACATTGTCGGCTGTCTGGAGACGCCCATTCACGAGGATGATGCGTGCGCCCATCAGGACGGGCCTGTAAATTTCGCCAATGCGTGGCCAGACAACAAGATTGGCGACACCGGTTTCATCCTCCAGCGTGACAAAGAACACGCCCTTCGCCGAGCCTGGTTTCTGGCGCACAAGCACAACCCCCGCGCTGCGCACCCGGGCACCATTTGGCGCGGCTGTCGCCTCGGCCAGCGTAGATAGCCCGAAGCTCTCATAGCGCGGCCGCAGAAAAGACAAGGGATGGGCTTTGAGCGAGAGCCGCGTTGTCTGGTAATCCTGCAAGACATGTTCGGATGCTGGCATTTGCGGCAAGGCCTGCGCGCGCTCGGCCCCCTGTTCGGCGACATCCAGCGCAGCAAACAGCGGCAGGCTGCTTCCGGGCGCTTCTCCGCGCACGGCCCAGAGGGCAGCACGCCTGTCCATCCCCATAGAGCCAAATGCATCGGCCGCCGCCAACAGTTCCAGCGTCCGGCGGTTCAGCCTCGCCCGCCGCCGCAAGGCGTCCGGTGTCTCATATCCTGCAAAGCGCGCTGCCATCAGCCGCTCCATATCCGCTTTGGCCACCCCGTCCACTTGCCGGAAGCCAAGCCGAACCGCACGTAAACAGCCCGTTTTTTCGCAAGGCTCCAGCGTATTGTCCCAGTCCGACAAATTAACATCGACAGGGCGAACCTCGACGCCATGCTCGCATGCATCACGGACAATCTGGGCAGGGGCATAAAAGCCAAGCGGCTGGGCATTGAGCAATGCTGCACAAAACACATCCGGATGATGACATTTCAGCCAGCTCGACACATAGACCAGCAGCGCAAAGCTCGCCGCATGGCTCTCAGGAAATCCGTACTCGCCAAAGCCTTTGACCTGATCAAAGCAGCGCTTCGCAAAGACCGGATCATAACCGCGCGCCACCATCCGGCTGACCATCTTGTCTTCATAGTCGAGTATGGTGCCGACCTTTCGAAACGTCGCCATAGCGCGCCGCAGCCCATTGGCTTCCTCGGGGCTGAACCGCGCCGCATCAATCGAGATCTGCATCGCCTGTTCCTGAAACAAGGGCACGCCAAGGGTCCGTTTCAGAATGCGCTCCAACTCGTCAGGCGGTCCATGCTCGGGCGCAGGCGCAGGATAGGTGACGGTCTCATCCTTGCTTCGGCGGCGCAAATAGGGATGGACCATATCGCCCTGAATGGGGCCAGGCCGGACAATCGCAACTTGAATAACAAGATCATAAAATGTGCGCGGCTTCAGGCGCGGCAACATGTTCATCTGCGCACGGCTTTCGACTTGGAACGTTCCGAGGCTGTCGCCTTGGCACAGCATGTCATAGGTCGCTTCATCTTCAGCGGGCAGAGTGGCAAGGTTGAGCACCGTGTTCTTGTGCAGAGCCAACAAATCAAACGCCTTGCGGATGCAGCTCAGCATGCCAAGTGCCAGCACGTCCACTTTCATAATGCCAAGCGCGTTAATGTCGTCCTTATCCCATTCGATAAACGTCCGGTCTTCCATAGCAGCATTGCCGATAGGTACGGTCTGGGTCAGCCGCTCGCGGGTCAGGATAAAGCCGCCAACATGCTGGGAGAGATGGCGCGGAAAGCCGATCAATTGCCGGATCAGATTGATCGCGCGGCGCAAGGCCGGACTGGTCGGATCAAGCCCCGCTTGACGAACCTGTTCACCTTTGATCTCCGATCCCCAGCTGCCCCAGACCGTACCCGCCATCACTGAGGCAATATCATCCGACAATCCCATCGCCTTGCAGACATCCCGCACAGCCGAGCGCGGCCGATAGCTGATCACCGTTGCGGTGAGCGCCGCACGATGGCGTCCATAGCGTTGATAGATATACTGGATCACTTCCTCGCGCCGTTCATGCTCGAAATCGACATCAATGTCCGGCGGTTCGCGGCGTTCCTTGGACAGAAACCGTTCGAACAGAAGCTCACTCGTCTCCGGATCAACGCTTGTAATGCCAAGACAGAAACACACAGCCGAATTGGCCGCCGAGCCGCGTCCCTGACAGAGGATGTTCTGCGCCCGCGCCCAGGCTACAATATCGTGCACGGTCAAAAAATACGGCGCATAGTCAAGCCCCTTGATCAGTGTCAGCTCTTTCTCAAGCGCAGCAGACACCTTGTCCGGTACCCCGTCCGGATAGCGCCAATCGGCCCCTTGCCATGTCAGCTTTTCCAGGTGACTTTGCGGCGTTGCGCCTTGGGGAACAGGCTCTTCCGGATACTCATAGGACAACTCGTCAAGGCTGAACCTACAGCGGTCCACAATCGTCAGAGTACGACGCAGGGCAGGCTCGAAACCAGCAAACAAACGCGCCATCTCATCGGGCGCTTTTAGATGACGCTCGGCATTGGCTTCAAGCCTGTGTCCTGCTGCGGCCACGGTGCAGCCGGATTTGATCGCCGTCAGCACATCTTGCAGCGGTCGGCGCTCGGGCGCGTGATAGAGCACATCATTGATGGCGACGATCGGCGCATTCGCCCGTGCGCCAAGCTGGGCAAGGCGGGCAAGTCTTTCGCGGTTGCGTCCGTGATAGGTAAAGCGTGCGCCAAGATAGAGCCGCCCGGCCCAATCTTCCGCAAGCGCGCTGAGCGTCGCCTCGAATGCACCCGATAGATGTGCAGGCGGAACAGCGATAAATATCTGCCCCTCGCCATGCGCCTTGATGTCCTCGATCCGTATCTCGCACGCACCTTTTTCTGCACGCAATTTGCCAAGTGATAAAAGCTCGGACAGGCGGCCATAAGCGGCCCGATCTGTCGGATAGCAAATCAACTCTGGCCCATTGAGCGGAACAAGCCGCGCGCCGACAAGAAGCCTGACCCCATGCCGCTTGGCCGCGATATGCGCCCGCACGACACCAGCGAGCGTGTTCGCATCGGCCACCCCGATCGCAGTCAGGCCAAGCGCTTTGGCCGCCAATACCAATTCTTCGGCATGGGAAGCCCCTTGCAAAAAGGAGAAATTCGTAGTGACGGCAAGTTCGGCATAGGTCATGGGCAAGCTCAGGCAAACTGTCCTTGCACATACCAGTCCGGTACGCCGCCGCGCTTGTCGTCATAAAGCCCGTCGCGGAACACCCAATAGCGGTGGCCCGTTTCATCTTCTATCCGATAATAGTCGCGCGCGCGGGGCAGGGCGCAGATCGGCTCACCCGCATCAGCTGCGTCCGGCTGTGCGGGACCTCGTAATCGCGCCCGCGCCTTGGCGATAAGCGCGGCATCTGCGCGCGGGTCGAGCTTCGGGCTGAGCCATTTCGCCTCCGCACCGTGCGGGAGAGCAGCAGGGGCGACAGGCTGATGCAGCCACCATTCCGGTGCAATCCGCTCTGGCCCATCCGCGCGCACAATCCGCCGCGTCAACCGTCGCCAGACAAACTGCACGGGCGGCCCATCCGGCACCGAGGCGAGCACTTCAACCCGCTCTGGCGGATCAAACAGCCGGACAGGCCGTGGCCCTACAGGCATAGGCGGCAAGGTAGCCTCCGCGCCAAATCCTTCCGCATCAAAGTGCGTGCGGGCCTCGGCATGCTCAGGGATATGGCGCGCCATTGGGGCCGGCACAGTCACTCTGCGGTCGCCAAGCTTTGCGCGGATACGGTCTACCAGCGCGCTGACGGCCACAGTGTCGGTCGCGCTGGCTGCCAGATCACCAGACAATGCCTGCGCGCCTATCTCGACCGGCCCCGCCCGCTGCGCTTCGAGCAGCAACAGATCAATGCCAAAGCCGGGATCTATCTCGCCAATATGCTCACTCAAAAGGCGGATAATGTGTTCGGGGGTGCGTATCGCTTGCGCAGTCGTTGTGGCAATCGAAGAGACCACCCCGTCCACACGAAACGCATGAAGCGCAAAACCGCGCGCGCCTTGACCAAATTTCCCAAGCTCATCGCACAACATGCCCGAAAGCCGCTTAAGCCCCAACTCGACCGCGTCCGTGCTGGCAATCGGATCGGGGCAATGAAGCCGCGCTGTGCGTGCGGGCAGAGGGGTCAGCGGATCGAGCGGATCGGCCCTTTGTCCAAGCGCCTGATCGAGCCTCAACAAAACGGCTCCCGCCGCCTCGGTTGACCGGAACCTGCGCGCCAGCGCCTTGCGGTCAATCCCGTAAAGCTGCCCGATCTGCGTCAAACCAAATCGGCGGAGTAAAACCAATACCTCCTCAGACAGCCGCAAGCCCGCCACAGGCAACGAAGCCAGCCCCGTGCGTGTTTCGCCGTGCGCCAAACAGACACCCGCCCGATGTCGCGCCAGCGCCCAGGCCGCCCCTTGCGTGCTCGCCACACCAAGCTGCGCGCAGATATGGTTGCCCGCGAGCAGCTCACCAATATGCGCCACCATCTCCGCCTCGCCACCATAAAGATGCGCGCAGCCTGTTACCTCCAGCATCACCCCGTCCGTCCCGTCCAGCGCGACCAGCGGTGCGAAGCGGATCATCCAACTGGCCAGCCCTTCCAGCGCTCTGGCATCGGCGCGATGGTCCATCTCTGTATAGACAAGATCCGGCAGCCGCGCCTTGGCGTCAGCAAAGCGCAAGCCCGCTTCAAGCCCTTGGGCGCGCGCCGCCGCATTGACGCAAGCGAGCCTGAGCCCATGCGCTGTTTTATCAACCAGCACAAAGGGCAGATCCAGCTCAGCCCGTTTCGCGCGATAGAGCCGAGTGAGCGGCCAATCCGGCAGCCACACTGAGAGATAGCGTTTCATCATTCCATTCCAGATTATAGATCGACCCCGCCAGATGCGGGCTTTGGCGGCTGCGTTCGAGCACGGCCTGAAACCGGGCAAATCCCGGTGCGGACGCATCAAACCGATTCGGCGCGGACGGACGCGGGCTTACCCGCCAGCGCGCGGTCGCCGCTGTCGCCCCCTCGCGCGCAGAAGGCATCAGCAAAAGCGCGGGGCAACCATACCGGCTCGACGCCAGCGCCAGACGGCGGCTTGCGGTAAAGTCCGCCCCGTCCAGCTCGGCGATCACCGTGCCGACCGCGCCAGAGCGGATCGCTTCTTCCACGGTCCACAAGACTTCGATCCGTTTCTGCGCGGCCACCAAAATCTGCGGCCTGTCCGCGCGTGCACCAAACGGTTCCAGCCCCGCCTGCAAAACCCGTCCATGGTCCCGCATGAGGCCAAACTGGCTGACCCAGAGCACTGGCCCTTCCCGCAAGTGTGCCGCCATCAGCGCAAATCCCGTTAGCGCCGCCAGGTCGCCATGACGCCCTTCGCAAATCTCATGCACCCCCGCTTGCCCCAGCCCGAACGGAAACCGCGCTGCCCCATCCGCCCGCGCTTGCGACGCCCGCGCCCGAAACACCCCCTTCGGCAACCCTGATAAAGATCTCACAGAACCCATATGTTCTTATTTTGTTCTTTTGCAAAAGAGTCAAGTCTGCCCTTGGGAGAGGAGAGGAAAGTGGACTATCTACGTGACCTAAACATCCCGCATGCCGCGCTAGGGGCACACGGAAATAGCTGGCCTGAGGATCATTGCGTTAAAGCTTAAGTCTGCTCCCGGCGTCATTGCGGGCGTTAGCGTGCGGCTTAAAACGCCTACTTTAAGACGCTGATCGTCTGCTGTGCGCGCATGGATCAGGAGCAGTATAGTCAGACGACTTCTCGCAAAAAGCCACGTGTGAGGTGTACCAGTGCATCCTCGAACTCTCGACCTTTTATGTACGGCAACTCTTCTCTGACAGCAGCCTGAACCGTTCCGACGATGGCGCGCGACAAGACGAAACTCTCTTCTTTAGATAATCCAGAGTACATGCCCGCATCTTTGAACTTTGCATCAATATCACTTGCAATTCGGTCTACCCCCCGTTCCCTGATAACCGTTTCTAGCGCACTCTTTCGAGCCTTGGGATTGTCCGGCAACATATTGATGTAGGCACGAAGTCCTAGCCGTAACGGGCTCTGTTCCTGATAAATCGCTTGTTCTTCAAGCCGCTCACCGTGGAGCATCAAATTCTCTTCTCGCTCGGCAAGGGCCAGAACAATGTCCTCTTTGCTGCTGAAATATTGATAAACGGACCCAATCGACGCGCCAGCCTTTTCAGCGACGTGGTTGGTTGTGAGACCTGCTTCACCTTGGTGCTCAAGAATGTGAGCAGCGGCAGTGATTATCATATCCCGCGTTACTTTTGAGCGCGCCTGAGACGGCAGTTTTCTTTGTTTTAATGGTCGTTTTTCCAAGCCCATTCTTATCCTCTGTATTGCGAGTACACAAACTCAATTTGCGCCCTGATTATAGATGTTTTTGGGAGACCTGCTATGACATGGGCGAAAAATACGCTCGAGAACATGAAGCAAGGCACGCACCAAGTGCCTCCGATTGTACGCACTTTGCAGCTAGGATTGATCGACGATTGGGGAGATGGCTGGATACGTAAAACATGGCATCCAAAGCCCGAACTTCTGCAAAACGATGGCACAATGTTTGGCGGGTATATTGCAGCGCTGTTTGATCAAGCTTTCGCCTTTGCCGCAATGACAGTGATGGAAGATAATGAAGCCTGCAGGACGACCAGCCTCAATATCTCCTTCATTAGTTTATCCCGCTCAGAAGATATTTTGATAGAAGCCAAAGTCGTTTCGCGAAGTCGACGACTCATCACAATTGAAGCGACGCTTTCTTCGAAGACGGGTGAAATCAGAAGTATTGCAACAGCACAACAAATGATCACAAAGAAGTCGTCACCATCTTAGCATTGAGCGGCCTTAACTCGCCTCGAAACAGTCTCTTGTCCTATCGACTAGCGAAGTCGGTCATTAAGTGACACAATGACGTATGATCTCATTGGCGTTGCTCGTAATCGACGAACAAATCGGAGCGTTCGACGGAAAGCTCCTCCCGCCAATTTACATGGCGGACCAGCTACTCACGCAGACAATGAAACTGATTGAGGCCGCCCGAAACGCGAACGTACCCGTGATTTACATTCAGCACTGCGCCGATGAGGGATTGCTCGTCAAAGGCACAGAGGCATGGCCGATACATCCTATGATAGCCCCTAAGGAAGGGGATCATGTGATTGAGAAATTCTCATCAAGTGCATTTGAAGGAACTAACCTTGGTGACGCCCTTTCACATAAGGAAGTTCAGGGCATTGTCGTTTGTGGGCTCCAAAGCGAACATTGCATTTCCAATACAACCCTCGATGCCTTGAGCCGTGGAATGAATGTTTATGTTTGTGGCGATGCACACAGTACGTGGTCGACCGAAGAGACTTTAGCCGCTGAGATCATTGCGGAACGAAACGAAGACCTCGCCAAGAATGGAGCTTTAGTGGCTCCAGCATCAGAAATAGTCTCGTTGCTTCGATCTTAAACGCAGTTTTCAGCGGCTTAAAATCGCCCATGGTCGGACTGTGGTGCTGGTCTCTCCTTGGTCGATGGTGGACCAAGTTTTGATCTCGGCCGGGTTATTGCGTGGCTTGACCGCACACTGTAGCTCTATTCGGCGATATCAGGCGATGGGGTCCATGGTCAGGGCCGTGGAATAA